>NZ_CADCWS010000162.1 GCF_902806475.1 Candidatus Frankia nodulisporulans
TAAGCCGCGAGCCGGCCATGATCAGGGATATCCGCCCTGGCGTGTCGGGATGCGACACGCGGGGACATATCAACCCGAGGCGACATTCCCCACGACAGGCCCATTTTCCCCTCGACGGCTCCGGCTCCCGGCGGGACACTGCCGATCGGGGGTGAACGATCGGTCAGTCGGTGTGACGGGTCGGCACACGCCGACCCGTGCGAAGGAGAGGTGGGCCCTGATGCCGGGCGTGGGCTACGGACCGCGGGTCGGGCTGCTGGTGGTGGACGTGCAGAACGACTTCGCCGATCCCGCGGGCAGTCTGTACGTCGCCGACGGCGAACAGGTCATCGCGGGGATAAACGCGCAGGTGGCAGCCGCCCGAGCCGCCGGCTCGCCGGTCTTCTACAGCCAGGACTGGCATCCCGCCGAGACACCGCACTTCGTCACCGGCGGCGGCGTCTGGCCGCCGCACTGTGTCGCGGGCAGCCATGGCGCAGCCTTCCATCCGGATCTGGTCGTCGACGGCGAGGTGATCCGCAAGGGTGTCGATGGGGCCGACGGGTACTCGGCGTTCTCGGTGCGCGATCCACACTCGGGGGTCCGCCGGGCGACGTTGCTGGGCGAGCGGCTTGGGCAGCTGGGCATCACCACTCTCGTCGTGGTCGGCCTGGCTGGCGATCACTGTGTGCGGGCCAGCGCACTGGATGCTCGGGCTCAGGGTCTGACGGTGGTGCTGCCCCTGGCGCTCACCCGGTTCGTGAACCTGCACCCCGGCGACGATGACCGGGCCGTGGACGCCATGCGCGAGGCTGGTGTCCTGGTCGGCGGGTGAGCGCACCCGCCCGGGTGGTCGGCAGGCCACACGGTGGACAGGCCGTGCGGACTGCGGGCCACGCCGGCAACGGTCGGCTGACCGCCGTGCACCTGGTCGAGGATCAGGCCGCGCAGTCCCGGCAGACCATCCGACGCTCGTCGAACAGCTGACTGCGGTGGTGCACGAGGTAGCACTGTGTGCAGGTGAACTCGTCGGCCTGCCGGGGCAGGACGCGCAGGTTCAGCTCTTCGCCTGCCAGGTCGGCGCCGGGCAGTCCGAGTTCCGCCTCGAACGGGTCGGCTTCATCGCCCAGATCCGCGGCCGCGTCGGCACGACGGGCCTTGAGTGCCTCCAAACTCTGCTCCGATGCGTCCTCTATGTCGGTCGTACGCGGGGTGTCGTAATCGGTGGCCACTGAGGTAACTCCCAAAATGGTTGTTCGTGGTCGTGCGCAAGCCTCAACGCATAACCGCCGGGGTATGTGCCCGTCAGACCCGCGCTACCCGTATGTGGCCTTGGCCACACGCCGGAACGCGGCCTGCGTCGCTGCGCGACGAACCTCGCCCGCAGGCGCCGCCATCCTGACGGAGCGCAGGTCAGCGGGGGTGTGGCCGCTCCCCGCAGACAGTGTCAGCCGGTGCGCCGCAGCCAGGTGATGGGCGCTCCGTGTGCCCCGCGGCGCAGTGGTTCGAGCACGTCGTCCCATGCGGTACCGAGCAGACGGTGCAGTCCGCGGGCGAGGGTCTCCCGGGCTTCGCCGCGTTCGAGCAGCGCCCGCAGGGCCGCCTCACCGACCACGACGTCACCGTTGGCCGCGATGGCGGCCCGGTGCAGGCCCAGTTCCGGGGTGTAGGAGTAGCGCTCGGCGTCGCAGCCCGAGGAGGGGCCCTCCACGGTCTCGAACGTGACGTGCCCGAGCCGGCGCAGGTTCGCGGCGACCCGGCCGGCGGTGCCCGGGGAGCCCCGCCACTCCAGCCCGGCGAACAGGAACCCCGGTGAACCGGGCTGTGCCGTCCAGGTCAACGACACGGCCGCGGACAGCACTGTAGACACGCCGAACTCGAGATGTGGACACAGCGCTGGCGGACAGGCGAGGACCGCCAGTTTACCCGGCACCGCGAACGATGACGGGGTGGACGACAGCTCACGAGCTGTCGGGGATATTGCGACCACGCAGGAACCTCCGTCGACGAGGAACGCCTTCCCCTGCGTCTCATCGACCCGTCCCAACCGGCTGACGGAATCGTCCCATGGTCGAGCGGTGGGGACTAGCCCCACCCCCACCCAAAGGTATGACTAATTGGTCGTATCTCGGTGCTCACACCGGCTATGTCGCCCGGCCCGGTGATGGTTCGCCCGGGGGGTGGTCCCCCTGGCCCGGTCCGGCGAGCAGACCACCGAGGCTGCCCAGCGCCCCGGTCAGCTCGCTCGGCACGATCCACAGCTTGCTCGCCTGGCCCTGGGCGATCTGGGGCAGGGTCTGCAGGTACTGGTAGGCGAGCAGCTTCTGGTCGGGGTTGCCCTCGTGGATGGCACGAAAGACGGTACCGATCGCCTGCGCCTCGCCCTGCGCGGTGAGGATCTGCGCCTCCCGCTCACCTTCGGCCCGCAGGATCGCGGCCTGCTTGGCACCTTCGGCCCGCAGGATCTCGCTCTGCTTCACACCCTCGGCGGTCAGGATGGCGGCCCGCCGGTCCCGCTCGGCCCGCATCTGCTTCTCCATCGAGTCCTGGATGGAGCGGGGCGGGTCGATCGCCTTGAGCTCGACCCGGTTGACCCGGATGCCCCACCTGCCGGTGGCCTCGTCGAGCACGCCCCGGAGCTGGCCGTTGATCTGGTCGCGCGAGGTGAGGGTGGCCTCGAGGTTCAGCCCACCGATGACGTTGCGCAGGGTGGTCACCGTGAGCTGCTCGATCGCCCGGATGACGTTGGCGATCTCGTAGGTGGCCGCCCGCGGGTCGGTGACCTGGAAGTAGATGACGGTGTCGATGCCGACGACGAGGTTGTCCTCGGTGATCACCGGTTGCGGTGGAAAGCTGACGACCTGTTCACGCAGATCGATGCGATCGCGGATGCGGTCGACGAACGGGACCACGATCGCCAGACCCGGGGTGAGTGTGCGGTGATAGCGACCGAGCCGTTCGACGACCATCGCCCGGGCCTGCGGCACGATCCGCACGGCCCGCACGAGGACGACCAACAGGACCGCCGCGATCACCGCGGCCACGATGACACCTGCCATGAGCTGTTCCCTCCCTGCCTCGGGCGTCAGCCGCCCGGATCCGTCCGCTCGGCTCGGCGCTCAGAGCTCGAACCTGTGCACGATCGCGGTGGCCCCGTCGATGCGCAGCACTCGTGCCTGCTCGCCCGCGTCCAGCACGAGCGAACCGGGGTAGGACCGTGCCGACCAGATCTCGCCGCGGACCTTCACCCGCCCGCCGAGCCCGTCCACCCGCTCGACGACCAGTGCCTGCTCGCCGACCAGCGCCGCCACCCCGGTCACCAGCTGCGGGCCGCGTTGCAGATGCCGGCGGGCCACCGGGCGCAGGCCCAGCCCGAACCCGCCGGCCGCCACGGTGGCGGCGGCGATCTGCCAGACCACGTCCACGCCGAGCAGGGCGAGCACCGCCCCCACCAGCGCGCCGAGGCCCAGCATCACGAGAATCAGGTCCAGCGTCATCAGCTCGCCGACGAACAGAGCGCCAGCGACGACGACCCAGATCGCCCAGTCGGCCATGTGGTCATGCTAGGCCTGACCAGGTCGGAACCGATCAATGAAACGTCAATGGCCGGGGCTGGCGGTGCGCGCGATCGCCCGGATCGCCGCACGTGTGACGAGTCGGTTCCCGCGCCGACGAATCAGGGCAGGCTCGGTGGCCGTAGGCTTCGGGCCTATGTCGCAGGTTTGGCCGGGTCACCCATATCCCCTTGGCGCCACGTATGACGGTACGGGGACCAACTTCGCGATCTTCTCGGAGGTCGCGCAACAGGTCATGCTCTGCCTGTTCGACGATGCCGGGCATGAGGAGAAGGTCGAACTCAAAGAGGTCGACGCCTTCGTCTGGCACGCCTACCTGCCCTCGGTCGGCCCCGGTCAGCGCTACGGCTACCGCATCGACGGGCCGTACGATCCGGCCGCCGGCAACCGCTGCAACCCGGCGAAGCTCCTGCTCGACCCGTACGCCAAGGCCGTCGACGGCGAGATCGCCTGGGACCAGGCGGTCTTCCCGTACACCTTCGGCGACCCGGACAGCGTCAACGACGCCGACTCCGGCCCGCACATGATGAAGTCGGTGGTGATCAGCCCGTTCTTCGACTGGAACGGCGACCGGCCACCGCGCACGCCCTACAACGAGTCGCTGATCTACGAGGCCCACGTCCGCGGACTGACCAAGAACCACCCGGACCTGCCGGACGAGTACCGCGGAACGTACGCGGGTATCGCCCACCCCATCATGATCGAGCACTACCGCAGGATCGGCATCACCGCGATCGAGCTGCTTCCGGTGCACCAGTTCGTCCATGACGAGCATCTGGTCAGCCGCAACCTGCGCAACTACTGGGGCTACAACTCGGTGGCCTTCCTCGCACCGCACAACGGCTACTCCGCCTCCGGCGGGCAGGGCCGGCAGGTGCAGGAGTTCAAGGGGATGGTCCGCAACCTGCACGAGGCCGGGATCGAGGTGATCCTCGACGTCGTCTACAACCACACCGCCGAGGGCAACCACATGGGCCCGATGCTGTGTTTCCGCGGCATCGACAACTCCGCCTACTACCGGCTGGTCGACGAGGACCCGCGCTACTACATGGACTACACGGGCACCGGCAACAGCATGCGGGTGCGCCACCCCCACGTCCTGCAGCTCATCATGGACTCGCTGCGCTACTGGGTGACCGAGATGCACGTCGACGGGTTCCGCTTCGACCTCGCCGCGACCCTGGCCCGCGAGTTCTACGACGTCGACCGGCTGTCGTCGTTCTTCGACCTCGTCCAGCAGGATCCGGTGGTCTCCCAGGTCAAGCTGATCGCCGAGCCGTGGGACCTCGGCGAGGGCGGCTACCAGGTCGGCAACTTCCCGCCCCTGTGGACGGAGTGGAACGGCAAGTACCGCGACACCGTCCGTGACTTCTGGCGGGGGCAGGACCACGGGATCACCGAGTTCGCCTCCCGGCTGACCGGCTCCAGCGACCTGTACGAGAACTCCGGCCGTCGCCCCTGGGCGTCGATCAACTTCATCACCGCCCATGACGGTTTCACCCTGCGCGACCTCGTCTCGTACAACGACAAGCACAACGAGGCCAACGGCGAGGACAACCGGGACGGCTCCGACGACAACCGTTCGTGGAACTGCGGTGTGGAAGGACCCACCGACGATCCCGTGGTGACCGCGCTTCGCGGCGCGCAGACCCGTAACCTGCTGACGACGCTGCTGCTGTCCCAGGGGGTGCCCATGCTGGTCGCCGGAGACGAGATGGGTCGCACCCAACGCGGCAACAACAACGCCTACTGTCAGGACAGCCCGATCTCCTGGCTGGACTGGTCCGACGCCGAGCGCAACGCCGACCTGGTCGAGTTCGTCAGCCAGGTGTCGAAACTGCGCCGCGACCATGCGATCTTCCGCCGCCGCAAGTACTTCAAGGGCAACGTGCTGAGCGGCCAGAGTGGCCCGGCCGGTGGCGGCCCGGCCACCGGTGACCCGGCGACGGACACCGACCTGGACCCCGCCAGCAAGGACATCGTCTGGCTGCGCCCGGACGGCACCGAGATGACCAGCGCCGACTGGGAGTCCGGCACCGCCCGCACCCTCGGCGTCTACCTCAACGGCGACGCCATCCGGGACCCGGACGCGCTCGGCCAGCCGATCAAGGACTCGTCCTTCCTGCTGTTCTTCAACGCCCACTTCGAACCGGTCGGCTTCCGCGTGCCGGCCACGAACTTCGGTGGCTCCTGGGAGACAGTGGTGGACACGCGACGGTCCGTCACCCTCGTCGACGCCGATCTGGAGGCGATTCCCCTGGCCACGACCGCCTTCGACCCCAGCGACAGCGGTCGTCTGGTCAAGGCCGGTGATCCGCTCGAGATCGACGCTCGCTCGACGGTCGTGCTGCGCCGTGTCCCCTGACGCGACCATGGGCTCCGGCGGGGCGGGTGCCATGATCGGGGGACGGGCCGGCTCCGGTGACGAGCGGGCGGTTCCGACCGCGACCTACCGGCTGCAGCTCAACCTCGACTTCTCGCTGACCGACGCGACCGTCATCGTCCCCTACCTGGCCTCCCTCGGGGTGTCGCACCTGTACCTGTCGCCGGTGCTGGAGGCCGCGCCCGGTTCCACCCACGGCTACGACGTCGTCGAGCACGGCCAGATCAACCCGGAACTCGGGGGTAGCGGGGGGCTGCGCCGTCTGGTCGCCGCCTGCCGACGCGCGGGTCTCGGCCTAGTCGTCGACGTCGTGCCCAACCACATGGCCGTCGCCCCGCAGGCCGCGAACGCGGCCTGGTGGTCGGTGCTGCGCGAGGGGCCGGACTCGCCGTACGCGAGCTGGTTCGACATCGACTGGGCCAGCCCGGACAACCCGGGCCGGGTCGTCGTGCCGATCCTCGGCGCGGGCCTGGCCGACTGCCTGGCCGCCGGTGAGATCAGCGTGCGCCAGGACGAGGACGGCGCCTGGGTGGTCGCCTACTACGACCACGTGCTGCCGACGGCGCCGGGCACCGCCGACCCCCACGACATCGCCGGCACCCTGGACGCCCAGTACTACCGGCTGTGCTGGTGGCGGGTCGGGGCCACCGAACTGAACTACCGGCGCTTCTTCGACATCACCACCCTGGCGGGCCTGCGCCAGGAGGAACCGGACGTGTTCGCGGCGACCCACCGCCTGCTCATCGAGCAGGTCCGCGCCGGCACGTTCGAGGGTCTGCGCATCGACCATCCGGACGGCCTCGCCGACCCGGAGGGCTACCTGCGCCGGCTCTCCGACGCCGCCGGCGGGGTGTGGACGGTCGTCGAGAAGATCCTCGAGGACGACGAGACGCTGCCCCGGACCTGGGCGTGCGACGGCACCACCGGCTACGACGGCATCGGCCGGATCACCCGGTTGTTCCTCGACCCGCTCGCCGGTCATCCGCTGTCGGTGCTCTACGAGGAGATCACCCGGGCCGATCCGACCTACGAGACCGAGGCGCGAGCCGCGAAGCTGGACGTGCTCGCCGGGGTCCTGCAACCCGAGGTCGACCGGCTCACCGCCCTGGCACTGGTCGAATCGCGCCGGGCCCGCGCCGACCTGACCCGCAGCGGGCTGCGCGAGGCGCTGTGCGAGGTACTGGCCGCCTTCGACGTCTACCGTGCCTACATCCGCCCGGACGGCACCCCGAGCCTGGAGGCCCGCGGCCACATCGTGCGGGCCTGTGAGCAGGCCCGGTCGTACCTGCCGGGCCGGGCCACCGAGGTCGACCTGATCGAGGACCTCGCCCTGGGCGGCCCGCCGGAGTTCGTCACCCGCTTCCAGCAGACCTGCGGCCCGGTGATGGCCAAGGGCATCGAGGACACCACGTTCTACCGCTACGCCCGGATGATCGCGCTCAACGAGGTCGGCGGCGACCCGTCCCGCTTCCCCGCGTTCACCACCGGCCATCCGCGTAGCGCCGTCAACGAGTTCCACGAGGCCGCGGTGGCCACCCAGCGGGACTGGCCGCTGACGATGACGACCCTGTCCACCCACGACACCAAACGCTCCGAGGACGTCCGCGCCCGCCTCGCGGTGCTCTCCGAGGACCCGCGTGGCTGGGCGGAGGCCGCCGGACGGCTGGTCCGCCTCGGCGAACGTCACCGTGACACCGAACAGGGCTGGCCCGACCGCCCGACGATCTACTTCCTGTTGCAGACCCTCGTCGGGGCCTGGCCGCTGCCCGCCGAGCGGGCCACCCAGTACATGCTCAAGGTCGCCCGCGAGGCCAAGCTGTACACGAGCTGGACCGACCAGGACCCCGCCTATGAGGCGGCCCTGGTGAACTACGTCGAGTCGGTGCTCGAGGACGAGGAGTTCCTCGCGGTGCTGACCGGCTACGTCGGCGCTCTGGTGGAACTGGGCCGGCACAACTCGCTGGCCCAGAAGCTGCTGCAGCTCACCATGCCCGGGGTGCCCGATGTCTATCAGGGCCAGGAGCTGTGGGATCTGTCCCTGGTGGACCCGGACAACCGTCGTCCGGTGAACTTCGGCGACCGCACGAAGCTGCTCGCCGAACTCGGCGCCGACATCCCCGCCGACGACTCCCCGCCGCGACGCCCCCCGCTGCTCGACGACGCGGGCGCCGCGAAACTGCTGGTGGTCGCCCGCGCCCTGCGGGTGCGCCGGGACAACCCGGACTGGTTCGGTGCCCACGCCACCTACCGCCCGCTGTGGGCATCCGGCTCGGCGGCGGAGAACGTCGTGGCGTTCGTCCGCTCCGAGGCGATGGTGACCGTGGTCCCGCGGCTGGTGCTGGGTCTGCGCCGCGGCGGCGGCTGGCGGGACACCACCCTGCCACTGCCGGAGGGCCGCTGGACCGACGTGCTGACCGGGCGCCGCCACGACGGCGGGACGGCCTACGTCCTGCGCCTGCTGCGCGACTTCCCGGTCAGCCTGCTCGTCCGCTCCTGAGGGCCACGGTGGCGGGCCGGCTGCCGGCCTACCAGCGCCTGCGTCCGGCACGGAAACGCCGCCGGCCCTCGGCCGAAGTGTCTCCACCTCGGCCGAGGGCCGCTCGTATCGCTGGTGCGGTACCGCTGATGGTGCCGGCGGCACCGCACCGGCGCCACCGGCCGAACCGATCGGCCGGCGAGCGGACTACTTGGGCTGCGGGACGATCCGCAGGTAGGGCTTCGGCTCGTTCCAGCTGCCGAAGATCTCCTTGGCCTGGTCGTTGTTGACCGAGCCGGCGATGACGACGTCCTCGCCCTGCTTCCAGTTCACCGGGGTGGCGACCTTGTGCTTGGCGGTCAGCTGCAGCGAGTCGATGACCCGCAGGACCTCGTCGAAGTTGCGGCCGGTGGTCATCGGGTAGACCAGGATCAGCTTGATCTTCTTGTCCGGGCCGATGACGAACACGTTGCGGACGGTCTGGTTGTCCGCGGCCGTGCGGTCGGCCGGGTCGCCGCTCACGTTCGCGCCGAGCATCCCGTACGCCTTGGAGACCTTGAAGTTGGAGTCACCGATCAGCGGGTAGTTCGGCGCGGTGCCCTGGGTCTCCTCGATGTCCTTGGCCCAGTCGGCGTGCTTGTCGACCGGGTCCACGGACAGTCCGATGATCTTCACGTTGCGCGCGTCGAACTCGGGCTTGATGCTGGCCACGTAGCCGAGCTCGGTGGTGCAGATCGGGGTGAAGTTCTTCGGGTGCGAGAACAGCACCGCCCACGAGTCGCCGATCCACTCGTGGAAGTTGATGGTCCCCTCGGTGGTCTCGGTGGTGAAGTCCGGCGCGGTGTCGCCGATCGTCAGAGTCATCGTCGTCTCGTCCTAACTTTCTCTGGGCTGCGGCGCGCGCGGCGCCGCGGTGTGTCGTACCTCTGTACCCGGGTGTCAGGCCCGGGCCGAACCTGGCGGGTGGTGCGTGGCCGTACCCACCCACCTCACCTGATGGTGCCATCTGCCGCGCGGGCCGGGCAGTCGCTCTCGGCACTGACCCCCTGGCAGGCGGCACAGGTACCACCATCGATCACATAAAGTATCCCAACAGATACTTTATGTGCATATACGGTGCGTGGCGCAGGTCCGACACGGCGATGCCCGCCGCCCGCGGCGCGATCGACGCGCCGCTCGCGGAACCGGACCCGACGGTACACAGATCATCGATGTTCCCGACGGCCGGCGGCACGCCACCACCAGGCACGTCCCACTCCGACCCGGCACCCGAAGCCGGGGGCGAGCCGACCGCCGGACGTACTGGCCAAAGCCTGGAAATCCGCGCCTAAAAGTGTATGCACCGGTAGCGGAATAATAAACCGTATTTTATAGTGACGTCGATTTACGGGGGCCCGGGGAGTCGGCGGCTCCGCCACGTTCAGGACCGCCGATGATCGAACAGTGCGACCGACGGAAAAGGGGATGGCCGTGCGCAGACGATTACGGATTCCGGTGCTGGTGCTGCTGGCATCAGCACTGACGCTGACACACACCTCAGGAGTGGCTCTGGGTGCCGCACCAGCGAACAATGTTGGCGGCCCACAGAATACGACATCCACTGGTTCGACAGGTATAGCCGCTT
>NZ_CADCWS010000163.1 GCF_902806475.1 Candidatus Frankia nodulisporulans
ACCTGACCAGTTACCCGCAGAGATGGCCCAGCAGCAGATCGAGCAGCAGCTTCGGCAGAACTGGCAGCAGCTCCGCTACGGCATCCTGGACCAGTTCGGCCAGGTCAGCGCCGCGGATGTCGACAGCGCCACCAGCGTGAACGACCTCGTCGCACGCATCGCGGACAAGACGCACCACAGCGAGCGTTACATCGAGAACCGCCTCCACCAGCTCGTGGGTGTCGGCGGCGGCCAGGGCGGGAACCTCGGCGAGCGCTTCGGCGCCTCGCAGGGTGGCCAGCGCGGCAACCAGCAGAACCAGAACCAGAACCAGCCGTTCGGGTCCCAGCAGTTGCATCGGCGGCAACCGATGGCGGGGACCTCCCAGTGGCCCTGCTCGTGGGCCGGGGAGGTCCCCGTTCGGTTACGTGGTTATCGCGCTACTCGGCGGGCGTGGGCTCGTAGGCCACTCCCAGTAGCATGCGAAGCTCGAGCAGCTCGTCGATCATCTTTGCCGTCGCGGAATCCCGTGGGCGCCGGCGCAACTCGTCCAGCATGGCATCCGTTTCCTCGACAGTCGGAATATCGTCGATAGATGCCGCAATCTTGACGATCGTCTCCATGGCGTCCACCACCTGCCGTCTGGTCGTCTGGGTCTGTCCGACGCCCTTGTGTGCATGGCCTGTGTGAGGACGGATCGGACGTGTTCGTCTACGCTGACGCTGACAGGTTCTCCGGGCATTAATCAATCGTTACTGAGCTGTTAATTGCCGCTCACCGTCGCCGTCAATCGCGGCGCGAGGCACGGACGGCCAGCGATCGTCGACATTTCGGGAATATGTGGCCACATTCCGTGTCGACCTCCTCGCCGTTCGACTGTCCGTTGGCGTGTCACCACTGCTCCTCTCCTCCTCGCCTCGTCCACCCGATGGTCCACTCCGTGTTCTGTGCGGACCACCGTGCACTCCGGCTGAACTCGACCTATACCCGCTCCCGCCGCTGGTGAAGCGGGATGCGGCCAGCCGGGTCCTCCCCTGGTCAGCCGGTGTTGCGCAGGCCGGCGGCGATGCCGTTGATGGTGAGCAGCAGGGCGCGGCGCAGGTGGGGGTCGGCGTCGGGGCCGGCGGCCCGGGAACGGGCCAGCAGGGAGATCTGCAGGGCGTGCAAGGGGGCGAGGTAGGCGTCGCGGACCTCGAGGGTGTGGCGCAGTGTGGGGGCGTTCTCGAGCAGTTCCCGCTGGCCGGTGACCGCGAGCACCTCGCGCACGGTGCGGGCGTGCTCGGCGCGGATCGTCTCGAAGATCGCCGAGCCGGCCGAACCTGCCGAGCCGGCCGCGCCGGGGGCGCCGATGGGGGCGAGGTCGCCGGTCAGGGTGGTGACGTAGCGCTCGGCGATGGCGAGGTCCGACTTGGCGAGGGTCATCTGGACGTTGCCGAGGAACGTCCGGAAGAAGTGCCAGGAGTGGTACATGTCGGCGAGGGTGTCGCCGGCTCCGGCGGCGCGGGCGGCGGCCAGGCCGGTGCCGACACCGAACCAGCCGGGCAGGATGATCCGGGACTGGGTCCAGCCGAACACCCACGGGATCGCGCGCAGGTCGGCGAGGCCGCCGGAGCCGCCGGGACGGCGCGACGGGCGGGAGCCGATGTTGAGGTTGCCGAGCTCCTCCACCGGGGTGGCGGCGAGGAAGAACGGCACGAGTGCCGGGTTCGCGACGAACGCCTGGTAGGCCTCGCGAGCCGAGTCGGCCACGGCCTGCATGGTGGCGTCCCAGCCGGCGAGCACGGCGGGGCTCAGTCGGGCGGAGCGGTGCAGGATCGAGGCCTCGACCACCGCGGACAGGGCGATCTCGAGGTTGTGCCGGGCGAGCTGCGGCAGGGTGTACTTGTCCGAGATCACCTCGCCCTGCTCGGTCACCTTGATCGAGCCGTCCAGGGTGCCGAACGGCTGGGCCATGATCGCCTCGCCGCTGGGGCCGCCGCCGCGTCCGACCGAGCCGCCGCGGCCGTGGAACAGGCGCAGCACCACGCCGTGGCGGCGAGCGATGTCACGCAGGTCCCGCTGGGCCTTGTGGATCTCCCACTGGGACGCGGTGATGCCGGCGTCCTTGGACGAGTCCGAGTAGCCGAGCATGACCTCCTGCACGTCACCGCGGGCACCGACCAGCGCCCGGTAGGACGGGTCGGTGAGCATCCCGTCCAGCAGGGCACCGGCGGAGCGCAGCTCGGCGACCGTCTCGAACAGGGGGACGAAACCGATCCGGGCCCACGCCGGCCGCCCGGCGAACCCGACCCCGACCAGGCCCGCCTCCCGGGCTAGCACCGCCACGGCGAGGATGTCGTCGACGTCGCGGGTCATCGACACGATGTAGCTCTCGATGACGTCCGCGCCGAACCGGTCGAGGGCGACCCGGATCGTGCGCATCAGGTCCAGCGCGCCGAGGGCACCGTCGGGTAGCGGCGGCGGCGCGCTGCCCAGCAGCGGGCGGCGCCGGGTCAGTTCGGCGGACAGCAGGGCGCGTCGGGCCGGTCGGTCGAGTTCGGCGTAGGGCGCGTCCAGTTCGCCGAGCAGATCGTAGAGGGCGCCGAGCGCACCATGGTGTTTGTCGGCGTGTTCGCGGATGTCCAGGGTCGCCAGCGCCAGACCCATCGCGTTGGCGGTGCGGATCATCCGTTGCAGCGGGCCGTCGGCGACCAGGCTGCCATCCCCGGCGGCGAGCGACGCGCGCATCACCGCCAGATCGTCGAGCACGTCGGGCAGACCCGCGTAGTCGCGGCCGGCCACATGGGGGCGGCCGGCGGCCAGACGGTCACGGGTGGCGGCGAGACGGGCCAGGATGTAGCTGCACTTGAGCCGGTACGGCTCCTCGGCGTTGAGCCGCACGTAGCGCTCGTACACCTCGGGCAGCGCCACCCGGTCGGCGGCCAGCGACGCCAACAGTTCCTCGCTCACCGTCACCACCCGGGTGGACGCGGTCAGCTCCTTGACCAACCGTTCGACGGCCGAGGTCAGCAGTCGGATACCGAACTCGTGCTGCAGGGTCAGAACCTCGAGGGTGACCGCCGGCGTGACGTTCGGGTTTCCGTCCCGGTCACCGCCAGCCCACGAGCCGAACCGCAGCGGACGGGCCCCCGCCGGCAGTGGGATCCCCACCCGGGCGAAGGCGAGGTCCAGCTCCTCCAGCAGGTCGGGCAGCACCTCGGTGGCGATCAGTTCCAGGTAGTAGGCGGCGGAGCGGGCCTCGTCGGTGGGCTTGGGCCGCTCCACCCGCAGCTCGTCGGTCTGCCACAGGATGTCGACCATCTCGGCGAGGCGACGCCCGAGGCGTTCGGTGTCCGCCGGACGGGATGTGCCGACATCCGGGCTGTCGGCGTCGAGCAGGTCGGCGATGCGGCGCAGCGTGTCGAGCACCGAGCGACGGCTGGCCTCGGTCGGATGCGCGGTGAACACCGGCCGAAGCTCGAGGCGTCCGGCGATGGAGCTGGCGAGCTCGCGCTCGAGGGTGCCGGCGTCGAGCGCGTCCCCCATCCGGGCGAACGTCTCCGCCAGCGGGCCCTGGGCCCGGTCGGAGAGCTCCCGGGAGCGGTACAGCTGCTCGGTGATGTTGGCGAGCTGGAAGTAGGCGGTGAACGCGCGGGCGAGCACGATCGCGGTCGGGTCGTCGACGCCGGCCAGCAGCCGGGCGAGTTCGGCGCCGTTGTCGGGCCGGCGGGCCAGGGCTCGCACCTGCTCGACGAGGGCCAGGGTGTCCGCACCCTCGTGGCGGGTGAGCGCCTGCCCGAGCAGATGGCCCAGCCTGCGTACACCGGCGCGCACCGCCGCGTGCCGGGTGCCGCTGGACACCCCACCGGCGAAGGCACCCGGATCCGGGTCGCGTGCGTCCAGGGCCGTCGTGGTCCGATCGGTCGTCACAACCGCCTCCGGCGATGTTGTTCGCGGTCGTTCTCGGGCGGGGTCAGGCTCGGTGGGGCCAAGTCTGCCGAGTCGATGGCGCTCTTGCCTACGTCCGGCGATGTGGTCTAGCCGATGCCGGCGGACGGTTTCGTGCCGTCCGTCCCGGCCGTCGGTCGGGCGTTCGGGTGGTCGGGCGTTCGGGTGTGGCCGGTTCAGCCGATCAGGATGATCAGCGGTGGGGTGACGAGCACCGCCGCGGCGCCGAGGTAGGCGACCAGGGCCTGCCACCAGTGCACCGCCGGCGGGTCGAGCAACCGGGCGATGCGGGAGATCACCGGATTGGTGATCCCACGCGACGGGCCGACGCCGACCGGACCCTCGTGGCCGCCCTCGCGGCCGTGACCGTGCGTGGCCGCGGTGCCGCCGGCACCGGCCGTGCGGACACCAGCGGCATCGGCGAGGGCGCCGTTCGCACCGAGGATGCTCAGGGCACCGGCGGGAACGGGTGCCCTGGTCACCCCGATCCGGGCGAGCGCCCGAGCCAGTGCGGGGCGGCTGGTCTGCCGTCCGGCGGCATCGTCGGCGAGCATCTCCACCAGCAGCGACACCGCCGCGGTGGCCTCCCGGGCCGGGCCCAGGAACGGAAAGGTGCGCTCCCAGGCGACGAACGGCTGGATGACCAGGTCGTGACGGCCGGCGACATGGGCGGCCTCGTGGGCGAGCACCGCGTCGAGTTCGTCGGCGGCCAGGGTGTTGAGCAGGCCGCGGGAGACCACCACCCGGGCGTGCCGTACCCCGGGCACGCAGTAGGCGACCGCGATCGGATGGTCGAGAATCCGCAGCCGGATGCCGGCCCGGTCGCGGTGCTCGCACAGACAGCAGGACGCGACCGCCCGGATCGTCACGCTTTCATCCGGTATGGACCCGTCGTTCTCGCCGCTGTCAGCGCCGCCGGTCGTCGGATGACCGCTGGTGGCGGGCGACGGGTACGTCAGGCCGCTGACCGGTTGCTCCGGGGGGAGCCGGTCGCCCGGGACGAGATGGTCGTGATGCCCGGTCGGGGAGAACGGCTCGGCGGCGGGAAGGCCGCCGGCGGGGGAGAGCAGGTGGCCGGTCGGATCATGGGTGTCGTGGCGGCGATGGCGGCGGCCGGCGAGGTCGACGAGATGCCGATGCCGATGCCGTTCACGCAACGTGGCGGCGGTGGAGGCGCCGAGAACACCGAACAGTCGACCGGCGAGCGCGGTGGCGAGCGCCAGACCGACCAGGTTGATCCAGCGCAGCCCGGCGAGCGGCTCGCCCGCGGCCACGTTGGTCAGATGATCGATGATCGCCGAAGGAGTGCTGGTGGCCAGTGGGGAGACGGTGAACGCCACCGCGGCCAGCAGCGCTGATACTCCGCCGGCCAGACCGATCGCCTGCCAGAGCAGGATCGCAGCCCGCGGGTAGCGATGCGGCCATCGCGCGGCAGCGAGCAGGCGTGGCACCGGCCAGGCCAGCACGCCCGCGAACAGGGCGAGGAGTGCCGCGGTCGTCATGTCCTGGGCCACGCTACCCCCGCACTGGCCGAAGCTGAACTGTTTACTCCGGTTACTCCGGCTCGGTGGAGGCCGTGCCGAGACCGTCCGCATCGCCCGTTGCGGACCCGAACGGGCCTGCAACGGCATCGGAGCCGGTCGCGGGGGCTGAGGCGGGCGCACCCGCGGCGGGTGCTGCCGCGGCGCCCATCCCGATGGGCTCCGCCAGCGGCGGGAGCACGCTCAGGGGGTCCAGCGCCCGGCGCAGGATCTCCGCCTCCTCGGCGGAGACGGAGCCGACGAAACGGACCAGGGCCGAGCCGCGGTCGTCCGCCGTGCCGAGGGCCTCCATCATCGCCTCGGCGACGACGGCCTCACGGCTGTCGGTGGCCGCGTAGCGATGGGCCCGCGCGGCCCGCTGCCGGCGCACGAAGCCCTTGCGTTCCAGTCGTTCGAGCACGGTCAGCACGGTGGTGTACGCGAGATCGCGCTCGTGGTCGAGGCGGGCGGCGACCTCGCGAGCTGTCAACCACCCGTCGCTGGACCACAACACGTCCATGACCGACCGTTCGAGGTCACCCAGGCGCGCCATGCCTCAATCCTACGTCGCGTAGAAGTTGACCGTGGTCGAACCCCGAGGTTTGTCGACGCAGCCTGCGTCACACCCGTGCTGACCTCGGTGTTGGGCGGACGGTAAGGCGCGCCGGCGGGACGGGGGCGCCCGCCGAGGGGTCCGCCGGCGCCGGCCCGGTCGTCGGGTCCGACGGGCCCACAGGTCTGGCCGCGCCGGCCCGGTGGTCCTGCCCGCGGCCGGTCGGACGGCCAGGGAAGCGCCGTCCACCGCCGTCGATGGTCACCTTCCGGCGATCCGAACCGGACTCCTGGCCTGGCCCGGCCGGGCTGTTCGGCCGCGATGGTGGCACCCCGGGCGAGCCGAACGGACCGATTCACCGCCGACCTTTCGGTGGCCCGCCAGTGTCCGTCGGTCGTTTCCGGTGCGTGCCGCCGCGGGCTGGCTGTCATTCTTTACGTGGAATTAAGGCAACCCGCAGGACATTTGACCCGCGGGTCGGAACACATTGGTCCTGGCCGGCCCGGAGTGACGCCTGCGAGCTGTGGTCGGCGTGCTCTTTGGTGCCGCCCGAACGGTGCAAAAAACGCCGACGGCGGCCGGCTTGGCAGAATCACACCCGTCCTGACGGGGAAAAGACGGCCTGGACACGTATGCCTGGTGGGGGGACGAACGAAGCACCGCCCCGCCGGTCGGTGCCGACCCTGTTGTGGACCTCACGCAGGAACGCCGGGCCGACCGGACCGCCCGCTACGTACCTTGGGACCTTCTACGCTGGGTAGAAGGTCGACTGATTCCCGGTCGATTTCTTCCCGCGGTCCTTCGAAGGAGCCGTGCGCATGGTTCTCGCCGCCGACGCCATCGACCTCGCTCGTGCCCAGACGGCGTTCTCCCTCGCGTTCCACATCTGCTTCGCCGTATTCGGTGTCGGCCTGCCCTGGATGCTCGTCTACACCGAGTGGCGCTGGCTGCGTACCGGTGATCCGGTGTGGCTGGCGCTGACGAAGAAGTGGTCGCGTGCCTTCGCCGTGCTCTTCGCGGTGGGCGCCGTCTCGGGAACAGTGCTGTCGTTCGAGTTCGGGCTGCTCTGGCCCGCTTTTATGTCCAAGTACGGTGGCGCCCTCGGGCTGTCGTTCACCATGGAGGGTTTTGCGTTCTTCATCGAGGCGATCTTCGTCGGGATGTACCTGTACGGCTGGAAACGCCTCTCGGCCCGCGCGCACTGGCTGACTCTCTGGCCGATCGCGATCTCCGGCACGCTGTCGACGCTGTTCATCATCACGGTCAACGCCTGGATGAACGTGCCGCGCGGCATCACCGAGCGGAACGGCCGGGTCATCGCCGAGGAACCGCTCGCCCCGTTCACCAGCCCGTCGTTCGGACCGCAGCTCGTGCACATGCTGCTGGCCGCGTTCATGTGCGCCGGTGGAATGGTGGCGGCGATCTACGCGGTCGGCATGCTGCGCGGACGTCGGGACACCTACCACCGGCGTGGCCTCGCCATCGGACTGACCGCGGTGCTCGTCGCCGCCCCGTTGCAGCTCATCGCCGGTGACTGGGCCGGCCGCAGCGCCGGCGAACACCAGCCGCTCAAGCTCGCCGCGATGGAAGGGCTCTACCACACCGGTTCGAACGCCCCGTTCGCACTCGGCGGGATCTACGACGACAAGACCGGTGAGGTCCGCGGCGGCCTGGAGATCCCCGGCATGCTGTCGCTGCTCGAGGGCTTCTCCACGAACCATGTGATGACGGGGCTCGATTCCGCCCCGCCGGAGGAACGCCCCGACGGCACGCTCGTACACGGCGCGTTCACGGTGATGATCGTGCTTGGTTCGGCCCTGCTCGCGTTGTCGGGGGCGACCGGGTTCGCCGTCCTGCGGCGGCGGCGGCGCGGGCAGTACCCGCTGCTCCCGACCGGGCGGCCCTGGCTGCTCGCCGCGGCCTGCACCGGCCCGGCGGCGATGCTGGCCATGATCGCCGGCTGGGAGGTCACCGAGGGTGGCCGGCAGCCGTGGATCGTCGGCGGTCACATGAAGGTGGTCGACGCGGTCACCGGTAGCGACGGCGCCGCGCCGATCTTCGCCGGCACGCTCACGCTGTACCTGGGCCTGGCCGGCGCGCTGATCCTGATCCTGCGCCGGATGGCCACCGGTGGACCCAGCGGTGAGCAGCTGGTGCCCAACCGGCCGAGTGGGCCGTCGATGCCCAGCGCCCCGCGTCCGCGTGACGGCGGCCGTGGCACCGGCACCGGCCCTGGCCGGCCCGATCGGGACGGCGACGGCTCCGACGGTTCCGACGACAAGGACGACGACAAGGGCGACGCCAAGGAGTCCGCACCCGCCGCCACACACAAGCCCGCCGCCGTACGTGAACCCGTCGCCGCGCGTGAAACCGCGGCCACGCATGAGCCCGCCGCGACGGCCGCACGGGCCGACGCGGGCCGCTCGGCGACACCGTACGACCCGGCCGCGGAGCACGCTGGCCGCTACGCCCTCACCCCCGCCGGCGCCCCCGTTCCCGCCGGCGTCCCCCCGCGGACTCCGGCCGGCCGGGTTCCGGCAGACCGGGTTCCGGCTGAGCCGACTCCGGCGGACCGGGCTCCGGCCGCGGAGGCTGGGGCCGACCAGGTGCCGGTCATCCCACATCCGCGGCATGAGGCGCGTACGAAGAGCGAGCGGGCGAACGCCGGGCGAGCGGGACTGTTCGGTCGTCCGTCCGGACGGCATGCCGTGTCGAACAGACGGTCGACGACCGTGACCCCGTCGGCTGGCCGTCCCGGTTGCACCCTGGCGGTCAACCCGCCGGAGCCGGGACCGACGACCGCCGCCCCGTCCGAGAACCGGGTCGAGGCCACCTCGGCCGTCGGCCGTAGCGAGCACGGAGAGTCCCGATGACATCCGCCGACCTGCTTCTCGTCGTCATGGTGATCGGGCTGACCGCCTACGCGCTGCTCGGCGGCGCCGACTTCGGCGGCGGCGTGTGGGATCTGCTGGCTCGCGGGCCGGACGCCCGCTCCCAGCGCCGGCTGATCTCGGCCTCGATCGGGCCGGTGTGGGAGGCCAACCACGTGTGGTTGGTGTTCATCGTCGTCGCCCTGTTCAGCGGTTTCCCGCCGGCCTATGGCGTGGTGGGATCGTCGCTGGAGATCCCGCTGGCGGCCGCGCTCGTCGGCATCGTGCTGCGCGGCGCCGCCTACGTCTACCGGGCGTACGGCGCGGGCGCGGCCGGTCCGGACCACTGGTGGGGGCACGTCTTCGCCATCTCCTCGACGATCACCCCGTTCGCCCTCGGTGTGACCGGTGCGGCGCTGGCGACGGGCAAGATGTCGACGTCGGACCCGATGGAGCCGGTGCGCAGCGTCTTCGGGCTGGGCTGCGGCCTGTTCGCCGTCGCCGCGACCGCCTTCCTCGCGGCCGTGTACCTGTGCAAGGACGCCGGGGCGTCCCCGGTCACCGCGCATCTGGTGCCGGTGTTCCGTCGCCGGGCGTTCGGTGGGGCGGTGGTCTGCGGGGTGCTCGCGCTGGCCCTGCTGCCACTGTTCGCGCATGAGGCGCCGGTCGTCGCCGGCCGGTTCGGTGACCGATCGGTGCCGCTGGTCGCGTTGTCCGCGGTCGGTGGGGTCGCGGCGCTGGTGGCGCTGGGGCGCAACCAGTTCGTCGTCGCCCGGCTCGCCGCGGGCCTGGCCGTCGGCGGGATGCTCTGGGGCTGGGCGATCGCCCAGTACCCCGACCTGATCGTCGGCCAGGTCACGGTGGACGACGCCGCCGCGCCGTCGCCCAACATCCGCGCGATGCTCTACGCCGTCGTCGGTGGCCTGGTGATCGTCACACCGCCGATGATCGTTCTGTACCGGCTGTTCACCCGCCCCGAGCCGGTCGAATGACGCGGACGGCCCGACGCGTCGAGGCGTCGGGCCGTCCGTCGGACCATCCCTCGGGCCATCTTTCGCCCAGACCCTCGAGCCATCCCTCGAGCCGTCCGTCCGGCCATCCGTTGGGCGGGCGGCTCCGCGGGGTCG
>NZ_CADCWS010000164.1 GCF_902806475.1 Candidatus Frankia nodulisporulans
AGCACCCGGGCGACGGCCTCGTCGGCGTCGGTCGCGCCGGTGACGACGTCCACGATGAACAGCACGGCGTCGGCGGTGTCCAGCGCGGCGCGGGCCTGCTCGGAGACCTGGGCGGCGAGACCGGACGCGTCCGGCTCCCAGCCGCCGGTGTCGACCAGGGTGAACCGGCGGCCGTTCCAGGTCGCGTCGTAGGCGATGCGGTCACGGGTGACCCCGGGAACGTCCTCCACGACGGCGGCGCGTCGACCGAGGACCCGGTTGACCAGCGTCGACTTGCCAACATTGGGCCGGCCGACGACGGCGACGATCGGCTGCCCCAGTGCCGGCCCACCGAACTCGCCGTCGTCACCGTCGGCGAACCCGACCAGTTCGGCCGCCTCGGCCAGCCAGCCGGCCTGTTCCGACCCGCTCAGCGCCTCGCCGCCGCCCCGCGCACCGCTGTCACTCTGCGCACCGCTGCCGCCGTGCGTCGCTTTACCGCGCATCCGGCCGTCCAGTTCGTTCGTCACTGTCATCGTCTCGTCACTGGCATTGCTGCCATACCTGTCGTCAGAGCCGGTGATCCTCGATGATCACACGGTGGAGCCGCCGTGGGTGGCACGGGCGGTCTCGAGATGGTCCAGCAGGCGTACCCGGATGTCCTCGGCGACGGCGGCCAGCGCCCGACGCGAACGGGGGTTCGCCGGCACCTCCACCTCGAACGGCTTGCCGAACACCACCCGCACCCGCACCGACCGGCGCGGCCAGCGCGCGCCCTTGGGCAGCGCCTGAGCGGTGTTGAGACAGGCCACTGGCAGCACCCGGCAGCGCCCGTGGACCGCGAGGTAGGCGATGCCATGCTGGACGGCGGCCATCTCACCACTGCCGCGGGTACCTTCGGGGAACACGCCAATGGCACCGCCTCGGGAGAGCTCATCGAGTGCGGTGTGCAGGGCATCCCGATCAGGACGGCCGCGGTCAATCGGGATCTGCCCGCTGAACAGCAGCATCCGGCCGACGATCCGAGTGTACATCTCGGACTTCACCAGACAGCGCACGGTCCGTGGCGCCTCGATCACGACCAGCGGGCCGTCCAGCCAGCTGCTGTGGTTACCGGCGAAGATCAGCGGCTCGCCGTGCGGGACGTTCTCCACACCCTCGAGGTTGACCCGCATGACCAGCCGGTTGAGCACCGCACGGACCCCGGGTTTGAGCAGCCGATGCGGCCGGTCGCTGTAGACCGGCGACTGCGCCCCCCGGTGCGCCGCGGCACGGCCGGCGCTACCGGCGCTGGTTCCAGTGCCGGTGCCTGTGTCTGTGACGGC
The DNA here is from genome assembly GCF_902806475.1 of Candidatus Frankia nodulisporulans. Classification (GTDB taxonomy): domain Bacteria; phylum Actinomycetota; class Actinomycetes; order Frankiales; family Frankiaceae; genus Frankia; species Frankia umida. The sequence continues at coordinate 1,305 of NZ_CADCWS010000164.1, forward strand.
GCTGGTGCTCGGCGCGGGATCGGGGGCGGGGAGAGGATCAGCGGTCATGACACCGCATTGGTCGACCGGCCCACGGGGGCCGACTGGCCTACGGCGGTCGACTGGCCGCAGTGGCGCAGGACCTCCTCGACCACCTCGGGGACGCCCATCGTCGTCGAGTCGAGCACGATCGCGCCGTCGGGGACGGCCAGCGGGTCGGCGGCGCGGGTGCTGTCGAGAACGTCGCGGCGGTCGAGTTCGGCCAGGGTGCGGGCGACGTCGTCCACGCCCTTCTCACCGAGCTGACGGGACCGGCGCAACGCCCTGACCTCGGTCGACGCGGTCAGGAACACCTTGATCTCGGCGTCGGGGGCGACCACGGAGCCGATGTCACGGCCCTCGACCACGATCCCGCCGACCGCGCCGGCCGCCTCGATGATCTGGCGCTGCTGGGCGACGAGACGGCCACGCACGGCGGCCACGGCGGCGATCGCGCTGACCGCGTTGGTGACCGCCCGGGTGCGGATCTCCGCGTCGACCCGGGTGCCGTCGACGGCGATCGTCGGGGCGTCGGGGTCGACACCCACCGAGATCACCGCCCGTTCGGAGAGCTCACCGACGGCGGCGGCGTCCTCGATGTCGATGCGCTGCTCCAACGCGAGCTGGGTGAGCGCGCGGTACATCGCGCCGGTGTCGAGGTAGCGCAGGCCGAGGCGACGCGCGAGTTCGCGGGCCACGGTGCTCTTACCCGACCCGCCGGGGCCGTCGACCGCGACGACCAGCCCCTGTCCCGACGAAATGGCCGCCTGCTGCGTCGCGTCGTCGGCGCTCGCGCCGGTGGAAAACGCAGACCCGTGGTCGGGCTCCACCCGATTCCTCCGTCCCGGATACGTGCGGATGATCGGGTCGCGTCCGTCGCGTCCGTCGCGTGCGACCCGGATCAGGCTACTCGGTGCCACTTCAGGATCGTCGGTATGCCGTCCATCCGGTGTTTACCAGCCGGTGGACGACCTCGTCGGTGACCGTCGGATCCACAGCGAGCTCGACGATGCCGGCGGGGGCGTCCAGGCTGTGTTCGAACGGGCCCACATCCTCGATGTTGACACCCCAGTCGCTGATCAGGCCGACGATCGCGGCAAGCTGACCGGGCCGGTCGTCGAGCACGACCCCCACCCAGCCCCACTCGCGCACGGTGGCACCGGCCTTACGAGGCAGCCGGGCCCGTCCCGCGTGGCCGTCCCGCATCAGCGCGGTGATGGCGGTGGCGACCTGGGCCGCGTCGCCCGCCTCGAGGACGTCGGCGAGGGCGACGAGCGCACCGCCGAGCGACCGGACCCGGCGTCCGATCGGCTCCCGGTTGCCCTCGATGATGCCGGCCCACAACGCCGCGTCGCTGTCGGCCAGGCGGGTGGTGTCCCGGAAGCCCTGGCCAGCCAGCGGCACGTCGTGCGCGTCGAGTCCGGTCAGCTCCCCGGCCAGCACGCTGGCGAGTAGCTGCGGGACGTGGGAGACCGTCGCCATCGCCTCGTCGTGACGGTCGGGGGTGGTGCGCACCGGTGTCGCGCCGCAGGCCAGCGCGACCGCGGTGGTGGCCGCCAGGGCCGCGTCGACGGTCTGCGGCAGTGGGCACACCGCCCAGACCCGTTCGGCGAACAGGTCTGGGCGCGCGGAGACGGCGCCGTGGCGTTCCCGGCCGGCGATCGGATGCGCCGGACACCACGACGACAGGTCGCCGCCGAGGCGGACACCGTCCTCGACAGGCCGGACCTTCACGCTGCCCGCGTCGCTGACGGTGTCGGCCAGACCGCCGAGCAGCAGTTCGTGCACCTGCCAGGCGATCGTGGGCAACGGGGTGGCGACGACGGCGTGCTCGACCCGCTCCCCCGCCCAGCGTCGCCCCGCCCCCATCTTCTCGGCGATGGTGACCTGGACGTCCTCGGTGTCACGCAACAGCACCTCGACGCCCTGCGCGGCCAGGGCCAGGCCGATGCTCGTGCCGATCAGCCCGGTACCGACGATCCCGACCCGGCGCGGCATCGATGCCAGGTCCGTGGCCGTCGACAACGCCGTGGTCGGCCCCACCCTGCCGGTGGGGCCGACCACGGTGGACGGTTCGGCTGGGCTCACAGTCCGACGTCGCGGTAGAGCGCGCCGACCTCACCACGACTGAGGTGCCGCGGCCGGCCGGCGCGCAGCGTCCCGAGGGTGACCGGGCCCAGCTGGGTGCGAACCAGCCGGTGCACCGGGTAGCCGACGGCCTCGAGCATCCGGCGCACGATGCGCGTGCGTCCCTCGTGGATGACGACCTCGATCATGACCCGCCCGTTGGCGTTGTCGACGACACGCACCGAGTCGGCGCGGGCCGGACCGTCCTCCAGCTCGACGCCGGCACGCAGCGTGCGCGGAACCTCACGGCGCATCGGCCCGGACGCCTCGACCAGGTAGGTCTTGGCCACCTCGAAGGACGGATGGGTCAGCCGGTGGGCGAGCTCCCCGTCGTTGGTGACCAGCAGCAGTCCCTCGCTGTCGGCGTCGAGGCGGCCGACGTGGAACAGCCCCGGTCCGAACTCGGTGAGCAGGCCGGCGACGGTCGGGCGACCACGGTCGTCCGACATGGTGCTGAGCACCCCGCGCGGCTTGTTCAACGCCAGGTGGATGAGCCCGCTGCGGGTGACGACGCGCACGCCGTCGACCTCGATGATGGCCGTCTCCGGGTCGACGCGCCGTCCCTGCTCGCGCACGACCGCCCCGTCGACGCGGACCCGACCCTCGTCGATCATCTCCTCGCTGGCCCGCCGGGAACCCACTCCCGCCGCCGCCAGGACCTTCTGCAACCGAATGCCCTCGGACGCGGCATCGCCCAGCCGGCCACGGCTGCCGCCGCCGCTCACCGGGGCCTCACGCCGCACGGCGGCGTCCCGACCGACCGGCACGTCACGCCGCACTGGTGCGTCACGACGAGCGGGGACATCCCGACTACCGGATGCCTCCCGGCGAGGCGGTGCGTCCCGACGGAAGGGCGCACCCCGACCAGCGGGAGCGTCCCGACGGACGGGCGCGTCCCGACGAGCAGGCGCGTCCCCACGGGCGGGAGCGTCCCGGTAGGCGGGCGCGCCCCGGCGGACGGGCGCGTCTCCACGGCTGGGAGCGTCCCGACGGGCAGGCGCCTCCCGACGGGCAGGCGCCTCCCGACGAGCGGATGCGTCTCCGCGGCCGGGTGCGTCACGGCGGGTGGCCTGCCGGCGGGGAGCGGAGCTTTCACGGCTGACAACGGCGCCTTCACGGCGGGTGTCAGGTTCTTCACGGTGTGACAAAGTCATCCAGATCGTCGAGTCCTGGGAGCAGGGGGGCCAGCGGGGGCAGCTCCTCGAGGCTGCGTAGGCCCATCCGTTCCAGGAAGTAGTCGGTCGTGCCGTAGAGGATCGCACCCGTATCCGGGTCGTGCCCCACTTCCTCGACCAGCCTACGGGCGGTCAGGGTACGGATGACGCCGTCGGCGGAGACCCCGCGCACCGCACCGATCCGTCCACGGCTGACCGGCTGCTGGTAGGCGACGACGGCGAGGGTCTCCAGCGCCGCCTGGCTCAGCCGCGCCGGCTGGCCGGCCAGCACGAAACCCTCGACCCAGGGGGCGCACTCGTCGGCGGTGTAGAACCGCCAGCCGGCGCCGACGTGACGCAGCCGGAACCCGCGTCCGTCGTGCGCGTAGGACTCGGCGAGCTGCGGCAGCAGGCGTTCGATCTCCCGTGCGGACGCCCCGAGCCCGGTGGCGAGTTCGGCGACACCGACCGGTTGTTCGGCGACCATCAGCACCGCCTCCAGCAGCGCGGCCAGCGGTGGCCGTTCGCCCCGCGGCACCCGCGGCGACGCCTGCGGCTGGGTTGGTGAGGTCGGCTGCGGTGGCACCGGGTGCGCGGGCGGCGGCGGGGTCACGAGGCCTCCTTGTGCGCGTCGTCGTCGTCGGAATCGGGATGCGGGTCGTCGTCCCCGTACGAGGCGTCGTCCCCGTACAGGCCACGACCGACGGCGTACAGATCGGCGGCCACGTCGTCGGCGGCGATCCAACGCACGGTGAGCTCCCCGAGGGGAACCTCCTGGTCGAAGGACACCCGCCCCTCCCGAAACAGCTCGAGCAGAGCGAGGAACCGCGCCACGACCTCGATCGTCTGGCGGCAGCCGGCGCACAGGGTGCGGAACTCCGCGGTACCGAGTTCCCGCAGCAGACCGATGATAGCGATCATGTGCTCTCGGACGCTGACCCGGGGCAGATGGACGTGGTCCGTCGCGACCAGCGGTGGCAGCGGTGGCTCCCGCAGCCGGGCGGCCAGCGCCGCGAGCTCGCTGGGACCGATGCCGATCTGTACCTCGGGCAACGCGTCGGCGTAGCGGGACTCCAGCGCCACCGCCCTGGGCACGTGCCGGGCCTCCAGCGCCATCAGACCCGCGAACAGCGCCGAGGCCTCCTTGTACGCCCGGTACTGCAACAGCCGTGCGAACAGCAGGTCACGGGCCTCGAGCAGGGCGAGGTCCTCCGCCTCGTCCTCGGAGAGGGCGCCGGGCAGCAGCCGGGCGGCCTTGAGGTCGAGCAACGTGGCGGCGATGACCAGGAACTCGGTGGCCTGACCCAGGTCGAACCGGTCGCCCAGCCGTCGCAGATGCGCGACGAACTCGTCGGTGACCTGGGAGAGCGCCACCTCGGTGACGTCCAGCCGGTGCTTGGCGATGAGGGAGAGCAGCAGGTCGAACGGCCCGGAGAAGTTGGCGAGCTCGACCACGAACGGTTCCGGTGCCCCGCCCCGCGCCGTGATCATCGGCTTCTTCGCCGCCGCGGCGCCGGCCGACTCACCCACACCCTCGGACGCGCCGGCGGCGCCCGTGGCCTGTGTGGCAGCGCGGGAGGGGGTCATACGGCAACGCTACGCCTGGCCATCCAGGCATGATCGACCGACTCGGTGGCCCGTCCCGCCCGGTACGCAGGACGTCCGCCCCGGTGCGCACCGCCGTCCACCCGGGTGCGCGGCGACCCCGCCGGTGCGCGCTCCGGCGCGGGACGACCAGGCCAGGCGCGGGCGGGACAGCCCCGGGCCGGGTCAGACCAGGTGCAGGCCGATGAGCGAGCCGAGGCCGCGCAGCAGCGGACCGACGAGCTGGCCGACCACGGACGGGAACCCGGGGAACAGCGCCGGCAGCAACAGCAGCGCCAGCAGGATCACCAGGCCGATGTTGCCGTCGGTGAGCCGGTAGTGGGTGTTGCGCCAGCCCTCGGAGGTACCGCCGAGCAGGAACACCAGCCGGCCGCCGTCGGTCGGCGGGACGGGGATGAGACTGATGATGAACATCGAGGCGAACGTCACCGCGAGCCACAGGGTGAACTCGGCGGCGAAGCTGTTCACGACCGTCGCCTCGATGACCCGATCGCCGAGGTCGATCGACGCGCGGTCGCTGACCAGGCCGAACAGCGCCAGCGAGCCGAGCGCGAGCAGCAGGTAGGCCAACGGCCCGGCGAGGATCGCCGCCGCCACGTGGAAGCGCCGACGCCGCCACACGTCGTTCATCGGCACCGACTCCGCCCAGCCGTGTCCGACGATGAACACGGCCAGCCCGCTGAACGGGGTCAGCCGTGTCTTCACGCTGGCGGTCAGCCGCCCGGCCCGCATCGGGGTGGGGTCGCGCACCAGCCGGGCGGTGAGCACCTGGGCGGCGTCGTGCACGAACACTCCGATCGCGAAGGCCACCAGCAGGGCGAGCAGGACCGCCGGTTCGGCGAGATGGAACAGCACCGTGTCACCTTTTCACGTACGTCCCGGTCCGGACGCCCCGGCGCCCGACTCAGCAGATGGCGGGCGGGGTGTGGTGACGGACCATCACTTCCCGGGCCAGGCGTCGGTATCCCGCGGCCCCGACCGACGTCGGGGCGTAGGTGGTGATCGGCTCGCCGGCCACCGTCGTCTCCGGGAAGCGCACCGTCCGGTTGATCACCGTGTGGAAGACCTCGGCGGGGAACCGTTCGACGACCCGGGCGAGCACCTCGCGGGCGTGCAGGGTGCGCGCGTCGTACATGGTGGCGAGGATGCCGGCGACCTCCAGACGCGAGTTGAGCCGCTCGCGGACCTTGTCGATCGTCTGGAGCAGCAGCGCCACCCCGCGCAGCGCGAAGTACTCGCACTCCAACGGGACGATCACGGCGTCGGCGGCGGTGAGCGCGTTCACCGTGAGCAGGCCCAGCGAGGGCTGGCAGTCGACCAGGATGACGTCGTACTCGTCCAGGATGGGGGCCAGCGCCCGGGCCAGCGAGTGCTCCCGGCCCACCTCGGTGACCAGCAGCACCTCGGCCGCCGACAGGTCGATGTTGCTCGGCAGCAGATCGAGCCGATCGACCTGCGTCTCGACGATGACCTCCCGGACGTCGCTCGCCCCACCGAGCAGCAGATCGTGCACGGTCAGGTCGAACTGCATCGGGTTGATGCCGAGCCCGACCGACAGCGCCCCCTGCGGGTCGAAGTCGACGAGCAGGACACGACGGCCGTACTCGGCCAGCGCCGCACCCAGGTTGATCGTGCTCGTCGTCTTGCCGACCCCGCCCTTCTGGTTGCACATGGCCACGATCCAGGCCGGGCCATGGGACGTCAGCGGTGCCGGAATCGGGAAGGACGGCAGTGGTCGACCGGTCGGGCCGGGCTCGCCGACCCCGTCGTCCAGACTCTCGCCGCCGGTCTCGAGCTTCCCCTCCTCGGACAGTCGGGGTTCACCGACAGTCACCTCGCCATAGGACAAGCGGATGGGGGGATCGACGGACGGGGCGTCGGTGGAAGGGACCACGGAGGGGTTGCTCCTTCTACAAAGAGCAGAAACGGACCGGTTGGAGCGTACCGACCCGGACCCGCTCCAGGGGTTCCTGGGTGGCCATGAGACGGCGTGTCGCGTGATGGGCGGCGTGTGCGCGTTGCCACGGGCACCTGTGGTGAAACCCGAATCAGGTACCCGGTGTAACTGGTGAGATGCAATCTGACCTGCATGTCCCGATGTCACCGCCCGTGAGCGCTAGCACCGTCCCGGCGCCACCGCCGCCGCGCCGCCGCCGTGTACTGCGACCTCCGGGCCGGTCCGCGGCGCACTCCCGGTGGCCCCGGCAGTGGCCCGTATGGGGCGGTCGGCCCAGCCCTTCCCGCGGCCCCTGCTGACCGTGCCCCCTCCCGCCGCCACACTCATCCCCGTCCCACTCGTTCACTGCGCGTTCCGCCACGCCACGGAGCTACCCCGTTTGGGGGCCGTCAGGGCGCGGTAACCGACCGGAGATCGCATCCGGACGGGCGGGGCGGGGCGAGTCACCAGTTCGGCGGATACGGTCTGGCCACGGGGACCGCCAGCGCGGGCCGACCGGACGGGCGCAGCGCGCCACCCGACACCGGCCATCCCCGCGGAGCGGAGCGCTCCGGGTTCGGAGCCAGGTTCGGGGTGAAGGAGCAGGCGGCATGACCGGCAGTGCGAACCTCCGGGTGGACCGCGTCATCACACGTGGCGGGTTCACCCTGGACGGCCAGACCTTCATGGTCGACAACAACGTCTGGCTGGTCGGCGACGATGACGAGGTCCTCGTGATCGACGCGGCCCACGATCCGTCCGTGATCGCCGCCGCCGTCGGTGGCCGCACCGTCACCGGCATCGTCGCCACGCACGGCCACAACGACCACATCAACGCCGCCGCCGAACTCGCCGACCTGGTCCGGGCCCCGATCGCCCTGCACCCCGCGGACGACGAACTGTGGCGCATGGTCTACCCGCGCCGACCCCCCGACCGTGCCCTGGCCGACAACCAGATCCTCACCCTGCCCGGCGGCGGCGTCCTGCAGGTCCTGCACACCCCCGGCCACTCCCCCGGCGGTGTCTGCCTCTACGGCCAGCTGCAGAACAGCCCAGTCCTGTTCAGCGGCGACACCCTGTTCCGCGGCGGCCCGGGCGCCACCGGACGCTCCTTCTCCGACTTCCCGACCATCCTCACCTCGATCCGCAGCCGCCTGCTCACCCTCCCGGCGGCCACCATCGTCCACACCGGCCACGGCGACGACACCACCATCGGCGAGGAAGCGCTGGACGTCGACGACTGGGCCCGCCGCGGCCACTGACAGCCGGTTCGGGATTCGTCCACCGGGGTCCGGCCAGGGAAACCAGCTCGGGGCCGGTGGACGCGCCCGTACGCAACCGTCAGGGGCGACCGTCAGCGGTGGCTGTCAGCGGGACCGTCAGAGGCGACCGGCGGTGTGATGCCGGTCCTTGTCGTGGTGATGGGCGCTGCCCGGGCCGCGGGCGGCCCACAGCGGAGCGACCGCGAAGATGAGACCGACCGCGACACCGACCTGGAGAACGTGCCGGATCCAGTCGATACCGCCGGTGTGCCGGACCCCGATCGCGCTGGCGATGAGGTTACCGACGAGCGCGCCGACGATACCGACGGCGACGGTGAGCCACAGCGGGATGTCCTGCCGTCCCCGCACGAGCAGACGAGCCAGCACGCCGATCACAAGACCGGCGAAGACTATCCAGATGACTTGGAACATC
>NZ_CADCWS010000165.1 GCF_902806475.1 Candidatus Frankia nodulisporulans
TGAAATCAGACTTCTGCATAAGCCTCCATGGCTGGCGGTGGACTCGGCGGCGGCGAAGATGGGGATTGCCTGGTCGGTGAATTCCCGGGCGCGTTCGTGGGCTCCGGCAGCGAGGTAGGCGGAAGCGGCGTTGCCGGCGATGCGGGAGGCGGTGAACGGGTCGAACGACAGGAAGTAGCCGACCGGATCAGCATCATTGATCTTCGTGTGGGCGGTGAGGGCGCGGGCTACGGCTTCGTCGACTCCGGCAGTGTCACCGAGTTTGCCCAGGGTGCGAGCCTCGCCGCTGATCGCCAGGCGGATGGAGGCGGGGCCGCCGCGGGCGTAGCGCTGGCCGTCGCGGGCGAGGTCGAGGGCTTCGCGGTACCGGCCGCCGTAGTAGGCGATGAAACTCTGCGTCCCGCGGACCCAGGCGCCAAGGTCGCCGTGTCCGGCGGCCTTGGCAAGGCTCATCGCCTCGTTGCAGTAGGCGCGGGCCACCATCTCGTTGCCCAGGTCGAACGCGAGATAGCCCAGTAGGCCGGAGAGTTTCCCGCCGACCAGGTAGAGGTGTCGGCGCTGGGCGGGGTGCTGGTGTCCGGCCATGAGTTCGGCAACCCATCGGCGCTGCTTCAACGCGATTGGGTAGACCGTGGCGGCGTCGCTGGTCTCGTACCGGCGGCCGACGACCTCGACGCTTGCTTCCAACTGTTCGAGGGAGGCATCATCGACGTTGGAGGCGGCGAACAGCTGCATCCGCCGGGTGACTTCGTCCAGTTCCTCGTCGAGCGTCCACGCGGCGACCCCAGCCGCAGCGAGAACTGTCCGCCGGTCAAGCCCAGCGTCAGCGGGCACAACGGCGACGGCTGATCCCGGAGCGTTTCCGGTCGGCTGGTCTGCGGGGGGTGGGGCGGCGGCGAGGCCGAGACGCTCGCGGGGGATGTCGAGTCCTTCGGCGAACTTCTCGTAGGTCTCGATGCTGGAGACCTGGCGTTTGCCATTGAGGATGAGACTGATCGTCGGCTGCGGCACCCCGGTCATGGTCGCGATCTGGGGTTGGGACGCGCCGGTCCACCGCTTGTAGATCGTCAGCACCGCCTGCATGTCGCGTTCGGCGAGGGCGGCGGCCATGTCGGGCCGGTCCCATAGTCCGGTCGGCGCGGTGGGCAGCGGGCGGCGTCGGGTCATGGGCGGTGGCTCCCGTCAGACGAAGCTGCGCTGTGGCGATGTGCGCACCGTCCGCCAGTCTATCCACGCTCGGTATTCAGCCGCATATCTATTCGGAACTGCCTGGCGACGTCAGCGTACGTCCGGGCTGTCCCGTTTCCCGCGCCGAGCGTGGGACGGCGGGCGCAGTGGTCCCGGTGACGATGCGACGGGAAGGACGAGATGACGCCAGCGGACGACGACTCGACGAAAACGACAGGGCAGCGCAGTGGGCTGCTGTTCGGCGCGATCAGTTTCGAGCCCGGGGGAAACGGGCTGGTGCGGGAAGCGGTGGTCGCTTTCCGGACCGCGGCCGATGCTGACCGGTACGCGAGCGAACATGGGTGGGCCGAGCATCAGGTGTGCCCGCTGCGGTTCCTGGTCGGCACCCCACTGGCTGACAGCGGTGGGATGGTGCGCGGCGGGGCTTTGGGGCATCCGCCGGTTCGTCGGCAGCGGCGGGTCCGGTGAACCCCTGGTCGGCCGACGCCCTCGAACGGCCAGAGGAAGTGCCTCCTGTCGCGGTGACGATGGTGCCGTGGGGCCCTGGCGAGTGGGCTCTGTCGGTGCGGCCCGGGTCGACGGCGGGAGACCTGTACCGGGCACTCGGTGAGATGCCGGCGGGGGTGGAGTTCCTGGCCGCGTTCGGCGACGTCGATACCGTGCTGGTCTACCGCCTGCCCGGTGAGGTTCCGTCGCGCCGGGAGCTGGTGACGCTGCGCGGCTCGGCGCTCGACGTGCCGGATGCGGAACCGAACCGGTCACGGTGGATGACGACGGGGGAACGGCAGGCGTTCCGCGCCGGATACTGCGAAGCCCTCGACACCGTGCGCCTGTACGTCAGCCGCCTCGCCGAGGGCGTTCCGGCAGACGACGGCGAACCTTCCCCCGACCCGGTGCCCCCGGCTGACGGCTGACCTGGAGGGCCCCGTGCGGCTGGGCCGGATCGGACAGTGGAGTTATCCCGCTGTCCGATCCGGCCCTTCGTCGCATCCGGCGGGCTGGCCCTGGCCGTCGTCGCCTCCCGCGGTCGGCACCCGCAGGTACACGCCGAGGTCGGCAACGCGACGCTCGATCCTCAACAGCACCTCAAGGATCTGCTGATCGATCGGCGGGGGCGGGATGGTCACGTCACGCGGTGATTCACCGAGAAGCACGGTCAGCAGATGATCGTCGGGCCAGCCGAGGGCGCGGGCGATGGCTATGAGAGTTGTGTCCTGCGCGCGGCGGCGGCTCGTCCCGCGCTGAAGCTCGCGCAAGGTGGCCACCGACACCCCAGACACGGCGGCAAGGGCCTGCTGGGTGATCCGGCGCTCTCGCATACGGACGTTGACGGCCTGGCCGACCGCCGGCCAGTCCTCGCCCGTCGCGGTGTCACGCAGCATCTCGACTCAACACCTCCTGTCGCTTGTCGCACGTCAAACACTAGCGGTCGACGAGTGCTGTCCGGAAGATCGCCGCAACGCTGAGCGCATTTCTATATCGGCGCGTTATCCCCACCCGTATATGCGCTTGGCGAGCGCTCGGCGAGCGGAGCATTGTGGGTTCTGCCCGACAGTGGCCGGAACACCGGCGGCGGGGCTGACACTCACATTCGACGCTGAGGAAACGGCGAACCCTTCGGCTGACATCGCGAATCCTCTGGCTGCGGTGGAGAACCGCGCCGCATAGCACCACCATTTCCGGCCGGCGGCTCGGATCGCTGTCCGCTCCGGGTCCACCCGCTGTTCTTTCTCCCCTTTTCGTCTCCGTGGTTTTGTGCGCTCGAAAACAGGTGGTGTTTGTCATGTCCAGAATCAGGGGAGACCGTCCCACACGGCAGATTCCCACCCGCGCGGACACGGTGCGGGTGCCGCTGTGGATGCTGCTCCTGGCGGTCGCGGGGAAGGGCCTGTGGCTCGCAGCCCGCTGGTCCTTCCGCCACCGGATCGCGGTCGCCGTCGTGGTCGGCCTGCTGCTGTTCACCCACCGGTTCGGCCTGGTGGGCCTGACCGCGCTGGCCAGCGGGCTGGCCGTGGTGACGGTCATCTGGGCGTGGCTGCATCCCCGGTCGTGCGCCTGGGTGGGCCACTGGCTGTGGGGGCGGGTGCGGCTGACGTTCGTCTACCGCTGGCGGTAGCGGGCGGCGATGGTCCACACCGACCTTGCGATTCAGATGCCCACCTCGAACGCCGATCAGGTGACGTTCGACGAGTACTTCCCGCGTATCCGCACGATCCATTCCACCCGTGCCGTGGACACCCCGCGGGTGGAACTGCTACCCGGCCAGACCCCCGAACAGTGGGCGGAGCGGGCCGAGGCGCTGCGGCACATCTTCCGGGCCCGGCGCTGCCAGGTGCAGGTCGAGACGCTCCGCTTCGTCCGACAGACGGATCACCATGGACGCTGTACGCCCATGCGTCCATGGGGGAGAAGCGCCGCGCCCTCGGCGAACTCGACGGCCACCTGACCGGCCCGCGGTCCTGAGCACATCCGGCCCGTTGCTACAGGCGTTGCTACACGTGGGGGGTTTCGGGGAGCTCGGCTCCCCGGCAGACATGGCGAGGGGATCGCAAGGCGCCGCATGTGGGCGTGATCCACGAGTGCGCCCGGCAGGGATCGAACCTGCGACCTGGTGCTTAGAAGGCACTCGCTCTATCCACTGAGCTACGGGCGCGTTGATGCGTGGGCCCACCGGGCGGGCCGAACTCAGGGTAGCAAGTTCAGGGCCTGTGCTGGACACGTGGTGGACACGCCTGCGTCCGTAGCGTCGAAGCGACGGCTTGTGGTCGCGGTTGTGGTGCTTCGTCGTGCCTGGCGGCGTTGGTGCCGAGCCCGGCGGCCGTCACCTGATCGGGTGACGGCCGCCGGGGCTACTCGGCGATCAGCCGGTGGTACCGCTGGTGTCTGGGTGTCGCCAGGGTCAGGCGGCGAGGTGGGCCAGGTCGGTGAACTCCTGGTCGGTGAGGGTGATACCGGCGGCGGCGATGTTCTCCTCCACGTGGGCCACCGACGAGGTGCCGGGAATGGGCAGGACCACCGGCGAGCGGCGCAGCAGCCAGGCGAGGGCCAGCTGGGCGGGGGAGGCGGTGTGCGTCCTGGCGGCGGTGTCGAGGACACCGCCGGGCTGGGCCAGCCGGCCGGTGGCCATCGGGTCCCAGGGGATGAAGGCGATGTTCTCCTTCTCGGCGTAGTCGAGCAGCTCCTCGGCGGTGCGGTAGGCCAGGTTGTAGCGGTTCTGCACGCTGACGATCGGCACGATGGAACGGGCGTGGGCCAGCTCGGTCACGTTGACCTCGGACAGGCCGATGTGGCGGATCTTGCCTTCGTCCTGGAGGGCCTTCAGCTCGCCGAGGGAGTCCTCGACGGGGGTGTCGGGGTCGATCCGGTGCAGCTGGTAGAGGTCGATGCGCTCGAGTCGCAGGCGGCGCAGCGACATCTCCACCTGCTGGCGCAGGTAGGCGGGACGGCCGACGGGGGCCCACTGGTTCGGGCCGCCGCGGGTCAGACCGCCCTTGGTGGCGATGACCAGGTCGGCCGGGTACGGGTACAGCGCCTCGGCGATCAGGTCCTCGCTGACTTCCGGACCGTACGAGTCGGCGGTGTCGATGAAGGTCACGCCAAGATCTACAGCTCGGCGCAGGACGGCCAGGGCCTGCGCCGGGTCGGCGGGTGGCCCCCAGATCCCAGCGCCGGTGATCCGCATCGCGCCGAACCCGAGCCGGTTGACCGGCAGGTCGTCGCCGAGTCGGAACGAGCCGCTCGCGGCGGCGTCCGTGCTGGTGGGGGTCGTGGTCGTCGACATCAGTGTCCTCCGGTACGACGGTGTGGCGGTGTGCGGGACGGCACGGGGTGCTGCCGGGGCCCGCGGCGGCGGTTCGCCCCACGGACGGCACCGCCTGCCGTGGACGGCGTGGCCCGGATCGTCCGGGTCTACGGCCAGCGGCGGGTGCGGCGTCCGTGAGGACAACAGCCCCACAGCGACAACCGGGGTGTCCCGGATGGTGTTCCCGTCCGCGAACGGTGTTCCCCGCCCCGGGCCGCTCCTACCGGGTCCGATGTGGGGATGCGCCGGCTGTGGACGGCGTCGCGTCGTCCACAGCCACACCGGGTGGGCTTTGCCGGGCCGCGGTGGTGTCGCAGGCTGGGACGCACCCCGAACACCGGTCGTGGGGCACCCTCCCTGAACCTGAGGAGCACCATGCTTGACACCACCATCACTGTCGTCGGCAACCTCGTCGACGCGCCGGAGCTGCGGGTGACGGCGGGCGGCGCGTCCGTCTGCAGCTTTCGGCTGGCGTCCACGCCGCGGCGGTTCGACCGGGCGGAGAACCGCTGGGTCGACGGCGCCACGTTGTTCGTGCGGGTCTCCTGCTGGCGCCAGCTCGCCGACAACGTCGCCTCCAGCCTGACCAAGGGGGGACCGGGCCCTGGTCTTCGGGCATCTGCGCCAGCGGTCGTTCGAGACGAGCGAGGGCGAGCGGCGGGTCTCCTTCGAGATCGACGCCGAGGCGGTCGGGGCCGAGCTGACCTGGCATGGCGCCCGCTCGCAGCGACTGGCCCGGGGCAGCACGCCCGCGCCCGCGCCGGCACCTACCGCGCAGCCCGACGACCAGGCCGCCGGCCAGCCCGACGACCAGGCCGAGGAGTTCACCGATGATGCCGTGGCGGCGGGTGACGACGGGCTGGCGGAATTCGCCGACCTGCCGGAGCTGCCCCTGCCCGCCGAGATGTCGAGCCGCCACGACGGGCGCGACAGCGCGGATCGTCACGCGGATGCGCTGGTCGGCTAGCCCGCGCGGGTCCGGTCCGTGGCCAGTGCGGCGCGGGCCGGACCTGCCGCCCGGTGGGCCGCGACTGCTCGGTAGCGTGCCGGGGGTGACTTCCGGGCACGATGACGACGCGTCCGTGCCCCGGCGCAGCGCGGTCGGCTGGTACGTGGTGGCGCTCGCCGTGTGCGCGGGCCTCGGCGCGGTCGTGCTGCGGCACACCGTGTTCCCGCTGCTGTCGGTGAACAACGACGAGGGCATCTACCTGTTGCACGCCCGCACCCTCGCCGCCGGGCGGCTGTTCCCCGCCGCGCCCGACCCGGCGCAGTCCTACCTGCCGTGGCTGGGCACGGTGGTCGACGGCCACTACGTCCTGAAGTACACGCCGTTCGTCCCGGCGATCTACGCGGTGGGTCTGCTGCTGACCGGCAGCATCGACCTGGCGCTGGCCGTCATCGCCGCGGCCGCGGTGGTCGTCACCTACCTGCTCGGCGTGGAGCTGGGCGGGAGCCGCCGCGTCGCGGCGTTGTCCGCGACCCTGCTCGCGTTCTCCCCGCTGACCGTGATCCAGAGCGCCATGGTGCTCAGCTATCTGCCGGCGCTCATCCTGACGCAGGCCGCGGTCCTCGGGGTGCTGCGCGGGCGGCGTCGCCTGCGGGCCTGGCCGGTCGCGCTGGGGGGCGCCGCCCTGGGGGTGGCCGCCGCGGTGCGGCCCTACGACGTGGTGCTGCTGCTGGGTCCGCTGGCGGTGTGGCTGGCGGTCACCAGCGTGGGCCGGCGCTGGTGGCTGCTGCGCTGGCTGCTGTGCGGGCTGGCCGTGCCCGCCGTAGTGGTGCTGGTGACGAACCTGGCGGCGACCGGCAACCCGCTGCGGTTGCCGTTCGCCCTGCTCGAACCGGACGACCGGCTCGGCTTCGGTGGGCGCCGGCTCTACCCCGCGGACGGGCTGCACCAGTTCGGGCTGCCCGACGGGCTGCGCTCGGTCGGGGACCATCTGTGGTTGATGGGTGGCTGGGCCTGCGGCGGGGTGGTGCTGGCCGCCGCGGCGATCGGCGCCGCCGCGCGGCGACGGCTGCCCGCCCCGGCGGCGATGCTCGGGGTCGGCGCCGTGGTGTTCCTGATCGGATATGTCGGGTTCTGGGGGGCGTGGAACGCGGCCGAGCTGTGGGGTGGGATTCGCTACGTCGGGCCGTTCTACCTGGTCCCGGTGCTCATCCCGCTGGTCCATCTGGGTGCGCGGGGCGCTGCGGCGGGGGCGGCGGCGCTGCTGGCCCGCGGACGACGGGTGGGCCTCGCGGTGCTCGTGCCGGTGGTGACCGCCGTGGCGGTGCTGACCAGCTTCGTGTTCTCCGGTGCGGTGCGCGACAACCTCGTGCTCACCGACCACGACAAGGACCTGCGCGCCATGGTGGCCGGGCTGCCGGGACGGCCGCTGGTGTTCGTCGCGGCCAACCCCGCCTTCCTGGGGCATCCCTCGCCGGTGACCGCCAACGGGCCGGACCTCGACGGCCGGCAGCTGTACGCCATCGCCCGCGGTGTGGACGACCTGACCGTCGCGGCGGACCATCCCGACCGGCCGGCCTACCTGCTGCGGCTGGCCACCGCGTACAACCGGTCGCCGAGTTCGCCGTCGGCGGCCCGGCTCGAACGGCTGGCTGTCCGGGCCGGCGGGCAGGTCGAGGTGACGGTGGCCGTCGGCGCCCGGTCGGTGTCGGGACCGGTGCGATCGGCTCGGCTGGTGGTCACCGCGGGCAGCCATCGCCTGACGGTCCCGGTCGATCCGCGGGCGGCCAGCGCGTTCACCCTCACCGTCGACGCGGACGGCCTCGACCCGGCGGACCTCGCCCCGTCCGGCGGCGGCGACACCGCAGAACCGGACTCACCCACCGTGACGGCCAGCGCCGTGCGCGGTGGCCGCGGCACGTCGGTCACCGTCGCTCTGCTGGCCACGGACACCCACGGGCGGGACCGCACGGTGGACCGCCAGATCCTCCCCGTCCGGCTCGCCACCCCCGCTGCCCCCGGTACTCCCAGCGCCCCCGGTGCGGTGACCCGCGCGGGGTCGGCGGCGGTCACGGTGCTCGGGTCGCTTGGGCGCGTCGACGAGGTCGGGGCCGGTGCTCGTCCACCGCTGAGCCTCACCCTCGCCTCGGCGCCGGGCCAGGGACGGTCCGGCAGCCGGTGAGCCGCGCCCAGTAAGTGGCAGCCGGTGCGCGGCAACGGGTGCGCGGCAACCGGTGCCGGCGGTGATGGTGCTGGTGCTGCTGGTGGTGGGTCGTCCGGGTCAGTCGATCCGCTGGATGGTGGGTGGGGCGTAGCTGTCGTCGAGTACCGCGGGGCCGGGGCCGTCGACGCGCAGGGTCGGCCGGAAGTCGCCGGGGGCGGTGGGCAGCCAGTTCGCCAGTTCGTCGTCGTCCGACGGTGGTTCGCACTGCAGGAACAGGCGGACCGAGCCGTCCGGTCGGGTGCGTAAGCCCTTGGTGCGGCTGCCCAGCCAGTAGCGGGACAGCGGATTGTCGACCAGGTAGTAGTCGGGATAGTCGTGCATGGTGAGCGACCAGCTCGCCCCGTCCGGCGGCGGCGCGAAGTCGAGGGTGTAGCGGTACGCGCCGGTCAGACGTCGACCGTCCGCGTCGAACAGGCAGCTCGCGCGCAGACTGCGGTAGCCGTGGGTCGGGCCGACCGGCTGGCGGGCGAGGATCGCCCGGGCCAGGCGTCCGTGCTGGCGGTCCGCGATCCGCCAGGCCGGGTCGTCGCGGGTACCGGGACCGAAGAAGTCGATGTTGAAGTCCAGTGCGTGTGGGGTGCTCGACCAGCCACCGCGCAGCGCCCGGCCGGCGTGCACCAGACGTTCCAGCCCGTCGCGGCCCGCCCGCAGGCCGCCGCGCAGCGACCAGGCCAGCGACGGATCCGGGTCGACGTAGGGCGACGGATCGTCGAACAGGCCCAGCGGGGCGAACCGGTGGGCGTACTCGACCTCGGCCGACGCCGGCGGGAACGCCGCCAGCCACATCCGCAGCTCCTCCCAGAACCGCAGGTCTTCGCAGATCGTCGAGGTGAACGGGGGCGGGCCGGGGGCCGCCGGCCCGTGCGGGTTGAGCGGGAACAACCGCAGCGCGTCCTGCCGATGGTGGACGAGGTCGGCGTCCTGCGGGCTGTCCAGGGCGATCCGCGCGGTCACGATGAGCAGCCGGGTGGGGGCCTCGATCGGGACGAACCCGACGGGCAGCCGCCGCGTCCACCCGGGCGGCACCAGGATGTAGGACGAGGGCACCGGGGGCTCGGTGCCGGTGATGCCGGCCGACCCCACATAAGCGAACACGTTGCGCCACAGGTCGGTGAACACGACCAGCAGCGGCGGCTCCGGGTCGGTCGGCACCTTCAGGATCACCGGGCCGACCGCGAGGTCGACCAGGGCGATCGACGACAGCAGGTCCGCCTCCAGGCTGACGAACGACGAGCGCGGCCCGGGCAGCTCCCACTGGTGGTCGAAGTAGTTGAAGCCGGTGTTCCCGCGGCTCCCGAGCCCACCGCCGGCATACCGGTCCAGCAGTCGCACGCTGCTCACCAGCGGGTAGCCGAAGACGTAGGCCTCGGCCGCCAGACCGAAGCGGTGATCATTCGCACGCATGCCGGGCATCGCAGGCCATCCGATTCCGTCGGGTGTTCGCCGTCATACGTTGCGTGCCCGCAACCGGGTGAGTGCTACCCACCCACGGCGGCCCACCAGGTCGGCCGGTTCTCGGCGGGTCGTCGGCCGGTCCTCGGTCGGTCAGAGGCCGCACCCACGGTGGGCCGATCACCGGCGTCGGGCCCCGCATCGTCATG
>NZ_CADCWS010000166.1 GCF_902806475.1 Candidatus Frankia nodulisporulans
CCCAGTACACGTCGGCGCACGTCGACACTCACCGTGTCCGAACCGCCGCGGGCCGCCGGTCAGCCGGTGGGGTCAGCCGGTGGGGTCAGCGGGTGGGAGGATCTCGGCGCAGGCCTCGGCCAGGACGTCCAGGCCGTCCTGCAGAAGCTCGTCGCTGATCACGAAGGGTGGCAGCAGGCGCAGGACGTTGCCCCACGTACCGGCGGACAGGACGATCAGGCCGCGGCGATGGCAGGCGGCGGCGACGGCGGCCGCCCGCGCCCGGTCGGGGCTGTGGTCGCCCTGGCCGCGCACGATCTCGACGGCGAGCATCGCGCCCCGACCCCGGACGTCGCCGATGGCGTCGTAGCGGTCCGCGAGGGCGCGCAGCCGGGGCAGGGCGAGTTCGGCGATATGGCGAGCCCGACCGGCCAGGTCACCGGACTCGATCAGGTCGATGGTCGCCAGTGCCGCCGCGCAGGCCACCGGGTTGCCACCGAAGGTGCCGCCGAGACCACCGATCTGCGGGGCATCCATGATCTCGGCGCGGCCGGTGACGGCGGACAGCGGCAGGCCACCCGCGATGCCCTTGGCGGTGACGATCAGGTCGGGGACGATGTTCTCGTCCTCGCAGGCGAACATCGTGCCGGTGCGGGCGAAGCCGGTCTGCACCTCGTCGGCGATGAACAGGATGCCCGCGTCCGCGCAGAACTCGGCCAGGCGCGGCAGGAAACCGGCGCCGGGCACGATGAAACCCCCCTCGCCCTGGATCGGCTCGATCACCAGGGCGGCCACCGCCCCGGCCCCGATCTCGGTGCGGATCAGGTCGATGACCTGGGCGGCGGCCTGTTCGCCGCAGTGCTGCGGCCCGCCCGGCCAGCGGTAGGGGTAGGCCAGCGGCAGCCGGTAGATCTCCGGGGCGAACGGGCCGAAACCGGCCTTGTACGGCATGGCCTTGGCGGTCATGGCCATGGTGAGGTTGGTCCGGCCGTGGTAGGCGTGTTCGAAGACGACGACGGCGCCACGCCCGGTCGCCGAACGGGCGATCTTGACAGCGTTCTCCACCGCCTCCGCACCCGAGGTGAACAGGGCCGAGCGCTTCTCGAAACCGCCGGGGGTCAGCCGGGCCAGCGCCTCGCAGACGCCGACGTACTCCTCGTACGGCGTGACCATGAAACAGGTGTGGGTGAACCGGCCCGCCTGCGCGGCCACGGCCGCGACCACCTCGTCGGCGGCGTTGCCGACACCGGTGACGGCGATACCCGAGCCAAGGTCGATGAGCGTGTTGCCGTCGACGTCGACCACGACGCCGCCGCCCGCCGCCCGCGCGAACACCGGCATCGTCGAACTCACCCCGCGGGCCACGGATCGGACCCGTCTGGTCGACAGCGCCCGCGAACGCGGGCCGGGAATCTCGGTGACCAGGCGGCGGGTCTGGGGCAGCCCCGACCCGCCTCGACCCGACACCGAAAGCGTTGGTTCGTCCATCGGCTCGGCACCTCCAGGGTGTCTCCTCAGACCGGCCAGCCCACCCGCCGGTCACCGGCCAGTCGGCCGCCAGTCGGCCATCGCCGCAGGCAGGCCGCCCGGACGTCGGCCCGCGGCCACGACGGACGGGCCCGCCGGTGGGCAGGCCCACGACAGTGCCCGACCCGGGCGTGGATGGCCACTCCCGGCGACGGGATGCGCCTAGGATGACCTCTGAACCGCTTCGCCGCCGAACAGGGAGCCGACCACAAAGATGCGTGATGGCTGAGGTCCGGCCGTTCTGGCTCGCGGGCCGGCCGGCGCAGGGTACGGCGGAGCTCGAGGTGCGCCATCCCTACGACGGTGCGCTGGTGGCCACGGTCGCCCAACCGTCCGCGGCGCAGGTCGAGCAGGCCGTCGCCGCCGCGGCGGCGGTCGCCTCGCAGCTGGCTGCGTTGCCGGCGCATGTGCGCGCGTCCGCGCTCGGGCATGTGTCCCGGGAGATCGCCCGGCGCGGCGACGAGATCGCCCGGCTGATCACCGCGGAGAGCGGCAAGCCGCTGACCTGGTCACGGGCCGAGGTCGCCCGGGCCAGTTCGACGTTTCGCTGGGGAGCGGAGGAGGCCCGCCGGTTCGCCGGCGACCTGACCCGGCTCGACACCGACCCGACCGGCGAGGGCCGTCTGGCGCTGTCGCGGCGCTTCCCCCGTGGGCCGGTGCTGGGCATCGCCCCGTTCAACTTTCCGCTGAACCTGGTGGCGCACAAGGTCGCGCCGGCGCTGGCCGTCGGGGCGCCGATCATCGTGAAACCCGCGCCGCGCACCCCGCTGTCGTCGCTGCTGCTCGGTGAACTGCTCGCCGAGACCGATCTGCCCGCCGGTGCCTTCTCGGTGCTGACCGTCGACAACGACGTGGTCGGCGCGCTGGTGGCCGACCCGCGGCTGCCGGTGGTGTCGTTCACCGGGTCGGGTCCGGTCGGCTGGTCGATCCGGGACGCGGTGCCACGTAAGCAGGTCGTCCTGGAACTGGGCGGTAACGGCGCGGTGCTGGTCGCGCCCGACTTCCACGCCCCCGGGGACCTGACCCGGGCCGCGGGGCGCATCGCGCTGTTCGCGAACTACCAGGCCGGGCAGTCGTGCATCGCCGTGCAACGGGTCTACGTCGACCGGTCACTGCACGACGAACTGCTCGGGGAGATCCTCACCGCCGTGCGGGCGCTGCGCGACGGCGATCCCAACGATCCGGCCACCGACGTCGGCCCGCTCATCGACACCGCCGCGGCCGAACGGGTCGAGACCTGGATCGGCGAGGCGGTCGCGGCCGGCGCCACCCTGCACTGCGGCGGCACCCGCACCGGTGCCAGCGTCGCGCCCGCGGTGCTGACCGGTGTGCCCGAGTCGGCCCGGCTGGTCCGCGAGGAGGTGTTCGGGCCGGTGATCGTCGTCGCCCCGGTCGACGGGGTCGACGACGGCTTCGCACGGATCAACGACAGCGCGTTCGGTCTTCAGGCCGGGGTGTTCACCCACGATCTCGCGACCGCGTTCCGCGCCCACCGCGAACTCGTCGTCGGCGGCGTCGTCGTCGGGGACGTCCCGTCCTACCGGGCCGATCAGATGCCCTACGGCGGGACGAAGAACTCCGGCATCGGCCGGGAGGGCCTGCGTTCGGCCATGACCGATCTCACCGAGGAGCGAGTTCTCGTCCTCACCGGCCTGGACCTGTGACGATCGAACGGTGACGATCGACCTGCACACCCATTCCACCGCGTCGGACGGGCTGGACGCCCCCCAGGAACTGGTGCGCCGCGCCGGGACCGCCGGGCTCGCCGTCGTCGCGCTGACCGATCATGACACGACCGCCGGGATCGACGCGGCCGCCGCCGCGCTGCCCCGCGGGCTGGTCCTCGTGCCCGGCGCGGAGATCTCCTGCTACGTGCAGGTGGACGAGCGGCGGATCGCCCTGCACGTGCTGGCCTACCTGTTCGACCCGGCGGAGCCCACGTTCGCCGCCGAACGGGCCGAGGTCCGCAGGCACCGGGTCACCCGGGCCCGTCGGATGGTGGAACTCCTGCACGCCGACGGGCATCCGGTGCGCTGGGAACGGGTCAGCGAGCTGGCCGTCGGCACGGTGGGCCGGCCGCACGTGGCCGCCGCGATGGTCGAAGCCGGCCTGGTACCCAGCATGGACGCGGCGTTCAGCCGCTCCTGGATCGGCCCCGGCGGGCCGTACCACGTGGGCAAACAGCAACCGGACGTGTGGCGGACGCTGGAGCTGATCCGCGCCGCGGGCGGGGTCAGCGTGTTCGCGCATCCCTATGCGAGCCGGCGCGGTGTCACCGTCGGCCCCGAGGTGATCGAGCGGATGGCCGCCGCCGGGCTCGGTGGCCTCGAGGTCGACCATCCCGACCACGACGACGACGAACGGCGCCGCCTGCGCGCCCTGGCCGCCGACCTCGACCTGTTCACCACCGGTTCGAGCGACTACCACGGTGCCAGCAAACCCCAGGGGCTCGGCGCCGAGACGACCAGCCGCGCCGCCTACGAGCGGCTCGTCACCACCGCCACCGGCGCGACCCCCATCACCGGATAGGCCGACTCTCAGACTCCGCGGCCGCAGGTTCCCTCGCGCGGGGAACCGAGCCGCTCGAGCAGCACGGCGAGCTGTTCCTGCTCGGCGCGGGAGTAGTGGCTCAGCACGTGCCGACCGACGCCCTTGAGATGGGTGCCGGAGGCCACCCGGAGCCGGTCCAGCCCCTGCGGGGTGAGCACGGCCAGCGTTCCCCGCGCGTCGGACGGGCAGGAGCGACGGGTCACCAGGCCCTCCCGTGCCAGCCGGTCGACGAGCCTGGTCAGGCCGCTGCGGGAGAGCAGGACCGCGTCGGCGAGCTCGCTCATGCGCAACTCGTGTTCCGGCGCCTCGGAAAGCTGGACGAGCACGTCGTAGGAGGCCAGCGGCAGGTCGTGCGCGCGCTCCAGTTCCGCTTCCAGCACCCGGCTGACGTGCGCGTGGGCCTGTAGCAGCGACCGCCAGGCACGCATGCCGCGGGCGTCCACCCAGACGCTGTCCGTCTCAGAACTGGCGCCGACCGTGTCCTCGACCATCCCGAGCCCTCCCGCCACACCCCGAACCAGCCTATGTGCCCCGGTCGCCGGACCAGCCCGCCCCGCCCAGGCCCGTCACCTCGACAACGTCCCAGCACCTACCGATAAATTCCGCTCTCGAAGTCAGATGAATGACAGCTTGGATGGGTGGCACACACCCGGGCATCGCCGCAACACCGCCGAGGCGCGCGCGGGCTATCGTGGATGCACAGGCGGCCCCGGGGGTCGCATCTGGTGCCAATCAGTGACTGAGGTTTCCCTTGTCCCCATCCCGGCCTTCCACCGACGCGATCCAGTCGGCTCTGGCGACGGTCAACGATCCCGAGATCGGCCGTCCCATCACGGAGCTGGACATGGTCTCGGCGGTCCACGTCCTCGATGACGGCTCCGTCAGTGTCACGGTGCTGCTAACCGTGTCTGGCTGCCCGATGCGAGATGAGATCATCAGCCGCGTCAGTCGCGCGGTCGGCGCCGTCGAGGGGGTGCGCTCCGTCCAGGTCGACCTGCAGGTCATGTCGGACGAGCAGCGCAGCGCCCTGCACACGAAGCTACGCGGCGGTATCGCCCCCAAGGTCATCCCGTTCGCCCAGCCGGGCTCCATGACCCGGGTGTACGGCATCGCCAGCGGCAAGGGCGGCGTCGGCAAGTCCTCGATCACCGTCAACCTGGCGGCGGCGATGGCCCGTTCGGGGCTGTCCGTCGGTGTGCTCGACGCGGACATCTACGGCCACTCGGTGCCGCGGATGCTCGGCATCGACCGCCCGCCGACCCAGGTCGACAAAATGATCATGCCGCCGCAGGCACATGGCGTGCGGGTCATCTCCACCGGCATGTTCACCCGCGGCAATGAGCCGGTGACCTGGCGTGGCCCGATGCTGCACCGGGCCCTCGAGCAGTTCCTGTCGGACGTCTTCTGGGGCGACCTGGACGTTCTGCTGCTCGACCTGCCGCCCGGCACCGGTGACATCGCCATCTCGCTGGCCCAGCTCGTCCCGTCCTCCGAACTGCTCGTCGTCACGACACCGCAGCTCGCCGCCACCGAGGTGGCCGAGCGCGCCGGCACCATCGCCGTGCAGACCCGGCAGAACGTGGTCGGCGTCGTGGAGAACATGGCCTGGCTGCCCTGCCCGCACTGCGGGGAGCGGGTCGACGTGTTCGGCTCCGGCGGTGGTGCCGCGGTCGCCGAGCGACTCACCCGGGTCCTCGGCCACGACGTGCCGCTGCTCGCCCAGGTCCCGGTGGACGTCCGCCTGCGTGAGGGCGGCGACAACGGTGTGCCGCTGGTCATCGGCGAGCCCGACAGCGAGGCCAGCAAGGCGCTGAGCTCGGTCGCGGATCGGCTCACCTTCCGCTCCCGCGGCCTCGCCGGCCGCAGTCTCAACCTCACGCCCGCCGGCCGCTGAGCGCGGCCAGCCCCCGTCCCTCCGGAAACAGCCGGTTCCAGCAGCCTGTTTCCGGGGGGACGATTCTCGTTGCGGGTCTTGTTTCGAGCCGGGAGCACAGGCCATAGACCAGCCCGGGGTGATCCAACCCCCGACCTCCGACCCAGCCCGGGTGTCAGCCGCCGGCCCAGATGGTCAGCCGCAGCCAGGGCCGGGGCCGAGCAGTGTCAGGTGGCGTCCGAGTCGAACGGGATGCTGGGGGTCGGCGGCGGGGTCGCGCCCGCGGAGACCTGGTGCGTGGGCACGCCCCGCGGCGCGGTGGCCTTCGCCCCCGTGCCCTTCGCCCCGGCGGCCTTTGACAGCAACGGCGAGACGACCGCTGGCTGCGCGCCGACAGCGCCACCGGCGTCGGCACCGACCGGCGGCTGCGACGCGACGGTGGGCGGCACGGCCGGCACCGGCGGGGCGGGGCTGACCGAGGTCGCGGGCAGGGATGGTGCGCGACCCAGCGGCGGCGACTTGGTCAGCGACGGGCTCGGAGTGTCCTCGGCCAGCAGCAGCGCGTCGAGCGAGGTGCGCTTGGTGAGATACGGCGGCAGCGGCTCGTCGTCGAACAGATGCTTGCGGACGAAGGTCTTGGGATGCAGATCCCGGATGTCGAGATCGTCGAACTCGGGGCCGAGTTCGGACCGCAGGTCGTTGCGCATCCCCGTGGCCGTCTGGCGCAACTGGCGCAACATGCGGCCGGCGTCCCGCGCGGCTTTGGGCAGCCGATCGGGGCCGAAGACGAACAGCCCGATCACCAGCAAGGCGACAACTTCACCCCAACCGACACCGTTGAACACCAGCCGAGCGTACCCCGCCCGATGTCACCGCGAGGTTCGACCAGGCAACGAACGGGGGCCAGGAACTCAACCAGGTTGTTCCTGAAGTGTCAGCTGGGTGGTTCTGGTCGCACCGCCACGCACATAGGTGGCCGAGATCTTGTCGCCGACCCGGTGCAGCCGCGCCGCGACGTTGAGATCGTTGGTCCCGCGGATGGCACTCACATCCAGCTTGGTGATCACGTCGTTGGCGCGCAGACCAGCCCGCGCCGCCGGCCCATCCGGCGTCACGGCGATCACCCGTGCCCCGGGCACCCCGCCGGACGCCTGCGCCTCACCGTCGGTGATGGTCGCGGTGGCCGCGCCCACGTAGGGGTGCGTCGCACGCCCGGTCGAGATGATCTCCTGTGCCACCGAGCGGGCGAAGTCGATCGGAATGGCGAAGCCCACCCCGATGCTGCCGCTCTGCCCCTGGTCCTCGCGCCCGGGCACCGCGGCGATCGCGGCGTTGATCCCGACCACCTGGCCGAGCGAGTCGAGCAGCGGACCGCCGGAGTTACCCGGGTTGAGCGCGGCGTCCACCTGGATCGCCCCGATCAGCACGGTCGGGGCCGCACCGTCCGTCGCCGGCACCGGCGGGTTGCGGTCGAGCGCGCTGACCACACCGGTGGTCACGGTGCCCGACAGCCCGAGCGGTGCGCCGATCGCGACGACGGGTGCCCCGACCACGAGCGAACCCGACTGGCCCAGCGTGGCCGCCGGTAGCGGCGTGCTGGCCGGAACACGCAGCACCGCGAGATCGGTCTGCGGATCGCGTCCGACGACCTGGGCCTGGATACGGTTGAACTCCTGGTAGCGGGTGACCGTGATCGGCGACCCGGCCGCGATCGCCGGTGCGATCACATGATTGTTCGTCAGGATGTAACCGTCCGAGCTGAGGATCACGCCCGAGCCGGTGTCGCCGCCGTCCGCCGCGTCGCCGCCGACGTCGATGGTGACCACCGTCGGGAGCATCGCCGCCGCGATCGCGGCCACGCTGCGCCGATCGGTGACCGGCGCCGGGTTACCCACCCCGAGCGTCTTCACCGGCTCGACGTTGGGATCACCGGTGGTGATCACCACCAGCAGGCCACTGACCACGCCACCCACCAGCGCCGCCGCGACCAGGCAGGCCACCAGCACCCGCAGGCCCACCTGAACGGGCCGGCCACCGACCCGTTCGGCGAGCCCGCCGGCGCGCCCGGACGTCGCCCCGTCGTCGGCACCGTCGACGCGTGCCGATTCCGGGGGCCCGGCGTCACCTCGCGGGCCGTCGGAGGCAGCGGACGGTGCCGGATGCCCGGAACCGTCCGACCGCTGTCCCGCCGCCCGGGCGCCGACCCGCGACCGGACCGGCGCGGTGGGCCGTCCCGCCGAGTCGCCGCGGCGGGCCACTGGCTCGAGCGTTGTCACCGACCCGGCCCGGCCGGCCTGCTCCGACGGCGGGGAGTCCGACGGCCGGGAAACAGCCGGCAACGCCCGTCCCGACGCTGCTCCGGGCGAGCTTGACCGCCCGCCGCCGGTCGCCGGGGCGATGCTCGTCACCGGCGGGACAGCCGGACGCGTCGACCTCGCCACCGGCGCGGCGGGCGCCGCCCCGCCCGTCGTCGAGGTAGTCGCCTGGGTGACGGCGGGCCGTTCCATCCGGCTCGCGCCCGTGCCCGCGTTTCTGCCACCGGTGGCGGTGGCTCTGCCGCCGAGATTGCCGGCGACGCCGATTGCCGCCCGAACCATGCCCGGAGCTACCCGATCCGCGCTGGCGCGCAGACTCCACACCCGGCCAGGACGGGAATGCCGCTCACCGCCTGGCCGGTCACCCACCTGCCGCTCGCCGCCTGGCCGCTCGCTGGTTGGCCGTTCGCTGCCTGGACGCTCGCTGGTTGGACGCTCGCCGCCTGGCCGTTCTCCGCTTGGCCGTCCGCCGGGATGGCGGTTGCCGACATGGTGCTCACCGCTGTCAACGCCGGGCACCGCGGCACCGCCCGTGACACGACCGGAGTGACGGCCATGACGCGCACCCGAGGCCGGGCGCGCCCGGTCCTCCCCCGGTGGCGGAACCGGCGGGCGAGCCGGCGGCCGAGGGCTGGCCTGCCGCCCCGTGGCCGGTTGCCCGGCGGGCAACGGCTCCGGGGCCGGCCGGGCCTGGGTCGGCAGCGGCGGGCCCGCCGTCTCGGTCGTGCCCCCTGGACGCGGTGGCGACACGGGCCGCTCAGCGGGCGCGAAGGAGGGGGGCGGACCCGCGGGCGCCGCGGAATCGGCACCGGCGACCGGCGCGGCCGCGGCGGCAGCGGGCGGTGCGGACGCCGCGGGCGAGGGGCTACGTGGGAGGTCGGGCGGTGGATTCTGCGGCATCCGCGCCGAGGTCGATGGAATGGTCGTCTCCGCGCGGACGCCCGGACCGCCGGGGCGACCGTCGGTGATCCGGTCGCCGAGCCGCCGCGGTTGGGCGGCGGGAGGTTCGGCGGCGGGAGGTTCGGCGCCGAGGCGGGAGGCGTCGCCGGCTGGCGCCTTCTCGGAGATGTCCGTGCCGGGTTCGTCGCGGGTCGACTGATCCGCGGCGGGCAGGTCGGACGCGGGCGGGCGGGCAGCGATCGGCGAGGACCGTTCGAGGCCCCGAGGTCTCATCGGGGGCTCGAACCTGTTCACACTCGCGATCGTCGCCTCGCTGGCGCTGCCTTCCACACGACCTCCCGGCTCGGCGCGTCGCAGGGCACGGTGGAACATCGGCAACCAGTTCCGTCCTGGAAGGCCCACGCAACGACCCCGAGCGGGTAACACGGTAAAGCCTTACCGCGAGATAGAGGAGCCCCCTACCACAGAACTGGCCGAAAAAGACTTCTCCTGCCCCCGGGTAATCGCGCTCGGCGCCGGTGGGACAGCAGCGAATGCCTGATCGGCTG
>NZ_CADCWS010000167.1 GCF_902806475.1 Candidatus Frankia nodulisporulans
TGTCGTCGCCGTGGCCGGGGCCCCAGACCTGGTCGAGCAGGGCCCGGGTGGAGATCAGCTTGCCGGGCTCGCGGACCAGAACCTCCAGCAGCCGCCACTCCGTCGGTGTCAGGCGCAGGGAGCCCGACGGCTCCGCTCCGCCGGGTGCCTCGTCCACAAGGACGGTGGCGGTTTTGGTGGTGAAGTCGATGCGGTGGTGGCCGAGGGTGATGATGGGGGCGGTTTCGGTGGGGGTGGCGCGGCGGGTGACGGCGCGGATGCGGGCAAGCAGTTCCTCGATGGAGAACGGTTTGGTCACGTAGTCGTCGGCGCCGGCGTCCAGTGCGGCGATCTTGTCGGGGCCGGAGGTGCGGCCGGAGAGAACGATGATGGGGACGCGGGTCCAGCCGCGCAGGCCGCGGATGACGTCGACGCCGTCCAGGTCGGGCAGGCCGAGGTCGAGGACGACCAGGTCGGGCGGGTGGCCGGCGGCCTCGGCGAGCGCTTGGGCGCCCCCGGTGGCGGCGCGGACCTCATGGCCGCGGCTGTGCAGGTTGATCCGCAGGGCGCGTAGCAGCTGCGGTTCGTCCTCGACGAGCAGAATCCGGGTCACCCGCGTCCCCTCCGTCCCGTTTCTACCGCTGCTTCTACTGCCGCGCTGGGGTGAGCGCGTCGAGTGCTCGGTTGAGGTTCAGCACGTTCACGGCCGGTTCGCCGAGGAAGCCGAGGGCCCGGCCGGTGGTGTGCGCGGCCACCAGAGATCGGACCCGCGCCGCGGGCAGCCCTCGGGTGCGGGCGACCCGGGCGATCTGCAGATCAGCGTAGGCGGTGCTGATCTGCGGGTCGAGGCCGCTGCCGGAGGCGGTCACCGCGTCGGCGGGCACGGCGGGACGCGCCGGGGCGTCGCCGCGGACGAGCACCTGCCGGCCGGCGGCGACATCATCGCCGAGTGTGCGGCAGCTGACCGTCACCCCGTCGTAGGTGGTGAGGAACGGCTTCGCGGGACACAGTTCGTCCACGCTGATCACCCGGGTGATCGGGCCGGTGTAGCCGGGGCCGGCGTGGTAGACGGCGAGGACCGCGCCGACGCCGCCGGCGGTGCAGTAGGGGCGGCGGCCGTCGACGCCGTCGAACGCGCCGATGTCGTGGCTGCGGGCGCAGACCTGGGTGAGCAGGCTCTGTCGGGTCTCGTCGGTGTCGCGGGTGGCCGGGTCGTCGAAGGTGTCGACGACATCCTCGGGGCCGAGGTTCGACGCCGAGGTGGACGTCGGGTCATAGCCGTCGCCGGCGGCCGACGGGCGGGACTGGAAATACCGCGGGATCGGGTTGCCGTCACCGTCGGTGAACGACTGGCCGATCAGCGCCGAGCCGACCGTGCGGCCGCGGGTGTCGGTGACCAGCGAACCGTCCGCCCGGTCGTGCAGGCCGGGCAGCTGGGCGACCGCCAGCAGCGCCAGCGGATACGCCAGGCCACAGACGACGGTGAACACCAGCAGGATGCGCAGGGCGGCCAGGTGACTACGGGCCCAGCCGGGAAGTCGCGCGAACATGGGTCAGCCCACCCCCGGGACGAACTGGATCAGCAGGTCGATGAGTTTGATGCCGACGAACGGCGCGACGATGCCACCGAGGCCGTAGCGGGTCAGGTTCCGCGACAGCAGCGCACTGGCACTGCTCGGGACGTAGCGCACCCCGCGCAACGCCAGCGGAATCAGCGCGACGATGACCAGCGCGTTGAAGATGACCGCGGACAGGATCGCCGACTCCGGTGTGGCCAGCCGCATGACGTTGAGCCGGTCCAGGCCGCCGTACACCCCGGCGAACAGCGCCGGAATGATCGCGAAGTACTTCGCCACGTCATTGGCGATGGAGAACGTGGTCAGTGCCCCGCGGGTGATGAGCAGCTGCTTGCCGATCTCGACGATCTCGATCAGCTTCGTCGGGTCGCTGTCGAGGTCGACCATGTTGCCGGCCTCCTTCGCCGCGGACGTCCCCGTGTTCATCGCGACGCCGACGTCGGCCTGGGCGAGCGCCGGGGCGTCGTTCGTGCCGTCCCCGGTCATCGCGACGAGCGTGCCGTTCGCCTGCTCGGCGCGGATGAGCGCCAGCTTGTCCTCGGGGGTGGCCTCGGCGAGGAAGTCGTCGACGCCCGCCTCCTCGGCGATGGCCTTCGCGGTCAGCGGGTTGTCACCGGTGATCATGACGGTGCGGATGCCCATCCGGCGCATCTCGTCGAACCGCTCGCGCATCCCGGTCTTGACCACATCCGAGAGCTGGATGACCCCCAGCACCCGCCCCTGCCCGACGCTGGACGGGCCTGAGCTGGACGGGCTGGCGGCGGTCGGGGCGTTCGGGAGCGCGTCCGAGGTCGTGATCTCGGCGACGACCAGGGGGGTGCCGCCGGCGGC
Source organism: Candidatus Frankia nodulisporulans (assembly GCF_902806475.1). Classification (GTDB taxonomy): domain Bacteria; phylum Actinomycetota; class Actinomycetes; order Frankiales; family Frankiaceae; genus Frankia; species Frankia umida. The sequence goes on from NZ_CADCWS010000167.1 coordinate 2,388, forward strand.
GGAGACGCGGTCGACGATCTCGGCGAGCTCGTCCGGCACCGCCCCGCCGGCCGCGCGCACCCAGGCCACGACCGCGCTCGCCGCACCCTTGCGGATCTGCCGGCGCCGCCCAGCACCCTCCGACCCGGCCGGGCCGTCCGAACCCGTCGGGCCGTCCGGGCTGGTGGAGCTGTTTGGACTGGTGAAGCCGTCCGGGCTGGTGGGGCTGTCTGGGCTGGTGGGGCCGTCCGGGGGGACGGGGGAGGTGATCTCGGTGAGGTCGACGCCGGACATTCTGGTCTGGGCGGTGAAGGGGACGAAGGTGGCGGTGCGCAGCTCGCCGGGGGCGCGTTCACGCAGGCCGTGATGTTCCTTGGCGAACACGACGACCGAGCGGCCCTCGGGAGTCTCGTCCGCCAGGGAGGACAGTTGGGCCGCGTCCGCGAGCATCAGCTCGTCGACCCCGCCGACGGGTAGGAACGCCCGGGCCTGGCGGTTACCGAAGGTGATGGTGCCGGTCTTGTCGAGCAGCAGGGTGCCGACGTCGCCGGCGGCCTCGACGGCCCGGCCGCTCATCGCGAGGACGTTGCGTTGGACGAGACGGTCCATGCCGGCGATGCCGATCGCCGAGAGCAGCGCGCCGATCGTCGTCGGGATCAGGCAGACGACCAGCGAGACCAGCACGATGCCGGTGATGCCGTGGCCGGTGAGGGTCGCCGAGTCGGGCAGGGCGGGCTGCAGGTTCCTGGTGTAGGCGGCGAGCGGCTGCAAGGTGGCGACGGCCAGCAGGAAGATCACAGTCAGTGCCGCGAGCAGGATGTTCAGTGCGATCTCGTTGGGGGTGCGGCGGCGGTCGGCTCCCTCCACCAGGGCGATCATCCGGTCGATGAAGCTCTCGCCGGGCTGCTGGGTGATCCGCACGACGATCCGGTCGGAGAGCACCCGCGTCCCGCCGGTGACCGAACTGCGGTCGCCGCCGGACTCGCGGATCACCGGCGCCGACTCGCCGGTGATCGCCGACTCGTCGACGCTGGCGATGCCCTCGACGACATCGCCGTCGCCGGGAACGTTCTCCCCCGCGACCACGACGACGAGATCACCGCGGGCCAACCGCGGTGCTGGGACGTCCGCCGTGGTGACCGTCTCGGGTGGGTCGCCGGGGGACCAGTCGGACGCGGTGAGCCGGTGGGCGACCGTGTCACCGCGGGTGCGGCGCAGCGCCGCGGCCTGGGCTTTGCCGCGTCCTTCGGCGACCGCTTCGGCGAGGTTGGCGAACACGACGGTCAGCCACAGCCAACCGGTGATCAGCCAGCCGAACACCGACGGGTCCGCGACGGCCAGCACGGTGGTGTACGCGGCGCCGACCTCGACGATGAACATGACCGGGTTGTGCCACAGGGTGCGCGGGTCGAGCTTGCGCAGCGCGTCGGGCAGGCCACGGGCCAGCTGACGCGGGTCGAGGACACCACCGCCAACCCGCCGCGGCCCGCTCGGCCCCTCCTGGCTCACAGAGCCCTCGTGGCCCGCAGAGCCCTCGTGGCCGGCGGCGGTCAGGGTGGTACTCACGCGTGTATTCCTTCCGCGAGCGGGCCGAGCGCGAGGGCCGGGAAGAACGTCAGCGCGACGAGGATCACGGCGGTGCCGGCGAGCATGCCGGCGAACTGTGGCCGGTGGGTGGGCAGCGTTCCGGCGGTGGCCGGCAGCGGCTGCTGGCGGGCGAACGAACCGGCCATGGCGAGGACGAACAGCATCGGCAGCAGCCGGCCGAGAAGCATCGCCAGACCGAGCGCGGTGTTGTACCAGGTGGTGTTCACCGAGATCCCGGCGAACGCCGAGCCGTTGTTGTTCGCCGCCGACGTGAACGCGTACAGCACCTCGGAAAGCCCATGGGCCCCGGAGTTCAGCATCGAGGCACGTTCACCCGGAAGTCCCATGGCGATTCCGGTACCGAGCAGCGCGATGGCCGGGGTGATGAGGAAGTACATCGCGGCGAACCGGATCTCCCTCGACCCGATGCGTTTACCCAGATACTCCGGGGTACGTCCGATCATCAGCCCGGCGACGAACACAGTGATGACGGCGAGGACCAGCATACCGTAGAGGCCGGAACCGGTCCCGCCGGGGGCGATCTCGCCGAGCATCATGTTGAACAGCAGCGTGGCGCCGCCGAGGCTGGTGTAGGAGTCGTGGAAGGAGTTGACCGCGCCGGTCGACGTGAGGGTCGTGGCCGTGGCGAACAGCGACGAGTTCGGTACCCCGAACCGCGTTTCGGTCCCCTCGGTGGCGGCTCCGACCGCGGTCGGCACCGTGCCGTGGTGGACGGCCTGGAACGCCGCGCCGGCGGTCAGGCTGCCGATCGCGAGCACCGCCATCACCGAGACGATCACGAGGCCCTGGCGGCGGTCGCCGACCATCCGGCCGAAGGTGCGCGGCAGGGAGAAGGGGAGCGCGAGCAGCAGGTAGATCTCGAACAGGTTCGTCCATGAGGTGGGGTTCTCGAAGGGATGCGCGGAGTTGACGTTGTAGAAGCCGCCGCCGTTGGTGCCGAACTCCTTGATCGCCTCCTGGCTGGCGACCGGCCCGCCGGTGATCGCCTGATGGCCGCCGGTGAGGGTGTCGACGAGCCGGTCGCCGTGCAGGTTCTGGATCGCCCCACCGGCGATGAGCACCAGCGTCGCGAGCACGCAGATCGGCAGCAGCAGCCGGACGACCGTGCGGGTCAGGTCCACCCAGAAGTTCCCGAGCTCCTCGCCGGCGTCCAGCGCGTTGTCGCGGCTGCCAGCGCCGGCGGCGACCGGGGCGCGGCGGTGGGCCAGGCCGCGCACGACCGCGATCGCCACCGAGATGCCGACCGCCGCGGACACGAAGTTCTGCACCGCCAGACCCGCCATCTGCACCAGATGGCCCATCGTCGACTCGCCCGAGTACGCCTGCCAGTTCGTGTTCGTCATGAAACTGACCGCGGTGTTCCACGCCAACGGCGGCGCCACACCACCGAAACCGAGACTGCCCGGCAGATGCGCCTGAACCCGCTCCAACAGATACAGCAGCAGCACGCTGACCAACGAGAACGCCAGCACGCTGCGGGCGTACACCCCCCAGCGCTGCCCGGCGTCCGGGTTGACCCCGGTCAGCCGGTAGATGACCCGTTCGACGCGCAGATGCCGCCGATCGGTGTACACCCGGTACATGTGGTCGCCCAACGGGCGGTAACCCACACACAGCACGGCGACGAGAAGTGCGACAGCGAGCACACCGGCGACGTTCGTCGACATCAGAACCGTTCCGGAAAAACCAGGGCGGCCAGCACGAATATTCCCAGCCCGATCGACAGCACCAGGCCGGCTATGTTCTCCGCGTTCACAGTTTTTCCACTCCGCGACAGACAAGCGCCAGCAGCGCGAAACATCCCAGCGTCAGCAGGACGTAGATGACGTCTTGCATACTTCGCCTCCTCCACCCCGACGTACCGCCCAGGAACCAGCCTGGAGCAGGGCCCACGACCAGCGATCCCAGTAAAGCGCCAGGAAAGCCGGAACAGAAGTTCTGTCACAGGCTTATAACAGCCACCCCGGGTATTCTCACGCGCCGCTAACATCGAATGCGGAGACCGACCACTGCGGCGGTTCCGCAGGTTTACGCGCAGCCCGGACAGGTGCAGGATGGGCGGTGTGGGACGGGGAACTCTGCGGATCTACCTGGGCGCCGCACCCGGGGTCGGAAAAACCTATGCCGCCCTCGACGAGGCCCGTCGGCGCCTCGACCGGGGCACCGACGTCGTCATCGGCCTGGTCGAGACGCATGGCCGCCGGCACACCGCCGCCATGGTCGACGCGGCCGTGCTCGCCGGGATGGCGGTGGTTCCGCGCCGCTCCGTCGAGCACCGCGGCGCGTCGTTCACCGAGCTCGACCTCGACGCGGTGCTGGCCCGCGCGCCGAAGGTCGCCGTCGTCGACGAGCTCGCGCACACCAACGTCCCGGGCAGCCGCAACGACAAACGGTGGCAGGACGTCCAGGAGCTGCTCGCCGCCGGCATCGACGTCATCTCCACGGTGAACGTCCAGCACCTGGAGTCCCTCAACGACGTCGTCGAGACGATCACCGGGGTGGCGCAGCGCGAGACCGTGCCCGACGAGGTGGTGCGCCAGGCCGACCAGGTGGAACTGGTCGACATGGCCCCCGAGGCGCTGCGCCGGCGGATGGCGCACGGCAACATCTACACCGCCGAGCGGGTCGACGCGGCGCTGGCGAACTACTTCCGCCCCGGCAACCTCACCGCGCTACGCGAACTCGCCCTGCTCTGGCTCGCCGGCAAGGTCGACGACCAGCTTGACCGTTACCGCGCCGAGCATCGCATCGCCGGCGTGTGGGAGACCCGCGAACGGGTGGTCGTGGCGCTCACCGGCGGCCCCGAAGGCGACACGCTGATCCGCCGCGCCGCCAGGATCGCCGCCCGGGCCAGGGGCGCGGACCTGCTCGCCGTCCACGTCGCCCGCTCCGACGGACTCACCGGCGCCGACCCCGGCGCGCTCGGCGGCCAACGCCGGCTCGTCGAGAGCCTCGGCGGCACCTTCCACCAGGTCGTCGGCGAGGACGTGCCCGCCGCGCTGCTCGACTTCGCCCGGGCGTCCAACGCCACCCAGCTCGTCCTCGGGGCGAGCCGCCGCAGCCGCCTCGCCCGCATCCTGCATCCCGGCATCGGGGTGACCACGACGAACCTGTCCGGCCCGATCGACGTCCACATGGTCACCCACTCGGAGGTCGGCGGCGCGGGCTTCCGGCTCCCCCGGGCCCGCCGCGGCCTGGACCCGCGCCGCCGGGTCCTCGCCATGCTGCTGACGGTCGCGTTGCTGCCCGCGCTGACGGCGGTGCTCGTCCTGGGCCGGGACACCGTCGACCTCGCCATCGACATCCTCGGCTATCTGATCATCGTGGTGGCGATGTCGATCGTCGGCGGGTTCCTGCCGGCACTGCTGTGCGCGCTGGCCAGCGGCCTGCTGTTGAACTACTACTTCGTGCCGCCGCTGCACCGGTGGTCCATCTCGGACGGCAACGACGCCCTCGCCATCGCCGGCTTCGTCCTGGTCGCTGCCATGGTCAGCCGGGTCGTCGACACCTCCGCCCACCGCTACGCCCAGGCCGTGCGCGCCTCCGCCGAGGCCGCGACCCTCTCCGTGCTCGCCGGCAGCGTCCTACGCGGCGAGGACGCCCTGCCCGCCCTGCTCGAACGCGCCCGTGAAACCTTCGCCATGACCTCCGCGACCCTGCTCGAACGCCTCCCCACCGACATCCCCGACCGGGACGGCATCCCGGACGCCACCCCGGACGGCGCTCTGGACGGTGCCGGAGGTGGCGATGGGGACCACGGTGGGAGTGGCCCGCACGGGCGGGACGGCTGGCGGACGGTGCTCTCGGTGGGGCCGGACGCGTGCACCCGTCCGGGGCAGGGCGCGGTGGACGTCCCGATCGGCGATGATCTGGCGCTGGTGCTCACCGGCCGGCCGCTGCCCGCCTCCGACCGGCGCATCCTCACCGCGTTCGCCGCCCAGGCCGCCGTCGCCCTCGAACGGCGCCGCCTCGCCGAAGCCGCGGCCCAGGCCGCCCCGATCGCCGAGGCCGACCGGGTCCGCACCGCCCTGCTCGCCGCCGTCAGCCACGACCTACGCACCCCGCTGGCCGCGGCGAAGGCGTCCGTCACCGGCCTGCGTGACGGCAGTGACCTGCTGGCACCGGACGAACGCGACGAACTGCTCGCCACCGCGGACGAGTCACTCGACCGCCTCACCCGCCTGGTCGAGAACCTGCTGGACCTCTCCCGCCTGCAGGCCGGGGCGCTCAGCGTCTTCCCCCGCCCGATCGGACTGGACGACGTCATCCCCCACGCCCTGGCCGAACTCGGCCCCCCCGCCCGGGCCATCCCCATCCGTCTGCCGGACGACCTGCCCACCGTGGACGCCGACCCCGCCCTGCTGGAACGGGTCCTGGTGAACCTGGCCGCCAACGCCCTGCGCCACTCCCCCGAAGGCCACCCGCCGACCATCACCGCCAGCCACCTCGCCGGCCGCGTCGAACTCCGCGTGGTCGATCACGGCCCCGGCATCCCCGCCGACGCCCGCGAGCAGGTCTTCCGCCCGTTCCAACGCCTCGGCGACCGCGACAACACCACCGGTGTCGGTCTGGGCCTGGCCCTGGCCCGCGGCCTCACCGAAGCCATGCACGGCACCCTCACCCCCGAGGACACCCCCGCCGGCGGCCTCACCATGGTCATCAGCCTCCCGGCGTCCGCACCACCACAGCCATCCATCCCGCTCGACGGGACCGGACCACATGCGCTCGCGCACCCCCCGAATGCCTCTACGCGACCGCTACCCGAGGCATCAGCGTGACCGGATGCGCGCGGATCGTATGATGCGGGCACCATTGCTGGGTATCTGATCGGGGGATCATCATGGCCGACGTAGGCGAAACGCTGCCCATTCTCGTGAGCATCGAGGATGAGGACGGGATGCCGGAGCCGTCCGGTGACAAGGGACTGTTCGGCCGGCGGGACGGGGATGGTGATGGGCCGTCGATCCGGCATATTCCGGTCACGGTGCTGCGGGAGAACCTCCGTCAGATCACGGCCGGTCTCCGTGATCTGTTCGACGACATCGCCGCCCAGCCGGGTGGCCTGCCGCTGCGTGAGGCGCAGGTGACCTTCGAGGTGACGGCCAGCGGTGGCATCGCGCTTGTCGGCACATCCGCGCAGGTCGCCGGGCGGGGCGCGATCACGCTGACCTTCGGCGCCTGATCCGTCCATGGCGCCCGAGCGCTTGGCCCTGCTCGTCGGAGTGACCGACTACGGTGATCCCGGCATCACGAAGATGCCGTTCATCGCGGACGAGCTCCGTGGGCTTGCGACAGCGCTCACCGCGACCGGGTACACGGTCAGCACCTACGCCGACGCGGCCGACCTGAGCTCACTGTCGATCGCCGTCGAGGATTTCGTCCGCCACGCGCCACCGGGCGCCACGCTGCTGATCATGCTGAGCGGCCACGGAGTGCACCGCGCGGGAAAGGACTATCTCGTGCCCGCCACGGCACGACTGCGCGCGGCCGACTTCACCCGGCACTGCCTGCCGATCGACGTCGAACAGCATCTGGCACACAGCCGGGCCGGTGACGTCGTCGTGCTGATCGACGCCTGCCGTGAAGGTATTCACCTGAGCGAAAAGTCGCTTACCCAGGCATGGACGAGCGGTGAGATCCGCCGGGTCGGCGACCGGTAACTGGTCAGGT
>NZ_CADCWS010000168.1 GCF_902806475.1 Candidatus Frankia nodulisporulans
ACCCGGGGCGGGGCACCTCGCCGGTGCGGTTGAGCAGCTCCTCGACCTGACCGAAGGCGGGTCCGAGGGCGTCGCGATGGGTCGGCGGGCCGGCGACGAGGCGCAGCAGCAGCTCACGAGCGCTGGGACGGTCGTCCGGATGCTTGGCCAGGGCGGCGGAGACCAGGCTGACCAGCGGCTCGGGCAGGCCGCGCAGGTCGGGAGGGGCGCCGACGATGCGCATGCCGAGGTCGATGTCGGAGCCCTCGCCGAAGGGGTGGCGTCCCGTCCCGGCGTAGGCGATCAGGATGCCCCAGGCGAACACATCCGCCTCGGGACCGATCGGATGGCCGTGGACCTGTTCGGGTGCCATCCAGCCGGCCGATCCGAAACCCCAGGCGGTCGGCTTGGCCTTGGCACCCTCAAGCGCCTGGGCGATGCCGAAGTCGATGACCCGCGGGCCGGACAGCGACAGCATCACGTTGCTCGGTTTGAGGTCGCGGTGGACCAGACCGGCACTGTGGATGGCGGTCAGCGCCGTGGCGACGCCGACGGCGAGGCCGGTCAGGGTGGACGAGGTCAGCGGGCCGCGGTCGACCTGTTCGTCGAGCCGGACACCGTCTATGTACTCGGTGACCAGGTAGGGAGCGGGGGCGTAGGGGTCGGCGTCGAGGACCTCGGCGGTGCAGAACGGCGCTACCCGGCGGGCGGCCTCGACCTCGGCCCGGAAACGACGGCGGAACTCCTCGTCGGCGGCCAGATCCGGTCGGATGACCTTGACGGCGACGCGCCGCCCGGCCGTGGTACGGGCCAGGTACACCGTGCCCATCCCGCCCACGCCAAGCCGGCTGATCAGCGTGTAGGGGCCGATCACGCGTGGTTCGTGCGGATTGAGCGGGTCGCCGGGATCATTGCGGCGCCGGCCGTGGCCCGCGGCGTCGTCCACCATGGTCAGCACCGTACGGGGGAGGTCACGACCGCCGCCCACTGCTAGTCACCCGAATGCCTCTCAACTCCCGATTCGACCCGCGTCCCCGGCCTCGTCGCGACCTTCGCCGCACGGACCGGCGCACTGCGCGCTCTACGTTCGCAGTCTGCCGCACGGCGCGCGCTCATCGGCACACACCGGCCGACCGTCGGCTGTTCGGGTCGGCTGTACGACAATGTGTTGCGATCGTGGGATGTTTCCGCGTGGCCGTGGGGCAATGTGGAGGGATGCACACCCATGAGCGAGGCCGCGGCCGGACGCGGGGCCAGCCGCCCGGTCGCCGATGAGCACCGACGCGAACGAGAGCTCGGGTGGCGCTGGCTCGGGCGGTGCGGGCTCGGACAGCGGGGGCCTGGGGGGGTCGGCAGCGGGGAGTGGTCGGCGTGAGGTGCATGGGCCATGGCTGCTTTGCCCCTGGTGCGATGGGCCGGTTCCGCTCGGGCACCTCGTGCCCTCCGATGAGGAGCCGGACACGCGGGTGGCGGTGTGCCGGGGATGTGGCCGGCGGGTGAGCTTCGTGGTGCCGCCCGAGCTCTGAGGCTACGCCTCCAGCTCATTGGCGACGGCATGGACGACCTTGGCGACCCGCTGCGCGATGCGCCGGTCGGGATAGCGGCCGCGGCGCAGGTCGCGTTGCACGTCGTCGAGCACCTTGATCATGTCCTCGACCATGCTGTGCAGTTCGTCGGGGCTGTGCCGCTGGGCCTGGGCGGCGGCCTTGGCGACCGACGGCGGCACGGCCAGCAGCCGCACCGACAGCGCCTGGTCACCGCGCCGACCGGCGGCCACGCCGAACTCCACCCGATCACCCGGCTTGAGCCGGTCCGTCCCGGCGGGAAGAGCCGCCTTGTGGACGAAAACGTCGCCACCGTCGTCCCGGCTGAGAAAGCCGAAGCCCTTGTCGACGTCGAACCACTTCACTTTGCCGGTGGGCACGGGCGACCTCGTTCTGAGTAACGACAGGACAACGCGGCGAAAGCTGCGGGTCTCCCAGGCTATCGGTCGACCGCACCACACGTGGGGCTTCGGTAGCGATCGGCGCTCGGATCGACCTGACCTGTGACGACTTCCCGACGCGTGTTATCCGCGACGGTCGGCGGGCATGCCTGCTCGCGACACCCGAGCCGGCCGTCCTCCCCCGGACGGCCGGCCCCCAAGGATGAGGAGCGAGTCGATGTCGAAGCTCGAACATGACGACGCGCGGGTTCCGGAGGACTTTCGTACCCGGGATGACGTCGAGGCGGCCGAGGCCGGCCGGGAGCGGGACGAAGCCGTCCGGGGAGCGGCCGCCGGCCCGGACGACCCGCAGGCCCGCCAGACCGCGGACGGGCTGACGGTGTCCGAGCGGGAGGCCGCGACCTACCGGGAGCACGTCGAGCGCGGCGCGCACCAGCAGGGTGAGGGCGCCCCGGTCGTCTGAGCGGTCAGCCTCGGCTCGCGGCTTCGGCCGCGAGCCGAGGCCGGGAACTCGTCGAGGTGGGTGAGCACGGTGTCGGCTCCGGCGGCGCGCAGTTCGTCCGCCGAGCACGGGCCGGTGGTCAGGCCGACCGCGTGCGCACCCCCGGCGCGGGCGCCGATCATGTCACCGACGTGGTCGCCGACGAAGATGTCGACGTGCTGCTCGAGCAGGGCCGTGCCCTTGGCGTCCGCGAAGCGGGCGCCTTCGACGACATCGACGGCCAGGCCCACGACGGCGAGGCTGGCCTGGGCGAGAGCGGTGTTCTTGGCGGTGACGACGACCACCCGCCCGCCGTGGCGGCGTACGGCCGCGACGGCCCGCGCGGCACCCGGCATCGGCGTTGACGCCGGTATGGCGTGCACCGCGTACAACTGCCGGTAACGATCGGCCTGGGCCGGGATCTGCGCGGCCGGAAACCAGTAGGCCAGTTCGGTTTCCAGGGGCGGCCCGAGCCGGCCGACGACGGCGTCGCCGTCGTCGGCGACGCCGGTCTCCGCGGACAGGGCCGCGAAGGTCGCCCGGATGCCCGCCCGGGCGTCGAGCAGGGTCAGGTCAAGGTCGAACCCGACCACCGGGGTCGATGTTCGCCACCGCGGCACCGGTTACAGCACGGTGGGGACGGCGGCGCCCTCGGCGACCATCGGACGCCCGCGGGCCTGCCAGCCGACCATGCCGTCGGTGAGGTTGCGGACCTGCCAGCCACCCTGCGCCAGGTAGCTGGTGACGGCCGCGGAACGCCGCCCGGAGCGGCAGACGACCACGATGTCCTTGCCGCGGGGAACCTCGTCGAGGCGGGCGACCACATCCCCCATCGGGATGTGCAGCGCGCCGGCGATGTGCCCGGCGGACCACTCGTCGGACTCCCGGACATCGACGAGCAGGGGCGCGCCGTCCGTGGTCAGGTCGATGGGCAGGTCGTCGGCGCTTACGGCCGGGATCTGGTCAGAGCTCACCGCCCCATCCTGCCATCCGCCCGCACCGACGAACCATGCCCGGATGGCCAGCCGGGTGTGAACCGAGAATCACCGGGAGTCCGGCGGCCGGTGCGGTCAGCGCAGCGGCTGGGTGAGGTGGGGAACGAGATCAGCCGCGGCGGCGCGGGCCAGCAGCGCCTCGACCGCGGCGAACCCCTCGTCACCGAGATCGAGGCTGAACTCGTTGACGTACAGCTTGATGTGCGCATCGACGACGTCGGATTCCATCTCCTGCGCGTGCGCGAGGACGTACTCATGGGACGCGGACGGGTCGGCGAACGCCCGCGCGACGCTGTCACGCACCACCGCGGACAGCGCGGGACCGTCCAGCTCGCGGCGGGCGAGGATGGCGCCGAGTGGGATCGGCAGCGAGGTCTCCCCCTCCCACCAGTCGCCGAGATCGGCCACCGCCGTCAACCCGTAGGACGGGTAGGTGAAGCGTGACTCGTGGATGACCAGGCCCGCGTCATACCGACCGGCCCGCACCGCCGGCATGATCTGCTCGAACGGCAGGACGTCGATCGCGGCCAGGTCGACACCCGCGGCCCACAGCCGGAACAGCAGGTAGGCGGTGGTGCGGGTGCCCGGAATGGCGACCCGGGCGCCGCGCAGATCGGTGCGCCCGGCGGTGAGCACCAGCGGCCCGCAGCCGCGTCCGAGCGCACCGCCCGAGGTCAGCAGCTGGTAGTCGGCGAGCAGCCAGGGCAGTGCGGCGTACGAGACCTTCACCAGATCGTCGCGTCGCCGCTCGGCGCGACCGTTGAGCACGTCGATGTCGGCGTAGGTGACGGTCACCGCGGGCGCGTCGTTGACCTGCCCGTGCAGGAGCGCGTGGAAGGAGAACGTGTCGTTCGGGCAGGGCGAGATGGCCAGGGACAGCGGCCGCGGCTGCCCCGGTCGGTTCGTGCCCGGCTGGGTGTCAACGCTCATCCACCGCTCCACTGCCACTGGTGCCCCACTGCCACTGGTGCGTCGGGCTACCCGGTGTGCGGGCCGACGCCGTTGCCGTTGTGCGCACCCTGGCCGGCTCCGGAGGAGGCGACCGTTTCGGCGACGGCGACCAGGCCTTCGGGATGAGCCACCAGGGCGGCGGCGGCCATCCGCAGGCTGGCCAGTGCCGACGGCAGGTTCCAGGCCGCGCGGTCACGCCGACCGACCGGGTTGCTGACCGCCCGGATCTCCACCGCGGGCACCCCGAAGGCACGGGCGGCGAGTGCCACCGCATAACCCTCCATCGCCTCGGCGACCGGGTCAAGCCGCTCGGTCAGGGCGGCGGCGCGGCGCTCGGTGCCGGTGACGGTCGAGACGCTGACGACGGTGCCGGTGACGATCCGCCGGCCGGTGGCGTCCAGCACAGTGCCGAACCGGGCCACCAGCTCCGGGTCGGGGCGGGCCGTGGACGAGCCCAGGCCCAGGTCATCCAGGGTGAGGAAGGCGCCTTCGGCGCCGGCCCGGCCGTCACCGGCGCGGTGGGTCGGCGCGCCGGTGGAGTGGAAGCCGAGGTTGCGGTCAAGCTCGCTGACCCGGGTGGTGGCCGCGGGCGGCTCCTCGTCGAGACCGGATTCGGCGCCGAGGTCCGCGGCGACGATCCGCTCGGCGACGACCAGATCGCCGATCTCGGCCCAGCCGCGGAATCCGCCGGCCACGCCCATCATCAGCACCAGGTCGAAGGGCTGGCCGCTGGCGTTGGCGACAGCCAGCGCCGTCGCCGCCCCGGCCGCCGCCGCGGGTCCGCCGGTGCCCGCGGCGAGCACCGTGACCGGGCCGCGCCGCCGGCCCACGTACGGGCCCAGCGTGGATGTGGTGAGCAGTTGACGGTCCCAGTCGGGAGAGACCAGGTTCGCCGGGCCGGCGGGTAGCCGGGTTCGCCCGCGTGACCAGCTGCCCATAAGTCCCGCGCACACCGCGTCCGCCTCAGCGGTCACCGCGGTGACGATCAGGGTGCGGTTCACGACCGCCTCCGTGTCATCGTCTGGAATGTCCTCGTCCGCCGTCCTGAATGTGCGGGTCGATTCGCCTGAATGCCACCGCACCGGACGGCAAGGTAACGGCACGGGGTTTTCGATGTGGTGCAAATCGGACGTGTTGCCGGACCATAGCACCACAGACGACACTGCGTGTCGTCGATGGCCGTGTGCGGCATGGCATGCGCATTGCGTGGGCTGCGGCGGTGTAACGGGGGTACCCGCGTTGAGACGCCCGCCGGATCGGGCACCGAGGTGCTTACCGCCTGACCATCGCCCCCGCACGTCAACCCGGTGGTTGACCGCCTGGTTGGTATGCCTCGGCGGGCATCGTTTCGGTCGGCGGCCAGGTCTGCTCCGCGGACGTCGGGACGGGCATGGCCTGCGGGTCCGGGGCGACACCCACCGGCGCTTCCGGTGGGCCGCCCGGCCACGGATCCGACGGGACCCGTGGCCGCGCGGTGAATCCGGCCCGGGCGGCCTGGCGGGCCTGGTGCAGGGCGCGGGACTGGATGACGCCGGTGATGACGACGACGATCGCGGCAAGGGCGAAGCCCAGGGTGCCGGGCATCTCGACGAGGCCGATCGCACCCCCGGCGACCCATGCGAGCTGCAGTGCCGTCTCCGAGCGTGCGAAAGCGGAGTTTCGCGACGATTCCGGCACGTCGCGTTGGATGATCGCGTCCAGCGCCAGTTTGCCCATGGAGCCCGCGAGGCTTGCCAGCAGCGCGGCGAGCAGCGAGGTGAGCCGGGTGTAGGTGACGGCCGCGCCGACGCACCCTCCGGCCGCCAGGATCATGGCCAGCACCAGGATGCCCTCCGGCCGGCGTTGGCCGAGGCGACCACCGGCGACCACGCCGAGCCCGCTGCCGACACCGGCGGCGACGGCGAGGCCGCCCAGCCACAGATTGTTGCCGCCGTTCGTGCGCAGCAGGAACGCCAGATAAAAGGTGAGGAAGCCGACCAGTCCGCGCAGGACCAGAGTGGCCCGCAACGCCACCGGCATTGCGCCCAGAACGGCGCGCATCCGGGCACGCAACCGGGTCCGCATCCCGGCCCGCGATCCGGGCCCCGCGGCGTCGGGCTCCATCGCCACCGCCCGCAGCGGGAGTTCACCGGCCGCTGAATCGACGTGCCCGGGAAGGTTGAACGCCAGCAGCACGCCGGCCATGTACACGATCGCGCACATCCGCAGCACCCATGGGTAGCCGACGAACGGAATGTTCGCGAGGCCCAATCCCACCGGCGCCACAATCGCTCCGGCGACGACGTTGATCAGAGTGATGCGCGCATTGACCTTCACCAGGGTGAGTTCGGGCGGCGCCACCCGGGGGGTGACGGCGCTGCGGGCGACACCGAAGGCGCGGGAGAGCACCAGCAGCCCGAGTGCCAGTGGGTAGACCGACAGCCCGTCCAGCGTGCCGGCCAGCTGCCAGGCGAGCAGTCCCCGGGCCAGACAGAGCGCGGCGAGAGCGGTGCGCCGGCCGTGCGCCACCCGGTCGAGCAGCGGCCCGATCACCGGTGCCAGCAGGGCAAACGGCACCATGGTGATCAGCAGGTAGAGGGCGACCTTCGACCGTGCCTCGGCCGAGGACACCGAGAAGAACAGCGACCCGGCCAGCGCCACGGTGACCAGCGCGTCGCCGGCGGCGTTCACGAAGGACAGCTCGGTCAGCGAGGACAACCCGGTGCGCTCCGCGTCCGCCCCGCGGACCCGTGTGCGCAGGCGACGGGCGCCCCCCGAGATGCCTCTGACCACGTTCACCGTGCCGAGTGTCCTCGTCCCTGGCCCGCGCTTCCACGACCATGTCGGGCAGCGCACGTGTCCGTGGGTGAGAATACGTTGCGTGGATGCTCCAGAGGCTCGTTTCGCCGCGACCGAGTCAACCCGCGTGCCCGTGTCAAGCCCGTCCGTCGAGGTGGCTCACGCGGACGAACTCGCCGGGCCGCCCGCGGCCTTCGACCTGCCCGCGGTGACCGACGAACCCGCGGTACCCCAGCCTCCAACCGACAGCGAACCCCCGGCTGGCAGCGAACTCCCGGCTGATACTGGCGAGGCCCCGGCCGGCGGTGCGGGCGCGGTGGCGCCCGAACAGTCGCGGGGCGCGCGGGCAGGTCGGGATTCGGGGGTGGACGCGGCCTGTGCCGCCGCGGTCGACCTGGCCCGGGCCGCGGCCGTCGCGGAGGCCGGCAGCGAGGAGGCGGTCGGTGCGCATCTCGGTGTCGAAGCCGAGGGCGACCGGATCGTCCTGCACCGTTTCGCCTGCGAATCGCCCGCCTACTACGGCTGGGTGTGGACGATCGTGGTCACCCGGGCAGCCCGGGTGCGTAAGGCGACCGTCGACGACGTGGTGCTGATGCCCTGGGACGAAGCGCTGCTCGCTCCGGCCTGGGTGCCGTGGTCGCAGCGGCTGCGCCCCGGGGATGTCGGCGTCGGCGACCTGCTGCCGACCGCGATCGACGATCCGCGGCTCGCGTTGCGGGTGACCGACGTCGAGGAGCTCATCGACACCGACGACTTCGTCGAACTCGGCCTGGGCCGGCCGCGGGTGCTGTCGGTGGCCGGCCGGGAGGAGGCCGTCGAACGCTGGTACGCCGGTGAGGCGGGCCCCGGCGCGTCCATCGCGAAGGTGGCGCCAGCCTCGTGCCTGACCTGCGGCTTTCACGTCCGCCTGGCTGGGGCGTTGGGTCGGCTGTTCGGCGCGTGCGCCAACGAGCTCGCCCCGGACGACGGTCGGGTGACGTCGATCGACCACGGCTGCGGTGCTCATTCCGAGGCGATGGTGGCTCCGTCGGCGCATCCGGAGCCGGTCATCTTCGACGAGGATCCCAGCGACCTCGTCCCCACGGATGTGGAACTGATCGGTGTCGGGGCTCATACCCCCGGCTCCGTGTCGGACCCGGAGCCGGGGGAGGAGTCAGGCGACGGTCCCGGCTCCGAGCCCTACGGCCACTCCTGACCTAGAGCAGGCCCTTGTCCTCGAGGTAGGAGCGGGCGACGTCGGCCGGCTTCTCCCGGGAGGAGTCGACCTTCTTGTTGAGTTCGCCCAGGTCGGCGGTGGTGAGCACCGGGGCGAGGCTGTTCAGCGCGGCGGAGATCTTCGGGGTCAGCGACTTCGTGGTGACGATCGGGACAAGGTTGTCCGCGTTCTGCAACTTCCTGTCGTCGGTCAGCACGACGAGGTCGCTGTCGGCGACGGTGGCGTCGGTGGCGTCGGTGGTCAGCACCAGGCCGAGCTGAGCCTTGCCGTCCTTGACGGCGGCCTTGGTCTGCGGGGTGTCCACGCCGGTGCGCACGATCTCGCTGACCTTGATGCCGTAGGTCTTCTCCAGCCCCGGCTGGCAGAACGGCCGGGTGGCGCACTCCGGGCCGGCGGCGAGCTTGACGCTCAGGCCGCTGGCTCCCAGGTCGGACAGGGTTCGCAGCTTGTGCTCGGTGGCGAACGACCTGCTCACCGCGAAGGCGTTCTGGTCGACGGCGGACGCCGGGTTGAGCACGGTCAGACCGCGGCGCCCGGCGAGGGAACGCAGCGCCGTCAGGGACTTCTGCAGGTCAGGTGAGGAGACCGAGGCCGCCGGCGCGCCGTTGATCTCGGTGTTGAGCAGGTCCGCGTATGTCGCGACGTACTGCGGCATGGCGTCCACGATGCCCTTTTCCAGGGAGGACTGGGCGAGCTCGGTCTGCTGCACCGACGTCCGCTCGACCTTGTACCCGGCCTTCTCCAGCAGCGCCGCGTACATCTCCGCGAGAATCCTGCTCTCGGTGAAGCCGGCGTCGGCGACCGTGAGCGTCCCCCCGGCGGACGACGCGGTGGCACCGGACGAACTTCCGCCGCTGGTGTCCGAGCCACAGGCGGCCAGCCCCAGGATCAGGGCGACCAGGGCGGCCAGGCCTGTCACCAGGGCACGTGGCCGACGCCGCGTTCCGATCAGTGCTGTCGGGTCTGTCACGAGGTCGGCCTTCCGGTGGTCTCTGGACGGGTTCGGCCGTCACCCTCCCGCAGCGGATGCCCCACCGCAACCGCAACCGACATAAACGACAGCGCCAAGGTGGGAAATCCCGATCCGCGCCCCGCCCGGCCGCCCCCGAACTGTGATCGCACACCGTCACGGTGGGGTCTGCCGTCAGCAACGATTCTGCCGGCTTGTTCGTGCGACGCGGCACAACCCTCAACCATGGCCACGTTCCGTGATGCCGCGGCTGGGGGTGCGGGTGTGCAGGGTGCACCGGGGTCGCTGTGGGGGTGTTCGTGTCCGATTTGCCCCC
>NZ_CADCWS010000169.1 GCF_902806475.1 Candidatus Frankia nodulisporulans
GACGCTCGACGGCGCGGCCGGGGGGATGGGCCGCGAGCTGTTCGGCGTCGCGATCAGCGTGGGATCGGGTGTCGCCGGGTTCGGGTCCGCTGACATCGTCCTGGTTCCCTTCATCTGGTCGTTCTGGTCTCGACGTCTAGCCTGACCTGGCCTGCTCCGCGCACCGCGCGCACCGTCCGGGATGCCTGCGGCCCAGCCCGCCGATGCGGTGCGGGGACCGCGGTGCGTCGGCGGTCGGAGTCGGTGCCGGTGGCGAGTCGGTGGCAGTGCTGGTGGCGGGGAAAAAGTTCACCGCCCATTTCCCGGACGGCGATACCCCATCATCGATGTTGATAACACGATGTGGACGGGGTGATACGTCACTGCGCCACAGGTCCTGCGACCATATCACCCATATCGGGCGGATCTACGCCTGTCGTCGCGCGGGGTGGCGAGCGGATCCACGCCAGAATCCACATCCTGACACGTCAGGGACAATGGCTGAGGTAGCGCCGCTGGGCTGTCTCGGGCGGGCCGAGGTCGGTTACGGTGCAGACGCAGGCCTGGACGCGGCCCGCGCAGGCCGGGACAGCGGCTGGCAGGGAGTGCTGATGCCCGACCCGCAACGAGCCTTCGTCAGTTCCGAGGACGCCCACCCGCAGGATGCCCGGCCGGACGAACCGCGTGCCCGGAGCACCGCGACACCCGACGACCTCGAGGGTGTGTCCGTGCTGGCCGAACGGCTCGCCCGCGGCGAGGTGACCTCGCGGGAGCTGGTCGAGGCGGCACTCGAGCGGATCGAGGCGACACAGTCGACGCTCAACGCCTTCCGCCGGATTCGCGCCCTGGAGGCCCTCGACGAGGCGGCGGCGGCCGACGCAGCGCTCGAGCAGGGCGCGGCCACCCGAGCGGCCACCGGGTCGGTGACCGGTGGCACGGCGACCGGCCGGTATCGGCCTGTGCTCGGCGTGCCGATCGCGATCAAGGATGACACGGACATCGCCGGGATGCCCACCGCGTTCGGCGCGATGGGCGAGTTCCCGCCGGCGGCCCGCGACAGTGAGATGGTCCGGCGGCTGAAGGCCGCGGGGGCGATCATCGTCGGCAAGACGAACACCCCGGAGTTCGGCCAGTGGCCGTTCACCGAGGGTCCGGCGTTCGGGGTGACCCGCAACCCCTGGGATCTCGATCATTCGCCGGGCGGGTCGTCGGGGGGTGCCGCGGCGGCGGTGGCGGCGGGGCTCGTCCCGGGTGCGATCGGTTCGGACGGTGCGGGGTCGGTGCGCATCCCGGCGGCGTGGACGCATCTGGTCGGTATCAAGCCCCGGCGCGGGCGGATCTCCAGCGCCCCGGTGCGCGAGCAGTTCAACGGGCTGACCGTGTTCGGGCCGCTGACCAGGACGGTCGCCGACGGTGCCCGGCTGCTCGACGCCCTGTCCGGCAGCCTGCCGACCGACCGGGACCGACCGCCGGCGCCCGCGGAGTCGTTCCTCGCGGCGGCCGGGCATCCGCCGCCCCGGCTGCGGATCGGCCTGTCGCTGCACCGTCCCTACAGTGGCATGCCGGCGAACCTCGACCCGGCGGTGCGGGCCGCGGTGGAGCGGATCGCCGAGGTCCTGGCCAGGCTCGGGCATGAGGTCATCCCGGTCGAACCGCCCTACGGGCTGCTCGGCACGATCTTTCTGCCGCGGTCGATGGACGGCATCCGGGACTGGGCCCAGCGGGTGCCCGACCCGTCCCTGCTCGATTCGCGCACCCTGGCCAACGCCCGCACCGGACGGCTGCTGCGCCCGATCCTCCCGCTGACCCGCGCGGCCGAACCGGTGGCCCGGCTCAACATCGGCCGGGTCTTCCGCAAGGTGGACGTGGTGCTCGCCCCGACCACCGCGACACCGCCGCCACGGGTCGGCGAGCTCAACCGGGACACGAACTGGGCGACCGACCAGGCGATCGTCGCCGCCTGCCCGTTCGCCTGGCCGTGGAACGTGCTCGGCTGGCCGGCGGTCAACGTGCCGGCCGGGTTCACCCCGGCGGGGCTGCCGGTGGGCGCGCAGCTGCTGGGCCCGGCCACGGCCGAGACCCGGTTGATCTCCCTGGCCGCGGAACTCGAGGACGCCGAGCGCTGGCAGCTGCGCTATCCGGGGGAACGGGTCGCCCATATCGGCTGACCCGTGCGGCCGGATCTGACCATCCGGTCAGATTCTGGTGACCTTCGGAACGTCCTGTCAGGGTGCGTGGCCGAACTCCTGGTCGGGTCGGGACAATGACACCCATGCGCACTGTCCGGACGGACACCCCCGCCGCCCTGATGCCCGCGGACGAACGGTCGGAGAACCTCGCGTTCGTCGTTGCCGGTGCCACGGTCCTGCTCGGCACGCTGCTCGCCGACGTGCTCTCCACCGTCGCCCTGGCCGGCTATTTCGGCCTTGGTCCGCTGATCCTCGCCGCGGCCTGTCCGACGCTCATCACCGCGGGCGTCGGCGGGGTGACGGTGCTGCTGGGCATCGTGTCCGGCTTGTGGGACGATCGGTTCGGCACCGGTCAGCACATCGCGGCCATTCTGCTGATCGCCATCCAGGCGGCGATCGCCGTGTGTATCTGTGTGTTCCGGGAGCGGCAGCGCTCGAAGCTGCACCGCGTCCAGGCGGTGGCCGAGGTGGCGCAGCGTGCGTTGCTGCCCGCGGTGCCCGGGCGCCTGGACGGCGTGGGTTTCGCCGCCCGCTACCTGTCGGCGGCGCGGGAGGCGTCCGTCGGCGGCGATCTGTACGAGGTCGTGCCGACCGCGCACAGCATCCGGGTGATCATCGGGGATGTGCGGGGCAAGGGGCTGCCCGCGGTGCGGCTGGCCTCGGTGGTGCTGGGCGCCTTCCGGGAGGCCGCTGTCACCTGGCTGGATCCCGAGCAGGTCGCGGCGGCGTGTGCGCGCGCCGCCGCCCGGGAGGCCGGGCCGGAGGACTTCGTCACCGCGCTCGTGCTGGACATCCACCCCGACGGACGGCTCGGGATGTGCTCGGCCGGCCACCATCCGCCGCGTCTGGTGTCGCCACGCGGTGCGAGCCGAACCCTCACGTTGCGCTCCCCGAGCCCGCCGCTGGGCCTCGCCGACCAGTTCACCGTGACGAACGCGTTCTGGGAGGTCGGCGACCGGCTGCTGCTGTTCACCGACGGCCTGATCGAGGCCCGGGACGCCACCGGCCACTTCTTCGACCTCGACGAGCATCTCGACCTGCTGCGCGGCGGCGGCCAGGAGGAGGCCCTCGACCGGCTCACCACGGCCCTGGACACCCACGCCGACGGCGCCCTGCACGACGACCTCGCCCTCCTGCTCGTCGAACGCCACCCGCTGAACGCCCCGCACGGTCCGAATCGCCTGAAACGGCCCGCGGAAGGACCTGCTCACCGCCGGACGGGTCAGGTGCGGGTGCGGCGGCGGCCTTCGCGGCGGTAGGAGAAGGGGCCGGGCAGGTCGACGCTGGACAGGCCGCCGCGGCGCTGCCGGGACCAGACCCGCCAGGAGATCCGGCCGAGTTTCAGTGTCACCGAGGACACTCCGTTCTCGCTGACATTGACGTGGAACGGCCCGTACTTCGGGCGGCGGGTGTATCGCAGACCCATCTGGCACCTCCTGCGGGATGCGGGCCGGGCTTTGTTCGTCCTCGACCCGGCCCGATATCCGTACCGAAACAGCGACAATGCGCTTGTCTCCGGTATTGCGCGGTTTACACCTCGCCGCCTCGATATGCCGAGGAGAGCGGCGCCGAGGGCCGCCGGACCCGGCGCGGGTGTTTGTCGGGCGACGCGCACACCGATATCCGACGGATACGGAATCAGGCCATTACCGTCTGAGCATGCGGATCGACCTCACGATGCGGACGGACACGCCTAGGTCCACGGTGGTGGCATTCGGCGAGGGTGATCCGCGGACCGACCGGTCCGTGCTGCGGCTGCTGGTCGCGCTGGTCGTACTGCTCAGCGCGGTGACCGCGTTCGCCGTCGGTGGGCTCGTCGCGCTGTCGCAGCAGCGCATGGCGTCCCCGTCCGGCGTCGGCAGCGACAGCATCAGGGGCGACGGCCAGCGCGGCGACGATCCGGGCGACGGTGGCCATCCGGGCGACGGCGACGATCCGGGTGACGCTGGCGACATGGTGGCGGCCGCCGGTGAGATCGGCCGGCTGGGAGTGGTGGATGACGGGGTGGTGAGCAGGCCCCTGGCCGGGCGGGTTCCGATGGCCGTCCCGCCGACCTCGCGGGTGCCGACGCGGATGCCGACGGCCGTGCCGCCGACACCGCGGATTCCGGATGACGCCGAGCAGGCCCCGGCGAGCCCGGTTCCGGCGCCCCACCGCTGCACTCAGCCTCCTGAGCAGGCCATCAGCGGGTCCGGCCTACCGATTCCGATCTTCCCGCTCTGCTGACCGGCGGCCAGTGTCAGGCTCCGGACACCAGTCCGGGCGGCGACCGGAGAGGGCGATCAGGCTCGTCCACTCGTCGGCGTCGGCGGACACCGTGACGGGTTCGGCGAAGATGCCGACGACCCGCCAGGCGTCGATCTGACCGGCGAGGGCCTGGTGCACCCAGCGGACCAGCTCGAGGTTGCTGCCCACGGTGCGCGCCGAGGTGCTGTCGCCGGGGAGGCGTCCGGCCTCGTCGACGGCGCGGGCGAGGTCCCAGCCGTGCAGGAGCAGGTCGGCGGTGAGCTGGAAGGCGTACTCGTCCGCGGGAGTGGGGCCGAACGACAGGACGGGGTTGCGCGTCCAGACCTCGCTGCGGTTCCAGGCCGCGCGGGACCGGCGGGCGGTGGCACTCCAGACACCGACCGGGTCGGTGCCGAGCTGGTCGCCGTCGAAGCGGCGTCCGATGTCCTCACGGGTCAGGCCGGCCAGCAGCGGCGGAACCCACAGATGTTCGACGGTCAGATGGTTGACCAGGCGGCGGATGTTCCACTCGCGGCAGGGCGTCGGCGCGTCCCAGGCGCCCTCGGGGACCGCGCGGACCTGGATGTCGAAGATGTCCATCGCCCAGTCCAGCCACTCGCGACGTGCCGTGGCAGTCAGCATGCTGCTCGCCATCTCCAGGTGCCCCCTTCGGCGCCACGTCCTCGAACCGCCTACCCGCCGCAGAACACCTACCCACCGGCGCCGGCCACCCAACCCCGCGCATCCAGATGATTACGCGGAGCCCACACCTGGCCACAGACCCGGGCCGTTTCTCCGCTACACGCCGTTATGCACCATCGGGTGCGCGGCACGCATCCGGTGCACATCGGCCGCCTGTCATCATCTCCCCTCATGGATGGTCGCCGTCTGCCGTCGCAACCCGTCTCCCGGGACGACGCCTGCCGCCCACATCCCACGGCACCGGCAGGCGCCCCGTTCCCCCGGACGCTGGTCGTCGCCGACAAGTTCCCGCCTGTGCTCGGCGGCATCCAGACCTTCGCCTGTCATCTCACCGCGGGCCTGCCCGCCGACCGGGTGATCGTCGTCGCGCCGACCGTCGCAGGGGCGGACGAGTTCGACCGCACCCTGCCGTTCCCCGTCGTGCGCATCGGCGAACGAGTCGTGACATCCCGGCGGTCCCGCGCGGTGCTGGCGGATCTGGTGCGCACCGAGGGGTGCGAGGCCGCCTGGTTTCCCACCTCGGCGCCGTACGGCCTGCTCGCGCCGGTGTTGCGTGAGGCCGGTGTGCGGCGGGTCGTGTCGTCCAGTCATGGGCATGAGGTGGCCTGGTCGCGGCTGCCGGTCGGCTGGTCGCTGGTGCGCAGCTGCGCCGCCCGCGCGGACGTGCTCACCTACCTGACCTCGTTCACCCGGCGCCGGCTGGCCGCGGTCGCCCCCAACGGCACGGCCATGGCCCGGCTGACCGGCGGGGTCGACGTCGAACGCTTCCACCCCGGGGCCGGCGGCGACGAGATTCGCCGCATGCTCGGCTGGTCGGACCGTCCGGTGGTCATCTGCGTGGCCCGAATGGTCCCCCGCAAGGGCCAGGACATGCTGATCCGCGGCTGGCCGACGGTGCGCCGGCGGCACCCGGGCGCCCGGCTGCTGCTGGTCGGCAAGGGCCCGGCCGAAAGCCGGCTGCGACTGCTCGCGCGGCGCGTCGGGGTCGCCGACGACGTCCACTTCACCGGCGCCATCCCGGACGAGACGCTGCCCGCCTACCTCGACGCCGCGGACGTGTTCGCCATGCCGTCGCGCACCCGCTGGCTCGGCCTGGACCTCGAGGGCCTCGGCCTGTCGTCCCTGGAAGGCGCCGCCAGCGGCCTGCCGGTGATCACCGGTGCGCAGGGTGGCGCCCCCGACGTGGTCCTGCCCGGTCGCACCGGCACCGTTGTCGACGGACGCGACGTCGACGCCGTGACCAGCGCCGTCCTCGACCTGCTGGACGACCCCGACCGCGCCGCCCGGATGGGCCTCGCCGGCCGCGAGTGGATGCGCACCGCGTGGAGCTGGCAGGAACTCAGCGGCCGCCTCGCCCGCATCCTCACCGGCCTCCCCGTCGACGACCACCTGACCGACCAGATCATCGACCGCACCCTCGCCTCCCCCATGGACCATCCTTCCCCGATGGACCGCCCCACCCCGATGGACGATGCCGCCCCCGCGGACGACACCACCGGCCAGCACCTCCCGGACCGCGTCGACGCCAGCCAGCGCCGGTGACGCCCGCCCCCACCAGACCCACACCGGACGCCAGCACGGCCCGTCCGACCAGCCTGACCTGCCCGGCTGAGAAGGTCACGCCTGGGCGCGGACGCTGGTGGGCGGTGCGGCCGGCGCTGGCCTGCCTGGTACCGGTGGTGGTGGTCTGGTGGGTGGTGCGGTCATGGTCGACCGTGCGGGGTGGGGCGGCGGCGCTGGCCGACGCGCATCCGGCCTGGCTGATCGGGGCGACCGTCGTCGCCCAGTTCACCTGGTTCGCGGGGGCCGCCTGCCAGCAGGGGGCGGTGTCCCGGGCGTTACCGGTCCGACCGCTGCTCGCCGCGCAGGTCGCGGGCAGTGTCGCGAACCACGTGCTGCCGGCCGGTTTCGGGGTCGGCGCGGTCAAACTGCGTTTCCTGCACCGCCATGGCTTCTCGCTGCCCGAGTCGCTGACCGCCGTCGGCCTGGACGCGACCGCCGGCGTCACCACCCACCTCGCGGTGCTCCTCGCCCTGCTCGCCGGTGGCTTCCTCGAGGTCGACACCGCTCGTCTGCCGGGCAGCGGCCCGGTGTTCGCCACGGTGGCCGCCAGCGCCGCGGTGGCCGCCGCCGCGCTGGTGGTGGTGGTGGTGGTGGCACTCCACGCCCAGCTGAGAACCCGGCTCTGGTCCCGGCTGCGGGCCCACCTGTGCGGGGTGGGCACCACCCTGCGCTCGCCGGGACGCGCGGCGCTGCTGTGGGGTGGGTCGGCGGCGATCCCGCTCGTCCACGCGATCACCCTGTGGGCGATCGTCCAGGCGCTGCACCTGCCACTCGGGATCGGCGCGGTGTTCACCCTCTACTACGTCGCCAGTACCGCGTCGGCGGTGGTCCCGTCCCCCGGTGGCTTCGGATCGCTGGACGCGGCCCTGCTCGCCGCGCTCATCGCCACCGGCCAGACACCCCCGGTCGCCCTCGGCGTGGTCCTCGGCTACCGCCTGGTCACCGTGTGGCTCCCGATGGCCCCGTCCGCCTGCGTCCTTGCCGTCATGGTCCGCCGCGGCCAGCTCTGACCCGGGAAGGCACCCCAAGGAGATCCTCGCCGTACACGTCGGCGCGGCCGCTCGGTCACACCGCGGTGGGGCGGTAAAGCTTGGCGTAGGGGCCGCCGGCGGCGAGCAGGTCGTGGTGGGTGCCGTGCTGCGCGACGCGGCCCCGGTCTAGGACGTAGATGCGGTCGGCGTCGATCACCGTGGACAGCCGGTGCGCGATGACCAGACAGGTTCGTCCGACGGCGAGCCGGTCGAGGGCGGCGCGTACCGCGGCCTCCGAGACGGTGTCGAGCGCGGACGTCGCCTCGTCCAGCACCAGGACCCGCGGCGACTGCACCAGTACCCGGGCGATGGCCAGCCGCTGACGTTCCCCACCGGAAAGCCGGTAGCCACGGGCGCCGACCCGGGTCTCCAGGCCGTCCGGCAGGCGTTCGACCAGCGCGGACAGGTAGGCGGCGTCGAGGGCGGCGAGCAGTTCGTCGTCGGTGGCGTCGAGACGTCCGTAGCGCAGGTTCGCGGCGATCGTGTCGTGAAACAGGTGCGGATCCTGCGGGACCACGCCGACCCGCGCGTGCAGCCTGGACGGCGCGATGTCGTCCAGGCTGACCCCGTCGAGCCGGACGGATCCCCGCTGCGGCCGGTGCATCCCGCTGGCGAGATAGGCGACCGTCGTCTTGCCCGCGCCACTGGCCCCGACCACCGCCGTCGTCGTCCCCGCCGCGACCCGCAACGTCACCCCGCTCAGGTCCCAGCCGGCGTCCTCGGCACCGCCGGCGCCGCCGGCCCGGTCGTAGCCGAACCAGACATCCTCCAGCGCCAGGTCCACCCCGAGGCCCAGCTCATCGCCGCGGCCGGAACCGCCGGCGCCCCAAAGGTCACCCGTGCCCCGACGGTCACCCTCGTCCCTGTGGTCACCACGGCCGCCCGGCGCCGCCGGCCGGGGCGTTGTCAGCGCCGGAGCGCGCACCGCACCGGCCGCGTCCCGGCGCGCGGACCTGCCTGGGGACGCCTCGGGGGAGGCGTCGAAACGGGCGCGGATCTCGTCCTCGGGGACGTCCAACAGGGCGAAGATGCGACGGAACGCGGCGCCGGCACCGGCGAGTTCCGTGCGCAGGTCGATCGCGGACGACAGCGGGCCGAACGACACCAGCAGCGCCCCACCCAGTGCGGCGACGGTGCCCAGCGTGGTCCGCTCGGACGAAACCAGCCAGGCGCCAAGCGCCACGACCACCGTCATCGTCGCCACAATGCCGAGGTTGACCAGGAAACGGACCCGGGACGTCAACCGGGCCTGGTCCCGCGAGGCCGTGATCAGCTCGGCGCCGGCGGCGTCGAACCACTCCCGTTCATGGTCGACCCGGTCGAACAACCGCACATGCAGCGCGCCCGACACCGATGCGGTGTCGGCGAGGCGCGCCATCAGCACACCGTCGAGTTCCCGCTGGTGACGGGACAGTTCCGCGAGGCGCCGCCGGCCCGAACGGACCATCAGCAGCGTCGCCGGCGCGAACACCATGACCGCCAGGCTGAGCCGCCGGTCCAGGACGAAGACGACCACCGTGCCGACCGCGATGTCCGCCACCCGGCAGATCACCGCCTGCACCGTGGCGGAGATCGCGTTCTGCGCGGCCAGCACATCATTGGTCATCACCGTCATGACCTCACCAGGCTGACTACGCGGGAAGAAACCGAACGGCAGCCGCTGCAGATGCGTGTTCACGGTCTGCCGGATGCGCACCGAGACCACCCCGCCCAGCCGCGCGATCAACGCCATCCGTGCCGACAGCACCGCCGACTCGAACACCAGCAGCGCCCCCAGCAGCCCGATCGGCCAGACGAGATCCCGGACGTGCCCCCGTGGCAGCGAGACATCCACGAGGTGCCGCAGCAGGAACGGTCCCGCCGCCACCGCGACCGACCCCACCACCGACAGCGCCATCAGCACCGCCACGACCGGCCCCTGATCGGCGAAGA
>NZ_CADCWS010000170.1 GCF_902806475.1 Candidatus Frankia nodulisporulans
ACCGGTGGGCGCACCCGAGCCGGCGAGCATCGTCTCCTGATCGGAGACGTCCGGCTCGAACGGCGCCGCCGCACCACGCACGGGAGCCGGGGGCGCCGCGGGAGCCGGGGGAGGCGGCGGGATGAGCGTCACGGCCGGGCCGTCGGCCGCACCGAGCCGCACCCGCACCTCGCCGCCGCGCAGGGGGACGACACTGGCCCGGGAACCGTCCACCCAGATGCCGCTGGAGCTGATGTCGCGGGCGAGCCAGCCGTCCGCGGTCGACTCCAGGCGCAGGTGCCGGCGGGACACCCGTCCATCGGACATGACCACGTCACAGTCCCGGCCGCGGCCGATGACATGGTCGCGCTCGGGTTCGAGCACCACCTCGCCGGACGGGGTGACGATCCGCATCACGTTCACTGCATGTCCTCTCCGGGACGCCGGCGCGGAGCCATCAGGCTGGGAAGACATCGCCGCCGCGCACGGTCACCGGGACCGGGGGCAGGGGGGTCTTCGCGGGTCCGGCGACGGGCTCGCCGGTGCGGGTGTCGAACGCGCTGCCGTGGCAGGGGCAGCTGATCCGGCCGTTGGCCACCGAACTCACCTTGCAGCCCTGATGGGTGCACACGGTCGAGAATCCCTGGACCGTGCCGGTCGCGTCCCGGGTCAGCACGACGCCGGCGCCGGCCAGGATGACCCCGCCGTCCGCCGGCACGTCGTCCACCTTGGCCAGCGGCGCGGCCGCACCACCCGCGCCCCCGCCACCGCCACCGCCACCCGCGGCGGTCGAGCCAGCCGCGGCGTCGTCGGGCTTGGCCGCGTCACTGCTGTGGGCGACGGCGTACCCGGCCGCACCGCCGGCGACGGTGACCACGATGCCGGGAACAACCAACCGCCGGCTCGGCGCTTCCTGCGTCATGACGTCGTCCTAGGGTTCGAGCGCGGGCGGTCAACGGGCATCGGCGCGACGAACTCGCCCCGCTCAGACATGCGGGATGCCGGACTGCGTGAAGAACCACAGCGAGGCGGTCAGCCAGAGTGCGACCAGGCTCGAGAGCACCAGCGAACCGAGTACCGGCAGTGCCCAGCCGGGCATTCCGCGTACCCGCAGGCTCAGCATCTTCGCCGCGTACGCCCCGTAGAAGGCGCAACCGGCGATACCGTGCGCCACCACCCTGGGCTCACCGGTGGCGAATCCCAGCGACCAGACGCAGGTGAACGCCACCGGCAACGTCAGCACGAACGCCGTCGTCCCGCTCCACCGGTGCAGCGGCCCGATCCAGCCCGGCGCCGCCCCCGCCCCGGGCAGCCGCCCCCACATCCACAGCGCCGAGGTCAGCTGCACCAGCGCCAACACCACGGCCGCCGTCGTCAACCAGGCCTTCATCGGCAACGTGCCCGAGAAACCCAGGTCGAACAGCGGCTTTCCAGCCGGTTCGTGAACCTTCGCATAGACGCCCGTGGCCACCGCGACAGCGGCGCCGAGCAGCAGCACACCGGCCACCGCCGTGCCCCGAGACCCCGGTCTGGCCGACGGTTGTGCGTCGACAGTCATACCCCGTCCCCCTCACTCCCCGCGACCAGGTGTCCCCGCCTGGTCGCGGCTGCCCCCGCTCGGGGGCATATGCCGCAGATCATAGCCATATTGATCATGGTTAAGGTGCCCCGAAGGTCGCCGTTGTCCCGCGACAATGGCCGACCGGGCGATCTCCCGGTCCCGATCGTCGCTGGCGCGACAGGGTATTGACCATTTTTTGCCGTCTGGTCGTTTTTAACCCGAGCACCTGCGGCTTGTCCGTCCATTGTTCGGATGCGCGGTCGGGTGTGCTACGAGGGGCCGCCGGGGCCGTCGGGGCGGGTGAGGCCGGTGGAGCCGGTGAGACGGGCCATGGCGAGGCGAGCGGTGAGCGCGCGGGCGTGCACGGCGCGACGCAGGTCGTCGGTGGCGTCCACGACGACACGGTGCAGGACCCGGCCAAGGTCATGGCGGGTGAGCAGGGCGTCGGCCGCGCGCACCGTGCGCGGGGAGACGGCGAAGTGGGGGTAGGCGGCGAAGGCGATCTGACGGGCGGCGTGGGGGGTGCGGCGGGTGGCCATGGCCGGTACCTGCTCGAAGTAGCGCTCGACGTAGGACGCGGTGAGCTGCTCCTGCTCGGGCTGCCAGAAGCCGTCGGCGCTGGCGGTGACCAGACGGGCCGAGGGCTGCTCGGAGAGCATGATCAGATCCCAGGCGCGGGCCTTGGCGGTGGGATGGGCGATGGCGGCGCGGGCACTGCGGTCCCGGTCGGCCTCGGCAGTGATCTCACGCTCCCCGGCCTGGCCCAGGGTGACCAGCCGGTGCAGCAACGTCCAGCGCAGTTCCGGGTCGACGACCAGACCGGGAGGGACGTCCCGGCCGGACAGCCACCCGGCGAGTTCGGCGGTGTCCGTCGTCCCGGCGAGACCGATGGTGCCGCGGGCGGCGGACAGCTGACGTCCGCTGCCGGCCGGGGCCTCGGCGAGCACCTGCCGGCAGACGGCGTACAGGCGAGCGGCGGGGTCGCCTCGGTCGGTGGGGGCGAGGTAGCGGTTGAGGGCGATGGTGCGGGCGAACCGCAGGACGTCCTCGAACACGGCGAGCTGGGATTCGCTGGGCAGCGCGGCCTCGGTGAGGTCGAGGTGGCGCTCGGCGGGCCAGACCGCGTCGCGGGTCGCGTCGGCGGCAGCCGCCCAGATGACGGCCCTGGTCAGCGGGTCGGTGAGGCGGGGCAGGACGTCGGGGAGGGCCTCGAGGTGCTCGACGGTGAACCGGGTCTTGGCGTAGGTCAGATCGCCGTCGTTGACCAGCAGCAACCGTCCGGCCGGGGTGCCGACCAGCTCCGGGACGGCGGTGTCACCGTCCGGTGCGTCGGCGGCGAGATCGACCTCGACCCGCCGCAGCAACCCCAACGGCGAGCCGGCCACACCGTCCGCGCCCTCGCCGTAGACGGCGAGGGCGACGCGGTGCGGGCGCAGCGTCGGATAGCGGGCCGGGGCGGTCTGGCGGACGGTGACGGCGCTGAGGCGTCCGGCGTCGTCGACGGCGATCCGCGGGGTCAGCGTGGTGACCTGCTCGCGGCGCAGCCACACCTGCGCCCAGCCGGTGAGGTCCCGTCCGCTGGCCGTGGACAGGGCGGAGAGCAGATCGTCCAGGGAGGCGTTGGCGAAGGCGTGCCGGGTGAAGTAGGCGCGCAGGCCGGTGCGGAAGGCATCCTCGCCGACCCAGGCGACGAGCTGACGCAGTACCGAGGCACCCTTGGCGTAGGAGATGCCGTCGAAGTTCAGCAGGGCGAGGGCGGTGTCGGCGACGTCGACGGGTGCGACCGGATGGGTCGAGGGCCGTTGGTCGGCGGCATAACCCCAGGCCTTGCGGCCGACGGCGAAACTCGTCCAGGCGTCGGTGAACCGGGTCGCCTCCGCGGTGACCCGGTAGCCCATGTACTCGGCGAACGACTCGTTCAGCCACAGGTCGTCCCACCAGCGCATGGTGACGAGGTCGCCGAACCACATGTGGGCCATCTCGTGGGCGATGACGACCGCGCGCAGCTGCCGCTCGGCGTCGGTCACCGCCGACCGGTAGACGAACTCGTCGCGGAAGGTGACACAGCCCGGGTTCTCCATCGCCCCGGCGTTGAACTCGGGGACGAACGCCTGGTCGTACTTGCCGAACGGGTACCGGTCGGCGAAAAGCTCGTGGTAGCGGTCCAGGCAGGCCCTGGTCACCTCAAGGATCTCCGCCGCGTCGGCCCGCAGATGCGGTGCCAGCGCCCGGCGGCACAGCAGCCCGAGCGCGATCCCGTCGTGGGTGTCCTCGATGACGTGGTACGGCCCGGCGACCACGGTGACGAAGTAGGTCGCCAGCGGCGGCGTCTCGGTGAACTCCCAGCGTCCGGGCGCGGTCTGGTGGCCGGCGCCGTTCGCGCGTACCACCCAGTCCGGCGGCGCCAGCACCACCAGACGCACCGGGGCCTTGAGGTCCGGCTGGTCGAAACAGGTGAAGATCCGCTGGGCGTCGTCGAGGAACGTCTGGGCGTAGAGGTAGACCTCGCCGTCCTCGGGATCGTTGAACCGGTGCAGCCCCTCGCCGGTGGTGGAGTAGCGCATCGTCGTCGTCGTGACGAGCTCGTTGGACGCGCCGAGCTCGTCGAGCATGATCCGGTTGCCGTCGAGCGCCGCCGCCCCGAGCACCCGCCCGTTGAGCCGCAGCTCATGCACCTCCACCGCCTTGAGCTCGGCGAAGCCGCCGGTGGGGTGCTGGGGGTCGCGCAGGCTGAACCGCACCCGGGTCGTCGAGCCGAACTCCGTCGACGTGCGGGCCGCCGTGAGATCCAGCTCGATGTCGTAGCCGTCGACGCGCAGCAGCCGCGCGCGGGCGATGGCCTCGTCCCGGGTGAGCGTGTACATACCGCGAACCTACGAGATGTGGGCCGGGCCTGGTCAGCGGATGGCCGCGCGGGTGCGGCGCAGCCAGAGCAGCCCCACGATCGGCAGGATGACCGGGATGAACAGATAGCCGCTGCCGTACGTGGACCACACGGCCTGGTCGGGAAAGGCATCGCTGTCGAGCACACTGGCGGTGCCGACGGCGAGCACCCCGACCAGCTCCGTGGCACAGGCGGCCACCGCGACCTGATGCCAGCGCCGCCCGCGCCGCGTCAGCGCCACCGTCGCCACGACGTAGACCACGGCGGCGAACGCGGACAGCAGATAGGCCAGCCGGGCATGGTCGAACTCGGTGGCGATCTGGACCGCGGACCGCGAGCAGGCGGCCACCGCGAAGATCGCGTACACGGTCACCAGAATCCGCCCCGGCCCGCTCGCCGTGCCGCCGGTCACGGGAACCTCAGCCACCGGTGTTCTCCCAGACCTGACCCATCCGGACGACCACCATCGCGGCCGCGAGGAACGCGACGCCGAGCACCGCGCTACCCCAGCGCGTGCGCTCACCCGCCGTCCACCAGACGCCCGCCGGGAGCACCAGGACCGAGCCGATCAGATACAGCACGAAGACAGCCGGTTCCCCCGCCCTGCTCGCCGCCGATCAGCTTCACCACCGCGGCGACGGCCTGGGCGAGCAGGACGAGCTCGCATCCACCGCTGGCCACCAGCAACCCCCACCCCCACGGCCCGGTCCCGTGCTGTCCGCACCAGGCAGACCAGCGCGGCGACCAGCGTTATGCTGATCGCCGCGGCCTCAAGACCAGCGATCATCCATGCCCCCTTCGCCGTCGAGGTGCCTCCGGCCAGCTACTACCGATCGTAGGACTCGCCGAGCTGGCGACGACCCACAGCAGGTGGCGAGGCGCGGCAGGGCGTGACGAGACGCGGTGAGACGCGGTGAGGTGGGCGGGGGCGGGGCGGCCGGTGGGCATCGATGTGCGGCTGGGCGTGGGCCTGGCGCTGTTGCTCGCGGTCACCGTCGGGGTCCTCACCTGGGCCCGGGTTCCGCGCCGCCGGGACGTGCTGACCGCCACGGCACGCGCGATCATCCAGCTCACCATGATCGGACTCGCGTTGCGCGGTGTGTTCGCCGCGCCGCCCGCCACCATCGCGGTGCTGGCCGTGATGCTGACCGCGGCGGTCGCGACGGCGTCGCGCCGCCTGGCCGGGTTCACGACGGCGACCCGACGGGTCGCCGTCTCCTGCCTGCTGGGCGCGGGTGTCACCCTGGGGATGATCTTCGCCGTCGGCGCGGTGTCACCCACGGTGCGCACCCTGGTGGCGCTCGCCGGCAGCATCATCGGCGGGACGATGACCGCCTGCACCCTCACGGGGCGACGTCTCGGCGACGGGCTGCGCCGCCGCTGGGACGAGGTCGAGGCCTGGCTGGCGCTCGGCGCGTCACCGCGCCGAGCGGTCCTGGACATCGCGCGCGACAGCGTCGCCGAAGCGCTCGTCCCCGCGTTGGACCAGACCCGCACGGTCGGGCTGGTCACGCTGCCCGGGACGTTCGTCGGCGCGCTGCTCGGCGGCGCGTCGCCGGCCGGGGCGGCCCGCTTCCAGCTGGTGGTCCTCGTCGGCATGCTGTGCGCGCAGAGCGTCGCCGCGGTGTCGCTGGCCTGGCAGCTCGGCGCGCCGACCCGTCGCCCCGTCGATCCGGACGCAGACCGGCGCGCCGACCGCGGCGCCGATCAGGACGCCGCGGGCTCCAGCACGAAGAGCGGAATCACCCGGTCGGTCCTGCGCTGGTAGTCGGCGTAGTCCGGCCAGACGGCGACGGCACGTTCCCACCAGCGGACCTTCTCGTCGCCCGTGACCTCCCGGGCGACATAGTCCCGACGGTCGGCGCCGTCCTGCAGCTCGACGTGCGGATCGGCCACGAGGTTGTGGTACCAGACCGGATGCTTCGGCGCGCCGCCCTGTGAGGCGACCACCGCGTACGCACCGTCCTGCTCGACCCGCATCAGCGGCGTCTTGCGGATCTTCCCGGACTTCGCGCCCGTGGTCGTCAGAATGATGACCGGTACCCCGCGTAGTTCGTTACCGCGGGTCCCGCCGGAGCTTTCGTACTCGGCGACCTGATCGCGGACCGGAGCCGCCGGGCTGGGTTCGTACTCACCGGTGAGTGGCATTCCCCCAGTCAACCAGTCGGCCCCGTCCGCGGAGACAACGGCGGTGGAATGACCGGACCTGCCGGGTGACGGGGTCAGGAGCTGAACAGCATGCGGGCGAAGCCGCCGTGCTTGGAGCGGCCATGGCCCTGACCATGGCCCCAGGCCGGCTGGCCGTAATGACCGGGCTGGGCGTAGGGCGCCGGCTGCGCGCCGTAGTGACCGGCCTGCGGGTAGCCGCCAGCCGGGGGGTAGGGCGCGGCGGGCGGCGGCGGGGCGGCCGGCTGGCTCCACTGGCCCTCGAGCCGGGTCAACGCCTCCAGCTCGCCGTAGTCGAGGAAGATGCCGCGGCACCCGTCGCACTGCTCGATCTGCACACCGTTGCGGTTGTACGTCCGCATCGCCGCGTGACACTTCGGGCACTGCAACGTGTAGCTCACAGATGCCACCTGCCGTTTCGGTAAGCGCCAGAATCGGACCCTGACGCGAGCGTACCGGCCCGATGGCGCACCGACGCCGGCGAGTCACCTGCGCGACCGTGGTCCGCGCCCGGCGCCACTCAGGTGTGCGCCTCGTGGATGCGGGCGCAGGCGGCGACGAACTCCCGGTCGACGTCCTCCAACGGAGCGGCCGCGCCGGTCGGGCCATGATCAGACGTGCTGTCCTGGCCAAGGCCGAGGTGGGCGGCGACGGCGGTCGCGGCGTACTCGACGGTGAGCGCGCGGGCTGGCAGGTCGAGCACCGGCCACGGGTCGTCGTCGGCCGGGACGGCCGGTCCGCCGCCAGCGCGATAGGCGTCCAGCAGGCTCGCCCAGCGTTCCAGCGGGAGCAGCCCGGAGGCGAACCACGCCGCGGGACGGGCCAGATCCCAGGCGGGATCGCCCAGGCCCAGGTCGTCCACATCGATGATGCGCCAGCCGACACCCGGTATCTCGACGAGTTGGCCGAAGTGCCAGTCACCGTGCACCACGGTCGTCGGACGCCCCGGCCGGGACGCGGTCGGGCGGCCGAGCGTGTCATGGGCGGCGAGGACGGGGGCGACCAGCGGGTGGGCGGCGTGCGGGCGGAGCCGGGTGACGCGGTCGGTGAGTCGGCGCAGCACGTTCGCCGTGGGCACGGTGGCGAGGTCGCCGAGGCCGACGGGCTGGCGGTGGAGCCGGGCGAGCAGTGCGCCGGCCCGCGTCCAGGGGGCGGCGTCGACGTCGCGCGCGCCGAGTGCGCGCCCCGCGGGCCAGGCGCTGACCAGCTGGGAACCGACCCGCGCCACGAACGTCGCCGGCTGCCCGGCCAGGGCGAGCGGTCCGAGCAGCACCTCGCGCAGCGCCGGGCGCGCGGCGACCCGCAGCCGAGCGGCCAGCGACCGCGGGTCCGTGCCGATCGGATGCGCCTTGAGCATGATCTCGCCGCAGCGCACGATCAGCCGATCATCGCGGCGGGACTCCACCACCGGCGTCCACGGCGCCGCCTGGGACGGGACGTCCGCGGCGGGTGCGAACAGCTCGGCGAGACGCGCCATCGCGGCAGGCAGATCCCCCGCCGACCCACGGGACGTGGGCCCGTCGGGCAGGGTCTCGCCGGGGGCGGTCTCGCCGGGGGCGGTCTCGCCGGGCATGGTCACAGCATCGGCTTGCGCAGCCGCCAGATGCACTCGGACGGCCACCGCCGGGCCCACGCCTCGTCCTCGCGTGCACCGGAAGCCGCGTCCGCGCCGTCCTGGCCATCGAACACCGCCTGGCCGTCGAAGACCGCCTGGCCGTCCTGGGTGGGGCGGGGCGGGCGGGGTTCGAGGAGGTCCTCGATGACGAGTCCGCTCTCGCGGAACAGCCGGATCCAGGTGCCGTAGGGCAGGTTCATGCTGACCAGGCCGTCCGCCTCGGGGACCAGGCGCAGACCGAAGTAGTCGCGGATCAGGCGGGTGCCGGGGGAGTCCCGGCCGGGGCGCACCGTGACCTCGTAGATCGGGCTGACATGGCTGAAGGCCAGCAGGCCACCGGGCCGCAGCACCCGCGCCGCCTCGGGGATCGCCCGGATCGGGTCGGCGAAGCTGAAGGCTCCGTGGTCGGCGAAGACGATGTCGAACGATGCCTCGGCGAACGGCACCGCCTCGGCGCTCGCCTGCACCAACGGGAAACCCAGCCCGGTGTCGGCGGCGAGCCGACGGCTGTGGCTGAGCTGGCGTTCCGACAGGTCAAGTCCGACGGCGCGAGCGCCCCGGCGGACCAGCGCGGTCGACCACTGCCCGCCGCCGCACCCCATTTCCAGCACATCCCGACCGTTGACCTCGCCCAGAACACCGAGGCGCGATTCGGGAATCTCCCACAGGCCCCAGGAGATATCGCCGGTAAACGCCTGGCGGCGGATCTGCGGTCCGTTCAGCCGCTGGTACTCGTCCGAGATCTCGTTCCAGCGTTCCCGGTTGGTGCGTACATGTGTGTCGACCACAGTGCCCTCGTCCTCCTCCCGGCGGACGCGGCGCGGGTCAGGCCGGAGCCGAGGGTGCCGGGTCGCCATGCGGGACATCGTCGTCCGGTCCGTCATCGTATGAGACGGGTACGGAGCACCTTTCGGTCGACCCTTCGTTCACACACTGCCGAGGCCCGGCGAAGAAAATCGGGACACCGAATTCCTCGCCCGAGCCCCGGCAGGATCGCGCACATCCGCGCGGGTCAGTCCCGGGGTTCGGCGACGACGACCGCGGTGTGGGTGGCGCCGGTGGTGCGGGCGCGCACGGCGACGGTGTCGCCGGAGTGGATGTCGGTGATCTTCGCCGTCTTCTGGTCGACGCGGTACTTCGTGTCGCCGGTCAGGACGTAGGTCGCGGCGTACCCGTCCTCGCTGGTGACACTGAGCGAGGTCGGGCTGATCGCGGTGACCTTGCCGCGCTGGCCGTTGACGACCTGGTATCCCTTGTCGGTCCTGACGGTCGCCTCGCCGTGCAGGGCGTTCCGGCGCAGCTGGCGGGCCTCGGCGAGCCGCGGGTGGTCGCGGCCGAGTCGCTGGCCCGCGGGTGCTTCGGT
>NZ_CADCWS010000171.1 GCF_902806475.1 Candidatus Frankia nodulisporulans
GGGGTGCGGGGTGGCTCCGGTCAGCCGGAGCAGCAGGGCGGTGGCGCTCGGGCGGGCGGCGGGATCCCGGTTCATCGTCCAGGTGACGAGGGCGTGCAACGTCGGGGTGAGCCCGGACAGGTTGGGTTCGTCGTGCACGATCCGGTAC
This sequence comes from Candidatus Frankia nodulisporulans, assembly GCF_902806475.1. Taxonomy (GTDB): domain Bacteria; phylum Actinomycetota; class Actinomycetes; order Frankiales; family Frankiaceae; genus Frankia; species Frankia umida. Next base: position 149 of record NZ_CADCWS010000171.1, read on the forward strand.
ATCAGTACGGGGGTGACGGCCTCGCCGTGCGGGGTCCGTCCGGTGGCGGCGTACAGCATCACCGCACCCCAGGCGTAGACGTCCGCGGCGGGGGTGAGCGGTTCACCGAGGGCCTGCTCGGGGGCCATGTACGCCGGTGTGCCGAGGACACCGCGCTGGGTGAGGGTGGTGGTGGCCTCCAGTGCCCGGGCGATCCCGAAGTCGATCACGCGGGCGCCGGATGACGACAGCAGGATGTTGCCGGGTTTGAGATCCCGGTGGATCAGGCCCGCGCCGTGGATGGCGCTCAGCGCCCCGGCCACGGCCACCCCGACCCGCTCGAGTTCGGCCGCGGGCAGCGGCCCGGCCCGGCGGACCCGTTCGGTCAGCGTCGGCCCGTCGATGAACTCGGTGACCAGGTAGGGCTCGGTCCGGTCGGTGTCGACGTCGAGGACCTCGGCGGTGCAGAAACGGGCGACCCGGCGCGCCGCCTGCGCCTCACGCAGGAACCGGGTGCGGAACTCGGGTTCGCGGGCGTACTCCCGCCGGATCACCTTGACCGCGACCGGTGCCCCGCCGGGCGCCTGGCCGTAGTAGACGCTGCCCATCCCGCCGACACCGATGCGCCCGGTCAGCAGGTAGGGACCTGCCTGGGTCGGGTCGCCGTCGTCGAGCGGCTCGACACCGGCTGGCAGATCCGCCCTCACCGTCCCCGTCCGCTCCCGTCCTCACCCTCGCCGCCGCAGCGCCCGGCGTCACGTCTGATGTCCACCAGTATGCGGACCGTCCCGCTGCGCGGGCCATCCCGGTCCGCGGTGGACGTGCGAGGGCCCGGGTGGCCGTTGCCGGCCCACCCGGGCCCGATGCGAGAAGCTACGTGGAGTCAGTGGAGTCAGTGGACGGTCTACCAGCCGCCGCCTCCGCAGCCCCATCCGTTACCGCCCCATCCGTTACCGCCCCAGCCGCCGCCACCCCAGCCGCCGCCACCCCAGCCGCGACGCCAACCCCAGCCGCCACCGCCGCCGAAACCGGCGATGAAGAATCCGTGGGTCACGGCCTGGAACGATCCCTGCGCACGCAGAGCCGGTGCTTCGTACTGCGCCATCATGAGTTGTTCCTCCGTTCCCGTCCTGTCCGGACGCGGTCGTAACCGATTGTCACGGCCATGTCACCATCCTAGGCGGGGGATGTTCAGCGTCGGTTCAGTCGCGGACCGCGCACCAGGAAGGCCGCGCTGGCCGCGGCGAGCAGAGCGAGTGCCGCCAGCGCCCAGCCGACGCCCCACTCGGCGTGCCCGGTCGCCCCGGTGTCGCCGGCGAGGGTGAGGAACAGCGTCCCGACCGTGGCGAGGCCGATGACCTGCCCGAGCTGCAACAGGGTGAGCAGCAGCCCGCTGGCGTCGGGGGCGTCCTCGACCGGCACGTGTTCCAACGCCACCGAGATGATCAGCGGCATCACGCCGAGACCGAGCCCGACCAGCGTGGTGACGACCTCGTAGGGCACCCCGCCGCCCGCGGTCGGCCCCAGGAACAGGTAGGACACCGCCGCGAAGGACAGCCCGACCGGGATCGCCGGCCGCCGAAGCCGCCCCGAAAGCCGCGGCACACTCAGACTGACCAGCGCGAACGCCCCGACGCACGGGATGAACGCGAGCCCCGAACGAAGCGGACTGAGCTCGAGCTCCCCTTGCAGGTGCAGCGTCGTGGTGAACAGGAACGCCCCCCACGTGCACGGGGCGAGCAGCAGCGCCACACCGGCCGCCGGCAGGCCCGGCGCGCGCAGCACCCGCGGGGAGATCAACGGGCGGCCACCGCGCGCGGCGACGTGCCGTTGCACCAGGACGAACACCCCGACGAGCACGACGGACGCGCCGAGCGACGCGAACGTCCACGCGGGCCAGCCCAGGTCATGCCCGAGCACCAGGGGCAGGACGAACAGCAGCACCGCCGCGCTGAGCGTGGCGAGCCCGGGAAGGTCCAGCGCGGGCCCACCATGCCCCCGGTCCGCGGGCAGCACCCGGGGGGCGACGATCAGCAGCAGCCCGACCGGCACGTTGACCAGGAACACCGCCCGCCAGCCGCTGCCGAACAGGTCCGCGTCGACCAGCAGGCCACCGGCGGCCTGCCCGACGACGATTCCACCGGCGATGACCGCGGCGAAGTAGCCGAGCGCCCGGTTGCGCGCGGGGCCGGAGCGGGTGCGCTGGATGATGCTCATCACCTGCGGCGTCATCAGCGCGGCACTCGCCCCCTGGGCGAACCGGAACCCGATGAGCGAGCCCGCCCGCGGCGCGAACCCGCAGGCCGCCGACGTGAGCGTGAACGCGGCGAGGCCGGCCAGGAACGCCCGCCGGTACCCCAGGATGCCCCCGAGGCGAGCCCCGGTGATCAGCAGCACCGCGTAGCTGATGAGGTACCCGGCGGCGACCAGCTGGAGCCCGGCGTCGGAGACACGCAGATCGGTCCGCAACACCGGGAGTGCGACGTTGACGATGCTGACGTCGAGGTTCGCCATGAACTGCCCGACGAGCACCACCCCCAGCACCAGCCCCGCGGACGCCCGCCGGCCCGGGGGCGGAGCCGGCGTCGGCGGATCACCGCGGTTCGAGGTGGGTGCGGCCGAAGGGGCCCGCACGGAGTCGGTGGGTGCGGCGAATCGGGGCATGGTCCACATCGTGCTGGGCGTCGGATACCAGTAACGAGAGCCCGTTGATACTGGTAGTGGCAGCACCTGGCACCCGTGCCACGGACAGGGGACGCTGGAGGCATGACAACGACGCCGCCCCGGCTCGCACCGCCGCCCCGGCACACGTCGCCGACCCGGCACGCGCCGCGGCGCCGGGACGATCTCGCGGCGTTCCTGCGGAGCCGGCGTGCGCGGGTCACCCCGCGGGACGTGGGCATGCCACCCGGCCCTCGCCGGCGGACACCCGGGCTGCGCCGGGAGGAGGTCGCCCAGCTCGCCGGGGTCGCTGTCACCTGGTACACCTGGCTGGAGCAGGGCCGTCCGATCAACGTCAGCGGCCAGGTCCTCGACGCGGTGGCCCGCACTTTGCAGCTGGACGCGGCCGAGCGCGCGCACCTGTTCCGCCTGGCCGATGTGGCGCCACCGCCGTCCATCGGGGACGACATGGTCGATCTGCCACCCGAGATCCGCGGCATCCTGGACGCCCTGGATCCGCTGCCGGCGGCGGTGACCAACGCCCGTTCGGACGTCCTGGCCTGGAACGAGGCCTACGCCAGCCTGCTCCCCATGATCGTCTCCGCCGCGCCGCCCCACCGCAACACCCTCTGGTTCGCCTTCACCACGCCGTCCTGCTGCAATCCGATGCGCAACCTGGATGAGCAGGCCGCGGAGTACGTCGCGATCCTGCGCTACCGGCACATCCAGCATCTGGGCGAGCCAGGCTGGCAGGAGTTCGTGCAGGGCCTGAGCGCGGCCAGCGACCGGTTCGCCCGGCTGTGGGCCACCCACGACGTCGCCCCACCCCGCCCGTGCGACAAGGTGTACTGCTACCCGGCCGTCGGCGACATCGGTCTGCGCGCCACCCACCTTGATCTCAGCGGTCGCCCCGGCATCCGGCTGACCGTCCACAACCCGGTCGACGAGACCACCCGTGCCCGCCTGGGCTGGCTGCGCGCCCACCCCGAGGCCGCCCAGCCCGACCACACGCACTGAGCCACCCGCACCGGCCACCCGCACCGAGCCACCTCGTGGCCATCCCGCCCTGACCGGGGGGTGGCGCGTGCCGCGGCTGGTCGTACAGTCAGGCCGTGACCAAGCCGGACAGCCCCGCGCGCGACGAACCCGGCCCCGTGTCGTCGTCGGTACCGGTGCCCACGTCGGCGGGCGGCGGGCCCGGCGCCGGCGCGCCCTACACGCCTGGTGAGATCGTCGTGCACCGGTCGTTCACGACCAAACGGCTGGTCTTCGTCCGTACCGGGCATGTCATCGACCACGACGAACGTGGCCTGCGGCTGTGGATTCCGCATGGCTGCCCGATGGCGGTGGAACTCAGCGCGGACGGCCGTGGCCTGCGGGACATGCCCTTCGCCGAGTGGGTCCGCCAGCCGACGGTGATGACGACCTCGATCTGGCGCGGCCCGAACATCTTCATGCTGATCCCGACGCGGGGCGCCCACTCGGTCTGGTGGTTCTGGGACTGGCAGGGCCGCTTCGTCCGCTGGTACATCAACCTGGAGGAGCCGGCGGTCGCCTGGCGCCGCGACGGGCTCGTCGGCGTCGACACCACCGACCACGACCTCGACGTGTGGGTCACCCCCGCCCGCACCTGGGAGTGGAAGGACGAACACGAACTCGCCGAGCGCCTGGCCTTCCCCGAGCACTACTGGGTGAGCGATCCGGACGCGGTGCGGGCCGAAGGCGAACGCCTGCTGCGCCTGGTCGAATCCGGCGCCTTCCCGTTCGACGGCACCTGGACGGACTTCCAACCCGATCCGTCCTGGCAGACCCCGACGAGCCTGCCCCCGGCTGGGATCGCCCCCGCGCCTGAACACCCGCGCCTGAACACCCGCGCCTGAACACCCGCGCCTGAACACCCGCGCCTGAACACCCGCGCCTGAACACCCGCGCCCGAACACCCCGCGCCCGAACACCCCGCGCCCGCCCGCCATGATGCGGGCCTGGCCGTGCTGGGCGGGTACGTCCGCGGTGCCGTCCGGGCATACGCGAGACTCGTGGGATGTCCGCCACGCTCATCGCCTCCGGCCTCACCGTCACCCGCGGTGGGGCAACCGTCCTGGACGGGATCTCCCTCACTGTGGCGCCCGGCGATCGTCTCGGTGTGGTCGGGCCCAACGGCGTTGGTAAATCGACGTTGCTGCGTGCCCTCGCCGGCCTGGTGCCACTCGACTCCGGTCGTCTTGACCTGGCGCCGCCGAGCGCCGGCGTCGGCCTGCTGCCCAGGAACCCGACCGGTCGCCCGGGGAGACCCTGCGCGCCTTCGTGCATCGGCGTACCGGGGTCGCGTCCGCCCAGCGGGAGCTGGACGACGCGGCCGAGGCCCTCGCCTCCGGCGGCCCCGGTGTGGACGACCGTTACAGCGTGGCGCTCGAACGCTGGCTCGCCCTGGGCGCCGCCGATCTGGACGCCCGCGCCGAGGAGGTCTGCGCTGACCTCGGGTTGCCCGTCGGCGCGCTCGACAGTGAGACGACGACCCTCTCCGGTGGTCAGGCCGCCCGCGGGTCGCTCGCCAGCGTGCTGCTGTCCCGGTTCGACATCACCCTGCTGGACGAGCCCACGAACGACCTCGACTTCGACGGTCTCGACCGGCTCGAACGGTTCGTCCGCCAGGTCTCCGGGGCGCTTGTCGTCGTCAGCCACGACCGGGAGTTCCTCGACCGGGCGATCGACACGGTCGCCGAGATCGATCCGCACCAGCACAGCCTCGCCCTGTTCGCCGGTGGCTGGTCTGCTTACCTGGAGGCCCGCGAGCTCGCCCGCCAGCAGGCCCGCGAACGCTACGAGGACTTCGCCGACGAGCGTTCCGACCTGGTCTCCCAGGCGCAGCGCCAGCGTGAGCAGTCGGTGCGCGGGGCGGTGCGGGCCAAGCGGCGTGCGCCCGACGGCGACCGGGCCGCCCGCGGCGCGCGGATCGAGGCCGCGACCAAGAGCGCCGCCAGGGTCCGCTCGATCGAGAGTCGCCTCGGCCGGCTCGAGGCGGTCGAGGAGCCGCGTAAGGAATGGCAGCTGCGGATGTCGATCGCCACCGCGCCGCGCTCCGGTGACGTCGTCGCGACGCTGACCGCCGCCACCGTGCGCCGCGGTGGTTTCACCCTCGGACCGGTCGACCTCAGCGTCGCCTGGGCGGACCGGATCGTGATCACCGGGCCGAACGGTGGTGGCAAGTCGACGCTGCTCGGCGCGCTGCTGGGCCGCGTCCCGCTCGACAGCGGCGGTCAGTCGCTGGGTTCCGGGGTGCGCCTCGGTGAGATCGACCAGGCCCGCGAACGTTTTCGCGGCGAGCAGACCTGTGTCTCCGTCGCCGAGGAGGCCACCGGATGGGCGGCCGGGCAGGTGCGGACCCTGTTCGCCAAGTTCGGTCTCGGCGCCGACCAGGCGACCCGGCCGGCGGCGTCGCTGTCCCCGGGGGAGCGGACCCGGGCCGGTCTCGCGTTGCTGCAGGCCGTCGGCGTCAACTGCCTGGTGCTCGACGAGCCCACCAACCACCTGGACCTCCCCGCCATCGACCAGTTGGAGCAGGCCCTCGCCGACTACGCGGGCACCCTGCTGCTCGTCACCCACGACCGGCGGATGCTCGACGCCGTGTCGGTCACCCGTCGACTCCACGTCGCCGAGGGCACGGTCCACGAGCAGACCGTCTGAGCGTCAGATGGCCGACGCGGACCCACCCTGGCGGTCGGCCAGCTCCAGATGCGAAAGTGGCGGCATGACGCAGACCGTCCCGCCTGGCTGGTACCCGGATCCGAGCGGGCAGCAGGGTTCCCGATGGTGGGACGGCACCCAGTGGACCGACCACACCCAGGCCGGCTCACCTCCCGGCCAGGGCCAGGGCCATCAGCAGGGTCAGTACCAGGACCAGGGGCACATCTATCCCCAGGGCCAGGGCTATGGGCAGGGCCAGGGCCAGGGCAACCCGCAGGGCCAGGGCCAGGAATATCCCCAGGGCCAGGGCTATCCCCAGGGGCAGGGCGGCGGGTCGGGCGCGGTGAGCTGGGGAACGCCGCAGGGCGGTGCGTCGGTGCTGACCAACCGCACCCCTGAGCAGGTGCAGCGGCAGGTCCGCGAACAGGCCGGGCTTGCCCCCGGCGGGCCGGGTGGCGGGGGCCTGTTCAGCGAGCCTGTTCTCGTCGTCAACCAGAAGACCAAGATCATCGAAGTGACGAACGAGTACGCCGTCTTCGACCAGCAGGGCCGCCAGATCGGCTCGGTGGTGGAGGTCGGGCAGAACGCGCTGAAGAAGGCCGTCCGGGTGCTCTCCTCCTGGGACCAGTTCTTCACACACCGGCTGGAGGTCCGTGATGCCGCCGGTGTGCCGCAGCTGATGCTCGTTCGGCCCGCGAAGGTGTTCAAGTCGAAGGTGATCGTCTCGACTCCTGACGGCACCGAACTCGGCGTGATCGTTCAGCAGAACGTCTTCGGTAAGATCCGCTTCGACCTGCAGTCCGGTGGCGCCACGATCGGATCCATCAGGGCCGAGAACTGGCGGGCCTGGAACTTCTCCATCGTCGACCACACCGAGACCGAGGTCGCCCGGGTCACCAAGACCTGGGAGGGCCTGATGCGCAACGTCTTCACCACCGCCGACAACTACGTCGTCCAGCTCCACCGTCCGCTGCCGCAGCCGCTGCTGAGCATGGTCGTCGCCTCGGCCCTCACGATCGACACCGCCCTCAAGCAGGACTCCCGCGGGCTCGGCTGATCGCCGCCGGCGCCGGAGTTCCCGGCGCCCCACCACCGCACCCGGCTGATCCCGGTTCGGCAGGTACCGGTCATCCCGAAGGCCGTGCTCCGATCACGTCGGGTGCGGTGCGCGACCCGGCGGGTGGGAAGGGCACGCCGAGGAGGGTGTTCGGGGTTCCTGTGGTGGGTTGTGGTGCGAGACTGGAACCGTGAATGCGCACGGGACGTGCCCGGAGGGCCCGCCGTCGATGACCCCGGACATTCAGCGGGTGCTGGTCGTCGGCAGTGGTGGTGCGGGCAAGAGCACGCTGGCGCGGGAGATCGCCCGCCGGGCCGGCCTGCCGGTGATCCATCTGGACCGGTACTTCTGGCAGCCGGGTTGGGTCGCCACACCCGTGGAGGAGTGGCGCGCGGTCGTCGCGGGGCTCGTCGCGCGGCCGGCGTGGGTGATGGACGGCAACTACGGTGGCACGCTGGACCTGCGGATACCCGCGGCCGAGCTGATCGTGTTCCTCGACCTGCCGCGGCGGGTCGCGATCATCCGGGCGGTGCGGCGCTGGGCGCGCTGGCATGGGCGTACCCGTCCGGACATGGGCGCGGGCTGCCCCGAGAAGATGGACGTGTCGTTCCTGCGGTGGATGTGGACCTACCCGCGGGACAGCCGCGACCGGCTGCTGCAGGCACTGGACGCGCACGGTGCCGCGGCCCGGGTGGTGCGCCTGTGCAATCCCCGTGAGGTGCGGGCCTGGCTGGGCGGCGCGGCGGCGCCGGGCCTGCCCCGGATGCGCTCCCTGTCCGCCGGTCACGTCGGCACCTGACCTCCCGTAACACCGCTACGGCGGACGTCCGGCGGCCACGTTCCTCGTCGTTCCTCGCCGCCGCGGGTCGCGTCATGGTGGTGGGCGATACGGTCGACGTTCACGGAGGTCGCCCCGCGGGCCACGCTACGACGGCGGGCGGCGGGCGGCGCCGTCATCCGGCGAGATCGTCAAGGCGAAAGGCCGACATGAGCGCAGTGATCATCGATGGTAAGGCCGTGGCCGCGCGGGTCCGGGCGGACGTCGCCCGGGACGTCGCCGAGTTCCGTGCGGCGACGGGGCTGCAGCCGGGGCTCGCGACCGTGCTCGTCGGTGACGACCCGGCGTCCGCGGTCTACATCGGCGGTAAGCGCAAGGCGTGCGTCGAGGCCGGCATGGCCGACCTGCACCAGCACCTGCCCGCCGACACCGCCCAGGACGAGGTCGCGGCCCTGCTGGACTCCCTCGCCGCCGACCCGGCCGTCTCCGGCATCCTGCTGCAGCTGCCCGTCCCCCGGGGGCTGGACGGTTCGGCGCTGGTCGGGCGGATCCCGCCGGGTAAGGACGTCGACGGTCTGACCACGGCGAGCGTCGGTCTGCTCTCGCGTGGCGAGCCGGGGCTGCGCCCGTGTACGCCGTCGGGCATCCTCGAACTGCTGGACGCCTACGAGGTGGCGTTGGAGGGGGCGTCCGCGGTCGTGGTCGGACGTTCGGAGCTGGTCGGGCGGCCCGTCGCGCAGCTGCTGGTCGACCGCAACGCCACCGTCACCATCTGCCATTCGCGCACGCGGGACCTCGCCGCGGTCTGCCGGGGCGCGGACGTGCTCGTCGTCGCCGCCGGCAAGCAGGCCATCATCGGCGCGGACGCGGTGAAGCCCGGCGCGACCGTCATCGACGTCGGCATGCACCGCACCGAGGCGGGTCTGTGCGGCGACGTCGACTTCGACGCGGTGCGTGAGGTCGCCGGGAAGCTGACGCCCGTCCCCGGCGGTGTGGGTCCGATGACGATCGCGATGCTGCTGCGCAACACCCTGCTGGCCGCCCGTGCCGCCGCCGGCCAGGATGTCAACAGCTGACCGGAAGCGCACCAGAAGGTCACCCAAACGGGCCATTCGGGCCTGGCTAAACAGGGCACATCGCATTTTTTCCTGTCATCGTCGCCCTCGCGAGCTCCGCCGAGGACAGCGACGCGCGACGGCTGGTGACCCGCGGAACTCGCGA
>NZ_CADCWS010000172.1 GCF_902806475.1 Candidatus Frankia nodulisporulans
CAGCACATCCACTGCGAACTGGCCCACGTCTTCCCCGACGTCGACCCCCGCGTCCGCCAGACCCTCGCCCTGGCCGAAGAAGCCGGCGAAGCCGTACAGGCCGCCCGCCGCCACCTCGGGATGGCCCGCACCCCCGGTGACCTCACCGCCGTCGCCGCCGAACTCGCCGACGTCGTGCTCACCGCGTTCGTCACCGCCGCCGCGTTCGACATCGACCTGCCCGCCGCGATCAACCTCAAGACCACGGTGCTGTTCACCCGCGGCTGGCGGCAGACCCCACCCGCCGCACCCTCGACAGCCCGCCGATGACCAGCCCCGCCCTACCGCCTGGCCTGCCCGCCGACACAGTCCTCGATCTGCCCCCGGGCGGGTTCACCGTCGGGCAGTGGGCGGCAGCGGTAGGGCGGGCCGCCGACCGGATCCCCCGCGAGATCCACGACGGCGACCAGTGGCTCCCGAACCCGGCCGCCCACAACGCACGGATCGCCGCACGGACGGCGTTCCTCACCGCCTGCGCACACCTGGGCCTCCCCCCGTCGCAGGTCGGACCGTGCGCCGGCTGCGACGCCTTCCACCACCTCTACGGGCCCGGCGGCCGGCCCCTTGCCCCGGCTGCCACGCCCACACCCACGTCGGACAGCAACCGACCAGCCGACCTCGACTCACCCTCCTGCCCGGCGGCCGCGCGACCGGACGGGGCCCGGCGCGCCGCCGGCTCACCTCCCCAGGCGCCACCGGCGCCGCCTCCCTCCCCCTCTGACCCGGCCATCGACGCCGAAGCCCACCAGCCCACCAGCCCACCCGGCATGACATACGAGAGAGACAGCCATGGCGCGCGACGACAACGTCCCGGAGCAGGCCGGTCACATCCTGGACCATTGGCCCACCCAGAACGGCGACACCAGCACACCCGTGCCCGGCGCCGTCGTCGACGCCCTCACTGCCGCATTGGACACCGCCCTGCACGACTGCGCGGCGAACTACTGGGACCCGGACGGGGGCATCCACACCTGGTACATCGCCCACGACGGGCGGATCGTCGGCTACTACACCCCGCCCGGTGACATCTCTTCGGTCACTTCGATCCGCTGGCACGCCACCGTCACCGTCGTCCCCTGACCGCTCGTACACCTGAGCTTCGGTAAAGCGAAGGGCCCGTGGACTGATGTCCCGGGCCCTTCGTGCTGCCCTGCCCGTCGCCTTGACCTGGGCAGGTTGGCGGACGGCCTTGTCTGCGCCATGAAGGCCGCGGTTCACCCCGGGGGTCAGCCGGTCCAGCTGACGCGGAGAGTGTCCGCAACCGGCTTCATCGGCACGTCCATGCCCAGGCCGGTCAGGATCCGGGTGACCGCGTCCAGATCGACGGTTTCCCTGCCGGAGGGGACCAGCTCAACCGCCCACGGGCCGTAGACGCCGGCACCGACAGCCTTCAGGGTCTTCTGCGCCGGTCGGAGTGTCCGGTCGGCTGCCCGCCGCGCCTCCACGCCCTCGTTGTAGGCGGCGCAGGCGGCTTCGATGGGGCTGGCCGGTCGGTAGGTGTGGGCGGGCTTGAAACGGGTGCGGGTGATGTTCGCCGTGCGGGCCGCGGCGTAGGCGCTGACCGAGTTGGCGGAGATGCCGCCGGCGAGCGGGGCCAGGCGGCCGGCGCGGACATACCGGCGGATGGTGGTCTCCTTGACAGCGAGTTCGGTCGCGGCGGTGGCGATGCTGATCGTGTGGTCGGAGACGGCCGCGGGGGTGGCGCTGGTGCTGGTGGTGATCTCGGTGATGGTCATCGTGGCCCCCTGGCGGTTCGGTGTTCCGACACCATCTAACCTAGGGTTGCCGTAACCCTAGGTATCCCGATTCTGCCCAACAGTCCAACAACATAGGTATGCGGCATACTCATGTCCCATGAGCGATGACCCACTACTCGGCTACGCCCAGATCGCCGACCACGCCACCAGCCGCAACCAGGCCATGAAGGCGCAGACCGTCCGGAACTACCGCCACCGCGGCCTACTCCCCGAACCCGACGACACCACCGTCCCCGACCGGCCCCGCTGGCGGCAGTCCACCATCGACCAGTGGCTCACCAGCCGGCCCGGGAAAGGCGCCCGCACCGACCTGCAGCCCAAGCCGGCGGACACTCCCTCAACCTGACCGAGACAACCCCGCTACGGCACCCGTGAGCCGGGTGAGACGGGTGAGACGGGCATTCGTCCACTGTGGGCTACACATCAGCAGCAGCAAGCCGTAGGCGTCGACCGCGGGCCGGACAGACACCCAGGGGGTACGCACTTCGGGAAATGCCCGCGTACCCCCTGTTTTCCCAGGTCAGACCGGTTGAAGCCGGGGGTACGCACCCAGCCGGAAGAGAGTGACGTACACACAGCGGCGCAGAAAAAGAAGAACCCGCGGACCCTCCGTGGCGCCCGCCGGCCGGGAACCTCAGACCGGCGCGCGCCGGTCGAAGCCACGACGAGCAGACCAGCACCGAACGATGCCCGGCTCACAGCACTGGTGCCCACACCGCACGGCAGTGACCTTCGAGTTGCCGAGCCGGCCGAACCATGATCACGGTCCGCAAAAAGTCCGTACGAGCCTGTAAAACCGCGTGATCTCGCGTAACACCGTGAACGCTAGAAACCACTGGTACTACTGGGTTTCCTGCCTGCCACCTCGGTATTCATCGACGACCACGGCTAACGTGCTGTTCGCCGTGGAGGCGACCCGCCGGTGGGCGGGCGATGGCATCACCGTCAACGCGCTCATGCCCGGCGGCATCCGCACCAACCTGCAGCGTTACGTCTCCGAGGCGGATCTCGAGCGGCTGCGCAGGGCCGCCGCGGGCGACGGCACTGGTCCCGCGCTGCGCTGGAAGAGCCCCGAGCAGGGTGCGGCCACCTCGGTGCTGCTCGCGGCGTCCCCGCTGCTGGCCGGGGTGGGCGGACGCTACTTCGAGGACTGCAACCAGGCTGAGGTCGGCATGCTGTCCGCCCGCAACGGCGTCGCCGCCCACGCCCTTGACCCCGAGGCCGCCGCCCGCCTGTGGGACCTCTCCGTCACCACCCTCGCCGGCTGACCACGGCGGTCGGCGTCGCGCGCGACCGGCCCGACCCCGGCCCGGTTCCGCCGAACCGGGCCGGGGTCGGGCCGGAGCGGCTACTCGAGGCGGCGGAAGCGGCTGGCGTGGAAGACGAGCGGGCTGACATCGTGATCGGCGTCAAGGTCATGGACCTCGAGCACGATGATGTCGTGGTCACCGGCCCGGACCTGCTGGGAGACGCTCGTCTCCAGCCAGCCGCCGGCGTCGTCGAGCAGGACGGCGCCGGCGTCGGTGGTGCGCCAGTCAAGCTCGGCGAACCGGTCGGCGCCGCGACCGGCCAGCTGACGGCCGTGGCGCTCCTGGGCGGCGCTGAGGATGCTCACCCCGAGACGGGGCGCGGAGCGCAGCAGCGGCCAGGTGCTCGACGAGTGCGCGACGCACACCGAGACCAGCGGCGGCTCCAGCGAGACGCTGGTGAACGAGCTGACCAGCAGCCCGACAGGTGCGCCGTCGACCTCCACGGCCACCACGGCCACACCGGAGGGAAACGAGCCGAACACATATCGCAGCCGAGCTGAGTCGATGACCTGCGGTGGGCTCACCATGTGCCGACCTCCACCGCATCGAGAGTACTGGCCACTCGGGCCACTGTGTGCCGGTTCGCCGGGACCGGCAGACCGAGGTTCCCGCGCAGCGTCGTCGAGGAGTACTCGTCGCGTACCACGCCACGGTCGCGCAGGATCGGCACCACCTGCTCGGCGAAGCGGGCGAACTCGCGCGCCGAGTTCACCGTGATGTTGACGCCGTCCAGGCCGTCCGCCTCGAACCAGCGCTGGAGTTCGTTCGCGACGGTCAGCGGGGAACCGACGAACGGCGAGCGCTGGGCGTCCAGCTGGTGCTCGACGACTTGGCGCAGGGTGAGGTTGCGCTCGCGGGCCAGCGTCGTGATCGACTCGGCGTGGGTGCGGAAGCTGCGCGCGCCGGCGTCGCCCACGTCCGGGAAGGGGGCGTCCAGGTCGTAGCGGGTGAAGTCGTGCCAGCCGAACGGACGGCCGAGTTGGCCAGTGCACGCTCGAAGCTGCGCCCGCCGCGCGCCGCGTCGTCCTTGGCCCGCGCCTCGGCGTCGGTGTCGGCGATCACCGGGGAGATGCCGGGGACGATGAGCACGTGCTCGGGGTCGCGTCCCTTCGCGGCCGCCCGGGCCCGCATCTCGCGGCGGAACTCCTGCGCCTGCGCCAGCGACGGCGCATGGGTGAAGATCGCCTCGGCGATGCTGGCGCCCAGGTCACGCCCCTCCTCGGAGTCACCGGCCTGGAAGATCACCGGCTGACCCTGCGGGGTGCGCTCGAGGTTGAGCGGGCCGACGACGCCGAAGTACTCGCCACGGTGGTCCAGGGTGTGCTGACGGGTCCGGTCGAAGAACTCGCCGCGCGCGCGGTCGCGGGGGAAGGCGTCGGACTCGTAGGAGTCCCACAGGCCCTGCACGACGCGCACGTGCTCGAGCGCGCGGCCATAACGGGTGGCGTAGTCGTAGTGCTCGTCGCGGCCGTAGTTACCGGCGGTGCCCGCGTCGCCGCTGGTCACGACGTTCCAGCCGGCCCGCCCGCCGCTGATGTGATCGAGCGAGGCGAGCCTGCGGGCCACGTTGAACGGCTCGTTGTAGGACGTGGTGATCGTGCCGACCAGGCCGATGTGGTGCGTGTGCACCGCGATGGCGGACAGCAGCGTCAGCGGCTCGAGCCGGCTCAGGTAGTGGTGCGGCGAGTCCGGCGTGATGAACTGGCTGTCGACGATGAACACATGGTCGAACTTCGCCGCCTCCGCCTGCTGTGCGCGGGCGATGTACCAGCGCACGTCGACACTCGCGTTGGTCGGGATGTCGGGATCCAGCCAGGTGGTGTGCTGGCCGGGGCCACCGACACCGAACAGGACGGCCCCCAGCTTCAGGGTGCGCCCCGGCCGCCGGGCCGAGCCGGAGTTCGAAGCCGAGCCGGGATGCGGAGTAGAAGCGGAGTAGAATCGGACATACTGACCTTCCTGGACGCCTGTACATACGTCAGCACGGACGTCCACACGCCAGTTCAGGCGTCGGTCTGGACGTCCACCGGAGGAACGGCGCGGGCTCGGGCGGCCGGCGCGGCGGGCACGGAGGTCAGCGACAGAGCGCGGCTTGGCCGCGGGCAAAATCAAGCCAGCGACAACGTGTCAGCAACACGCAGGTCAACTGGGCCATGGCGCCCAGCATGCGGCGCGTGCGGCGGTATGTCCAACGACGCTTCATGATGGCGATCCATCGCGGATCGTGATGCATTCTCGAGTAGCCTGGTGAACATGCGCCGGACCCTGGACATCGCCCCCCTGCGCAGCCTCGTCGCTGTCGCGGACTGCGGCGGTTTCCAGCGGGCCGCGACCTCGCTGCATCTGAGCCAGGCGGCGGTCAGCCAGCATGTGCGCCGTCTGGAGGCCGCCACCGGGCGGCTGCTCGTCGAACGCCAGGGGCGCGGCTCCCGGCTGACCGCGGACGGCGAGAAACTGCTCGGCCAGGCCCGCCGCATCCTCGCCCTGCACGACGAGACCCTCGAGGACTTCGGCTTCGCGGGCGACGCGACCCTGGTCATCGGGTCGACCGAGCACGCCGCCGCCCAGGTGCTGCCGCCGCTGCGCGCCGCGTTGGAGGACGGTCCGGCCGGCCATCAGATCCGGTTTCGGATCGACCGGGGCTCGAAACTGCGCGAACGGCTCGACGGCGGCGGCGTCGACCTGGCCCTGCTGCTCGGCCCGGCCGACGATCCGCGGGCACGGGCGGTCGGCGATCTGGAGCTGACCTGGTACGCCGCCCCCGGCTGGCACCGCCCCGCGGCGAGCCTGCCGATCCCGCTGGTCGCCTTCGACCATCCGTGCGCGCTGCGCACCCGGGCGTTGGAGACACTGTCCCGGCACGGCCTGCCCGCGGTGATCGGCGCGGAGGCCATCCAGCTCGCCGGGGTGCAGGCCGCCGTCGGCGCGGGCCTCGGGGTCGCGCTGATGGCGACGTTGCACCACACCCCGGTCGGCCTCGTCGCCCGCGACGACCTGCCCTCCCCCGGTGCCCTTCCGCTGGCGGTGTGGTCACGCACGGGCCTGGCCGAATCGGTCACCCGCCGGGCCGCCGACGCGCTACGCGACCTGCTCGCCGAAGGAGCCTGATGTCCGCCACGTCCGCCACGTCCGCCACATCCGCCGGGTCAGCCGGGTCGTCGGGATCGCCCGGTCGCGCCATCCGGGTGGTGCGCACGCCCGGTGGGGTCGCGGTGCCCGCCGACATCGACCCGTTCCACCGTCGGCTGCACCGGGTCGCCCCCGCCGGCCTCGTCGGTGACACCACCCAGACCACGGGGATGCGCCGCCGCGAGGCGATCAGCGGCAAGACCGTCGGCGCCCGCAGTCTGTGGATGGGTCAGACGCACGTGCCCGCGTCGACGTCCTCGGGCAACCATCACCACGGCGCGTCCGAAACCGCGATCTACGTGGTCGCCGGCCATCCCGTCTTCGTCTTTCTCAACGTCGAGGGGGACGACCCGGTCGAGACACGTGTCGAGACGTCCCCCGGCGACTACGTGTTCGTCCCGCCGTACGTGCCGCACCGCGAGGAGAACCCCGACCCGTCGGTGGAGGCGCTGGTCGTGATCGCCCGCACCACCCAGGAGGCGATCGTCGTCAACCTCGAGGGCCTCGACTGGTCCGAGGTGCGCACCGATGATCCGGGCGACACCGGCTCCGCCTGCTCGTAGCCGGCCACGGCGGGTGTCCGCTCAGCGCACGAGCCGGAAGAAGCCGCGGACCTCGTCGACGAACAGGGCCGGCTGTTCGAACGCGGCGACGTGGCCGCCGCGCGCCGGCTCGCCGAACCAGCGCAGGTCGGTGAACCTGCGCTCGGCCCAACGCCGCGACGCCCGGAAGATCTCGTGTGGGAAGACCGAGATCCCCGACGGCACCGCGACCTCGTCGGCATCGACCTCGCGCAGGCTTTCCCAGTACAGCCGGGCCGAGGAGGCACCCGTGCCGGTGAACCAGTACACCGACACGTCGTCGAGGATCTGGTCCCGCGACAGCACCTGCGTCAGATCACCGTCGTGGCCGGTCCACTCGTGGAACTTCTCGACGATCCACGCGCACTGGGCGACCGGCGAGTCGACCAGGCCGTAACCGACGGTCTGTGGGCGGGTGGACTGCTGCGAGGCGCAGGCCATCCCCCAGGTGGTGTACTCGCGCAGCCGGGCGAGCGCCGCCCACTCCGCATCGGTGAGGTCGGTGAGCTCGCCGCGGGCCGCGGCCTGGCCGATACCGACCAGCGGCATGTTGACAGGCACGCCGACGAGTCGGGCGGGCCGCTGCTGGGCCAGGCTCGTGGTGACCATCGCCCCCAGTCACCGCCCTGCGCGCCATAACGGTCATAGCCCAGCCGGGTCATCAGGTCGTCCCAGGCGCGGGCGATCCGCGGGAGGGCCCAGCCGGTGGACGTCGGGCGTGCGCTCCAGCCGTAGCCGGGCAGTGACGGGATGACCAGATGGAACGCGTCCGCCGGGTCCGCCGGGTTCGTCAACGCCTCGATCACACCGAGGAACTCCACCACCGACCCGGGCCAGCCATGGGTGAGGATCAGTGGCAGCGCGCCGGGATGCGGCGACCGGGCGTGGATGAAGTGGATGTCCAACCCGTCCAGCCGGGTGCGAAAATGCTCGAACGCCCGCAGCCGGGCCTCGGCGGCGGCGAAGTCATAGCCATCGGCCCAGTAGCCACACAGCTCGCGCAGATAGCCCACCGGAACGCCCTGCGACCAGTCGTCGACCGTCGCCGACTCGGCCCAGCGGGTACGCCGCAGCCGGTCGCGCAGGTCCGCGACGGCGGCGGAGCTGTACTCGGGGCGTATCTCGACGATCGCATCGCTCATGGCGTACGACGGTATCGGTCAGTGTCGCAACAGGCCCGCTTCCTGCATGGCGGAGGCCACGAGCTCGCCGTCGCGGGTGAAGAACATGCCCCGGGACAGCCCGCGGGTGCCGCCGACGGTCGGGCTGTCCTGGGCGAACAGCAGCCAGTCGTCGGCGCGGAACGGACGGTGGAACCACATCGCGTGGTCGAGCGACACCAGGTCGAGCCGTCCGGCCCCGGCCCTTTGATGCGGGCGCCGCGCGGTGGTGGACAGGGTGACGTCCGAAAGATAGGTCAGCGCGCAGACGTGCAGCAGCGGGTCGTCGGTCAACGGCTGATCGACGCGAACCCAGATGTACTGCCGGGGCATCCCGTCCTCGGGGGCGACGGAGCTGGTCACCAGCCGGAGATCGAGCAGCTGGAACGGCGGGAAATCGGGGGCGATCAACATCGGCCCCCACCGCTGGGACTGCTCATCGGGGCCGGGAACGTCAGGCATCCGCGGCCGATGGCTGTCGTCACTGTCCCGGGGACGCTGGAAGGACGCCGACATCGAGAAGATGACCTCCCCGTCCTGGACGGCGCTGACCCGACGGGTGGTGAACGACCGGCCTTCGCGCAGCCGCTCGACGAGGTAGACGATCGGCGCGTCGGTGCGGCCGGGGCGCAGAAAGTAGCCGTGCAGCGAGTGCATCCGCCGGTCGGGGTCGACGGTGCGCCCGGCCGCGACCTGCGCCTGGGCCGCGACCTGCCCGCCGAAGGCACGCATCGGTGCACCCTCATGACATCGACCGCGGAAGATGTCGCGGTCGATGGTGTCGAGGGTCAGCAGATCCGCAAAGTCAGGCTTGTGCTCCAGTGCCACAGCGCCGAGGCTACCCGCGCCGGGGTAGCCGGAGCGCGTCAGAGCACGCCGGCCTGTCACCAGCCCCGTCAGGAGCGGTCGACCAGCGTCAGTCGTCGTCCAGGGCCGGTTCGGGGGCTCCACCGAAGATGCCGTCGCACAGGCGCAGGTAGAACCGGTCGGGCCGGGGCACGTGTTCGAGTTTCTCCAACGCGCTGACGTGATCGCCCTCGGTCTCCATCTCGAACGTGCCGTAGCCGAGAAGCCGGCCGTTGGGATCGAGTTTGTACGACAGGTCGGTTATCTTCGACAGTGGCAGGCTCTGTATCCGCCGGGGCAGGATCCCGGACGCCTTCACCAGCCGGGTGTTCGTGATGAGCAGCACGGTGAGATACCAGCCGAGCAGTCGCCACATGAGCCGGAGGACCACGGCCAACGCCACCCACCACAGCAGCGTGACCAACACACCGATGCCCGCGTGGTGGACGGCATCGTAGAGGGAGACGGCGATGGCGACGGCGAGGACGCCGGCCGTCTCGAGAACCACCCGGGCAACCACCACCCAGTGAAGTCGTATTTGTACGGTTAGATGTTCGTTGTTGGCCAGATAGCCGTCGATGCGCATGGCGGAACCACCCCCGTGTGCCCCCGAATTCCGACAGATCATGATCGCACACACGGCGCCATGCAGGCTATCCCCTATCCGACACATCGCAACCCGG
>NZ_CADCWS010000173.1 GCF_902806475.1 Candidatus Frankia nodulisporulans
GTCTCCGAATTGCGCACCGCGGTGCCCGAACCCGAGGCGACGTCACGCCGCACCTGGCTGGAACACGCACGCGACTTCGCCGACGCCAAATGGGATGAGGGGCTCGCCCCCGGCACCCGGCGTGCCCTGGCCGATGCCCTGGCGACCGTCACACCGGCGCTGCTCCTCGACGACCCGCCGGATGCCATCGCCTCCCTGGTCCGCGAGGCCCTGTTCGGGTGGACCTTCCAGTCCGGGCGCCGCCGCCGTCCGGCGGGCGATGGCCGATGGGCGGAGAACCCACCACCAGACGAGCTGGAGAAGGCGGTGCAGTGGCTCACCAACCACACCCGCCCGATCGAGGACTTGGCCGATCCGGAGCTGATCCGGTCCTGCCTGAATGTCCTCTCGCGCAGGCTCGACGGCCAGCCTGCCGCGCCGAACACGGTGCTGCGTAAGCGGGTCGCCTTCGGCGCCTGCCTGGCCTACGCGGTTGAACGGGGAGACCTGGCCCGCAACCCGCTGCCGGAGTCGTCTCGGTCGGGGCCGAAGACACGCGAGCAGGTGGACCGTCGGGTCTGCGTGAACCACCGCCAGGCCCGCCGCTTGCTGGAGAACGGCGTGCGGCCCATCGCCCCGAACCTCGTGGCCTGGTACGGGTCGATGTACTACGCGGCGATGCGACCTGGCGAGATGCAGGAGCTGCGTGAAGCCGACCTGCGGCTACCGAAGAAGGAGGGCGCGTGGGGCACGGCGATGCTGGTCGGCAACAACCCGGAAATGGCCGGGGGGTGGACCGACGAGGGGACGCGCGCGGCTCGCCAGCTCAAGCACCGCGCGGTCGGCGACACCCGCGAGGTCCCCGTCCACCCGCTGCTGGTGAAGCTCTACCTCTGGCATCTGGACGAGTTCGGTACGACCGCCGACGGACGGCTGTTCCGGGGTCTCATGGGGGGACCGGTCACGGCGGTCCGGCACCGAACCGTCTGGGGTCAGGCCCGGAAGCGTGCGCTGTCGACCGCCGAGGCGGCCTCGCCACTCGCGCGCCGTCCGTATGACCTCCGGCACGCCGCCGTGTCGGAGTGGCTCAACGCCGGGGTAGCCCCGACACAAATCGCCCAGTGGGCGGGCCACTCGGTCGCGGTACTGCTGCACACCTACGCTCGGTGCATCGTCGGTCAGGACGAGGCGGCGCGCAGGCGGATCGAAGCGGCCCTACGCTTGGACGACGACGAGCCCGACGCTGCTTGATCGAATCCACGCCATGTCCACAAACACTCGGCAGCAGCCATGATCACCCGGTGGTAGTCGGGAACGCGGCCGGCCCACCATGATCGATCAGGTGGGCAGATCATGGCTGCTGCCAGGGAGAACGGCGAGTTCCTAGCCCCGGAGCAGGGCCCGGGCCATCACCAGGCGCTGGATCTGGTTGGTGCCCTCGTAAATCTGGGTGATCTTGGCGTCGCGCATCATGCGTTCGACGGGGAAGTCGCGGGTGTAGCCGGCGCCACCGAAGAGCTGGACGGCGTCGGTGGTGACCTCCATGGCGACGTCCGAGGCGAAGCACTTGGCGGCGGCGGAGACGAAGCCGAGGCCCTTCTCCCCACGCTCGGCCCGCGCCGCCGAGACGTACACCAGGTGGCGGGCCGCCTCGATCTTCATGCCCATGTCGGCGAGCATGAACTGCACACCCTGGTTGTCGGCGATGGCCCGGCCGAACTGGCGGCGTTCGCGGACGTAGGCCAGCGCCGCGTCCAGCGCGCCCTGGGCGATGCCGACGGCCTGGGCGCCGATGGTCGGGCGGGTGTGGTCGAGGGTGGCCAGCGCGGTGCGCAGGCCGGTGCCTGGTTCGCCGATGATCCGGTCCGCCGGGATGGTGCAGCCGGTGAAGTGGATCTCGGCGGTGGGGGAGCCCTTGATGCCGAGTTTGCGTTCCTTGGTGCCCACCGCGAAGCCGGGGTCGTCGCGGTGCACGACGAACGCCGAGATGCCGTCGACCCGGCGGGTGGCGTTCGGGTCGGTGACGGCCATCACCGTGTACCAGGTCGACTCGCCGGCACCGGTGATCCACGCCTTGGTGCCGTCCAGCACCCAGTGGTCACTGTCGAGGCGGGCCCGGGTGCGCATCGAGGCGTTGTCCGAACCGGCCTCCCGCTCGGACAGCGCGTAGGAGATCATCGCCTCGCCGCTGGCCAGTGATGGCAGCACGAGCCGCTTGAGCGCCTCCGACCCGGACAGGATGATCGGCAGGCTGCCGAGCTTGTTCACCGCCGGGATCAGTGAACTCGCCGCGCAGGCCCGGGCGACCTCCTCGATCAGGATGCAGGTGGCGACCGAGTCGGCCCCCTGCCCGCCGTAGGCCTCGTCGATGTGCACCGCGGCGAAGCCGGCGCGGGCGAGCGCGCCGTACGCCTCGACGGTGAAGCGTTCGTGTTCGTCGGCGTCCGCCGCGTACGGGGCGATCTCCTTGTCGGCGAGGCCACGCACCGCCTCCCGCAGCGCGATGTGCTCCTCGGGAAGCTGGTAAAGGTCGAACGACGCGTTCATGGCAGCCCGCCCGCTGGTCGCAGTCAGATCCTCGATGTGACCCGGATACCCGGCATCAGATGCCGGCACCCGGCGCCGGAGTCCTATCGGGTGTACGTGTGGAACCCGCGTCCGCTCTTACGGCCGAGCAGGCCCGCGTCGACCATCCGCAGCAGCAGCGGCGGCGCGGCGTACAGCGGCTCCTTGAACTCGGCGTACATCGAGTCGGCCACACCCTTGATCGTGTCCAGGCCGATCAGGTCGCACAGCTTGAGCGGACCCATCGGATGGGCGCAGCCGAGCACTATGCCGTTGTCGATGTCGTCGGCGGCGGCGAGGCCCGCCTCGAGCATCCGGATCGCCGAGAGCAGGAACGGCACGAGCAGCGCGTTGACCACGAAGCCGGCGCGGTCGGTGGAGCGGATGGTCTGCTTGCCCAGCGCCTCGGCGGCGAAGCTCTCGGCGGCGGCCACGGTCCGCTCGGACGTCAGCAGCGACGGGACGATCTCGACGAGCTTCTGTACCGGCACCGGGTTGAAGAAGTGGATGCCGACGACCTGCTCGGGCCGGGACGTCGCCACCCCCAGCTTCATGATCGGAATCGACGAGGTGTTGGACGCGAAGATCGCGTCGGGGCGGGTGACGACCTTGTCGAGAGTGCCGAAGATCTCGGCCTTGAGCCGCTCGTTCTCCGCGATCGCCTCGACGACGACGTCCCGGTCGGCGAACGCCTCGAGTTCGGTGGTGAACGTCAGCCGGGCCAGCGCCGCGTCCCGATCCGACTCGCTGATCTTGCCGCCGCGCAGCGCCCGGTCGAACGAGGAGGTCAGGCGCTTACGGCCGGCCTCGAGCGCACCCTCGTTGATCTCCCGGACGGCCACGTCGAGCCCCGCGCGGGCGGCCACCTCGGCGATGCCGGACCCCATCAGGCCGCAGCCGATGACCCCGAGCCGGGTGTACCCGGCCGGACCGGTCGTGGCCTCGGCCACACCGTCGGCCAACGTCGCTGTCTGCACCGCACTCACCGAAGATCCCACTCCTCTCGGACGCCAACGCCGACGCCCCGAACGCGAGTACGCAGGCGACGCCGACACCACGGATTCGTCGGCGATCGTCCTGTCATCCACCCTAGACGGTGGGCCTGTCCGACTCACCAGATTCGCCCCGATCAAGATCTTCTCTGGTGGTCGCGGGACAGCCGTCCGAGCGGGGTGGATCAGGAGCCGAGCAGCAGCGCCCACAGCGGCAGGGTGAGCAGGCTCAACGGCACACCCACACCCACCAGCAGGCTGGGCAGCGGGGTGGCCAGGTCATGGCGGGTGGCGATCAGCGCACCGGCGACCATCGGCGGCATCGCCGTCTCGAACAGGGCGATGGTCACACCGTGGTTGCCCAGGCCGCCGGCCAGCGCGTAGCAGCCGACGACGAGGGCGGGTGCGACGACCAGCTTCACCCCGAGGCCAAGGACGAGCTCCCGCCAGTACCGCCGGGCCGCCGGGACCTCCAGCTGCATCCCGATCGAGAACAGCGCGAGCGGGGTGAGGGTGGCGCCGAGGGACACCAACGCCTCGTCCAGCCAGGACGGGAAGGTCACCGGGCGCAGCAGCAGCGCGCCGACCAGGGCCAGCAGCGCCGGCGAGGTCAGGACCCGGCGCGCCAGCTCCACGCGGGGCAGCGCCGCCCCGGCGACGACCGTCACCGTGACCAGAACGACGGTGTTCACCAGCAGGAACGAGCCGAGCTGGTCGACGAGCACGGCGATCGCCACATCGTCGGCACCGTAGAACGCGGTCACCATCGGAAAGCCGACGAAGCTGGTGTTGGCCACCGCGGTCGCGGCGATCAGGGCGGTCACCGTCTGGCGGGGCAGGCGCAGGAGCCGGCCCGCGAACAGGTAGAGCGCGCAGGAGATCGCGAACAGCAGGTAGGGGGCGGCCACGACGAGCGCGAGATGGTCCGGGAAGTCGACGAGGTGCACCGTGTGCAGCACCAGGGCGGGCAACGCGATGTCGAGCAGCCAGGTGTTCACCACCGCCGCGGCCGCAGGCGGTGGGTGCGAGCGGCGTCGGACGCAGATTCCCGCGACCAGCCCCACCAGCAGGACGACCAGCGCGGACACCTGGTCATCGTGGCAGCTCACCGTCGGCTGGCAGCCCCATCGTGGCGCTTGTTACGCGCCCGCCGAGGTCAGCGCTGGCCGCCGCGGCGGCGTAGCCGGCGGATGCGGCGCAGCAGGCGGGGCAGGCCGATGTTCAGGACGAACAGCGCACCGGCGAGCACGTAGTTCCCGGCGCCGAACCGTACCTGGCCGGGCAGGGGAAGCAGGGTGTAGGTGATCAGGACCAGCATCGGCAGGATCAGCGTGGCCACCATCACCCCGCCGACCCAGGGCGGTGAGTCGGTCATCGACCGGGACCTGCGCGGCGGCACGGTGGTGCCACCACTGTCGGCTACCACCTGGGTGCCATGTGGTGGAGGTCCTGTTGTCGGCGCACCGATCGGGCTGGCAGATTGACCCGTCGGCGCCCCCCGGTGGTCCTGGGTCGGTCGCCGCGGCCGACTCGGCGCGTCCGGCTGTGGGCCGGCGCGCCCGGTGAATGGGAGGTCCCTGTGGTCGCCCCTGTGCTCACCGTCCCCGACTGTCCCGCCTGGCGTGACGGCAAGCGGTACATGTGGCTCACCGCCACCGTCGTCCCGCTGACGGCCATCGTCGGCTACGGGTTGTGGCACCGCACCGGTGTCGGGTTGCACTGGTGGATCACCCCGCTGTTCGTGTTCGTCCTGGTCCCGCTGCTCGATCTCACGTCACCGCCGGACACGGTCAATCCGCCGGAGGCCGTGCGGGCACAGCTCGAGGCGGACCGGTACTACCGGCGCTGCACCTATCTGTACCTGCCGCTGGCCGGGATCGCGCTGGTTCTGGGCGCCGCCGCCTGGGGGCAGGGGCACCTGTCGGTGCTGGCGCGGGTCGGTGCGGTGCTCTCCGTCGGCAGCGTCACCGGGGTGGGCATCACCACCGCCCACGAACTGGGCCACCGGCGGAACCGGCTCGAGCGGGTCCTGGCCCGGCTGATGCTGGCCGCCACCGGCTACGGTCATTTCCTCGTCGAACACAACCGTGGGCATCACCGGCGGGTCGCGACGCCGCGGGATCCGGCCAGCGCCCGCCTCGGTGAGGGCTTCTGGCGGTTCTGGCCGCGGACGGTGTTCGGGGGGCTGCGGTCGGCCTGGGTGCTGGAGGCCGACCGGCTGCGCCAGCGTGGCCGGCGGGTCTGGTCGCCGCGCAACGAGGTGCTGCGCGGCTGGCTGCTCACCGCGACGCTGTACGGCACCCTGAGCGCGATCTTCGGCGTCGGGGTGCTGGGTTTCCTGGTCGCCCAGGCCCTCGTCGGGGTGACCCTGCTCGAAGGGGTCAACTACATCGAGCACTACGGTCTCGCCCGGGCCCGCCTGCCGGGCGGACGATACGAACCGGTCACCCCCCGGCACAGCTGGAACAGCGACGCGGTGGTCAGCAACCTGGCTCTCTACCAGCTGCAACGACACAGTGATCATCATGCGCATCCGACCCGGCGTTACCAGACGCTGCGTTCGTTCCCCGAGTCGCCGCAGCTGCCCGCGGGCTACGCCACCCTGCTGGTGGCCGCCTGGCTGCCACCACTGTGGTTCCACCTGATGGACGACCGGGTCCTCGCCCACTACGGCGGGGACCTGACCCTGGCCCACGTCCAACCGTCCCGCGCGCGGGCCCTCGCCGACCGTTACCGGGCCTGAGCGTCCTTCGGGCCGTCCGAACCGCTGGACGGCTTGGGCTGCCCGGGTGAGGACGCCGCCTGGGCGGCCGGGGGAGGTGTCGGGGCGGGGCCGAGCAGCCGGTGGAACAGGTCACGCAGCCGCAGCAGCGCCTGCCGCAGTTTCTCGGTGTCGGCACCGGCCTGGGCGTCGGTGTGCGCCTGGCGATAGGCCTGCGCCAGTTCGGGATGGTCCACGCCGAGGAGTTCGGCGCGCTCGCGGACATCGCCCTGCGGGTAGCCGCGGGCCCGCATCACCTCGCTGACCAGCTCGTCGGCCTGGCGGGTGATCCCGCCCGGGTTGTCCACGAAGCGGCTTTGGAGCCCCTGCCAGCGGCGGACGAAGGCGGTCCGCTCCGCCTCGGTGAGGGCGACCAGGGTGAGGGTGTCACGCCGTTCGGCGACGGCCAGCAGATGGCGATGCGCCGCGCGACGGCTGCCCAGTTCGGCGACCGCCCGGTCGTACTCCGGGCCGAACCGGCGGCGCAGTGCGACCCGTCCACCGCCACGGCGGTCGACCAGCGTGGCCGTGACGATCAGCGCCACGGCCACGGTCACCAGCAGGACCCAGCCCGCGACGGGCACGCTCGACCACCTCCGCCGCTCCACCTCGCAAGGCGATCACCGTGGCGGACGATACCGGCGGGCGACGGCGCCGAAGCGCCAGGCCGCCACCAGTGGGCGGCCGGCGTGACCGCTCAGCCGGCGTCGTCGGCGGGCTCGACCGGCGGCGCCGATCCGCCCAGGTGCGCGGGCAGCCACCAGTCCGGCTCGCCCGCGCCGGGACGTGGGTAGCCCCGTTGGGCGGTGTCGAGCAGGTTCGTCATGACCTTGTACAGCAGGTCTGTTCCGGCCTGCCGGTCGGCGAGCTCCGCGGCGGCCACCGGCTCACCCACGGTGATCGTGATGGGCGTGCCGATCGCCTCCCTCGGACGCAACGGCCGCCCCTTGGTCAGGACGCGCTGACTACCCCAGATCACCATCGGGATGACCGGCACCCCCGCGCTCGCGGCCATCCGGGCGGCGCCCGACTTGAACGGGGCAAGGCAGAAACTCGGGCTGATCGTCGCCTCGGGGAAGACACCCACCAGCTCACCGGCCCGCAGCGCCTGCAACGCCTCCCGCAGCGACCCCGCCCCCGCCTTGCGGTCGACCGGGATGTGATGCATCCCCCGCATCAGCGGGCCACCGATCCGGTGATCGAACACGGCCTTCTTCGCCATGAACCGCACCGGCCGGCGTCCCGCCGCCCAGAACGGCAGGCCGGCGAGGGCGAAGTCGAGGTAGGACACGTGGTTCATCAGCACGATCGCACCGCCGGACGCCGGGATGTGCTCGACACCCTGCATGTCGATCCGCAGGCGCAGGCCCGCGAACAGGCACTTCGCCACGCCGACGACCGGCCGGTAGACGTATTCCGCCACGGACGGGTCTCTCCTTGGGTAGTCCCTGCCAGGTTTCGCCCCCCGGGCTGCGCTGCCCGCCTGCGACCCTACCGTCGTGTCCGGTCGTGGCCAGCGCGGGGAGCCAGACCGCCGCGGCCCACCCCGGCACCGACGCGGGGCCCCCGTACCCACCGGACGATCCACCAGAGATGATGGCCTTTCGCTGACTGTTGTGTCGTCGTTCGGGTCGGAGGGGGCGAACTGGATGGAGATCCTTCGGCGCAGTTTCGAGGCGCAGCCGAATCCACCCGGCTGGGTGCTGGTCCTGGCCGCCGTCCTCGCGGCGCTGACGGTGCTGAGCAACCGGCTGTGGCCAGTCGCCCGGCATGTCATCACGATCGCCCACGAAGGCGGACACGCGCTGGTGGCGGTGCTCAGCGGTCGCCGCCTCGCCGGGGTACGGCTGCATTCCGACACCTCCGGCGTCACGGTCTCCTCCGGGCGGCCGACCGGGCCCGGGGTCATCGCGACGGTGGCCGCGGGTTATCCCGCGCCGTCCCTGATCGGGCTGGGCGCGGTCGGACTGTTGGCGGCCGGCCGGTCGAGCCTGGTGCTGCAGCTGTGCGTCGCGCTGCTGCTGACGATGCTGGTGGTGATCCGCAACGGGTTCGGCGTGCTGTCGCTGGTGGTCAGCACGGCGGTGATCCTGGTGATCTCCTGGTTCGCGCCGGCGACGGCCCGCGCCGGCTTCGCCACCTACATCGCCTGTTTCCTGCTGCTCGGGGCGTTGCGTCCGCTGGTCGAACTGCAGCGCCAGCGTCGGCGTCGGCGGGCACCCGATTCCGACCCCGACCAGTTGGCCCGTCTGACCAGGCTGCCCGGAGCCTTCTGGGTCGTTCTGTTCGGCCTGTGCGGGCTGGCCTGCGCGGCCGGGGGAGCCACGCTGCTGTTCGACTGGCCGTCCTGAGCGGACGGTGCGGGGCCGGCGGGCTGGAACTGTCACAGGTGCCTGGGAGACTCGGACAGCATGTGCGGTCGTTATACGCAGAAGCTGAAGTCCGACGATCTGGTCGCGGCGATGTCCGCGCGCGACGAGACCGGCGGAGCCATTCGGGAGAACACGAACGTCGCGCCCACCTCCACGATGCCGATCGTCGTCGCCGAGCAGCCCTCCGACACCGGAGCTGACGCCGACGCCGACGCTGACACCGACGCCGGAGCCGGCGCCGCTGCGGTCGGCGAGCGGGTGCTGCGGCTGGCCACCTGGGGGCTGGTCCCGTCCTGGGCGAAGGACCGTTCGATCGGTGCCCGGATGATCAATTCCTGCGCGGAGGCGGTGGCCGTCAAACCCGCGTTCCGCTCGGCGTACGCCGCCCGGCGCTGCCTGGTGCCCGCCACCGGCTTCTACGAGTGGTTCCGGCCAGGTGGGGGAGCCCGCCGGGGTCAGCCGTTCTACATGTACCCGGCCGGCCATCCGGCCACCGGCGACATCCTCGCCTTCGCCGGGCTCTACGAGGTCTGGCGCAAGGGTGACGAACCCCTGGCGACGTTCACGATCCTGACCACCACCGCGGCCGAGGGGCTTTCGTTCCTGCACGACCGGTCCCCGGTGATCCTGCCCGTCGCCGCCTGGGATCGCTGGATCGACCCGGCCACCGACCCGGCGGACCTCACCGCGCTGCTGCGTCCCGCACCGGCCGGCGTGCTGCTCGCGCATCCCGTCGGTACGGCGGTCGGCAACGTGCGCAACAAGGGCGCCGAAC
>NZ_CADCWS010000174.1 GCF_902806475.1 Candidatus Frankia nodulisporulans
GACCATGGTGGGGGAGCCGTCCGGGGTTCCGTGGGTGGAATGGCGTCAGAAGCCGAAGGTCCCAGGGGCGGACCGGGCCGTCTCCCGGGCAGGTCCGCCGAGTGCTGACGCCTCGGCGGACGAGGTCGACCGGGCCGGTGGCGTCCCGTTGGCCAGCGGCGTCGGGCCATCCGAAGGGCCGCCGGACGAGCCGCCGCCAAGCGGACGGTCCGCCGGTGGCGGCGTCGGACGGGCGGTGGCGCGCTGGTGTTCGCCGCTGGGTCCGGCTGTGAGCAGGCGAAGGAAGAACGAACCGAAGGCGGTCTGGGCGCCGAGCACCATCAGCGTCATCGCCAGCAGCGCGGGGCGCATCTCGTCCAACGGGCCAAGATCGTTCGCGAGCCAGCGGATGAGGACCACGACATCGACCACGAAGCCGAAGCCGAACAGCAGCCCGCCGAGTGCCAGGCCACGCTCCAGGGTGAAGGACCGGTGGATCTGCGGCAGCGGCCAGCGGCGCCGTTCGGGCCAGCCAGCGGTGTGGTTGTGCACATCCGCGCAGACACCGAGCAGCACCACCTGCCAACCCAGCAGCGCCGTCAGGGCGAACAGGACGCTGAAGTGCAGATCCAGCCGGTGGAAGCCGACATCGAGGGCGCCGGGCAGCAGCACGGCCTGGCCGAGCAGGCCCAGCACCAGCAGGACGAGCCCGGGCAGCACGAACAGGTGGCGCGGGGCGAGCAGCAGCATGAACCGCAGGTGGCGCCAGCCGTCGCGCAGCGAGTGCAGCTTCGAGTCGCCCACCCGCGGGTGGTAGGTGATCGGGACCTCTTCGATCCGCAGCTCGGCCCGGCCCGCGGCGATCACCAGCTCGCTGGCCAGCTCCATCCCCTCGCAGCGCAGCCGCATCCGCAGGTACGCCTCGCGGCTGAACGCGCGCATCCCCGAATGGGCGTCGGACGAGCGGACGTCGAACAGGCGGTTCAGGACGCCGGTGAGCGCCGGGTTGCCGACATAGCGGTGCAGCCAGGGCATCGCCCCGGGCAGGATGCTCCCGGCGAACCGGGAGCCGAGCACGTAGTCGGCGCGACCGGCGCGCAGCGGGGCGAGCAGCGCGGACAGATCGGAGAAGTCGTAGGAGTCGTCCGAGTCGCCCATCACGATCAGCCGGCCGCGGGCGGCGGCGAACCCGGCCAGGTAGGCGTTGCCGTAGCCGCGCCGGGACTCCGGCACCACCCGGGCGCCGGCCGCACGCGCGACCTCGGCGGAGTCGTCCGTCGACCCGTTGTCGACGACGACCACCTCACCGGAGGCGCCAGCCGCCGCGAGACCGGCCACCGCCTTGCGCACGCACACGCCGACCGAACCCTGCTCGTTGAGGCACGGCATCACCACCGACACCTCGATCGGCCGTGCGGGCGCCAGCACGTCAGCCTGTGCACCCTCCATTGTGCGTACCCCCTCCATGGGCGGGCGGGCCGCGGAACACGGCGGGACCGACGCGAGTCATTGTGGCCGCCGACGCCAGCGTTCGCCGGGCCGCAGCCCCGTAACCTACCGATCTGCCCACCAGGTTCGGATACCGGTATCGGAAGACAGACACGCCGTGACCTGTACAGGGATGCCCGGATGTGGGCCTGCTTGCGTCATCGCAGGTCAGTATGGGTGGCTGGTGAGGACAGTCCCCACTGGTACGTCCACGGACCGGGCAGCGGACAGACACGCCAGGCCCTTCACGTGCGCCTCGGTGTGACGCTTCTTACGAGGAGGCGTAACGTCTGGTGCTCGTGCAAGGTGTTCGTGTTTCAGACGAGTCGCAGGCGCCCCAGGTGCTTGGCGACGACCCGGATCCCTCTTCTACCTCCACCGGCGCCGCGGCCCCCTCGGTTGCCGCCGTGCCCGCCTCGGCCGACGCCGTGGTCGCCTCGGTCAACGCGGGCGCGCTCGCCGGTTCGGCCGGCTCGGCCAGAGCCGGGGGCCCGACCCCGCACGGGGCCGGTCCACCGCCCTGCGACTGCCCGCACTCGCCACCCTGCCCCGCCGCCGACGACGTCGACCGCGACGCGGCCCGGCTCGCCAGCGAGCACTGGGACCAGGGCTGGTGCCTGCTGTGCAACGGCGTGATCCGTTTCGAGGACACCGGGGAGATCCTGCCGACCGGCCGCACGGTGGAGCCTCGACGCACCCCGCCTCGAGCGGCGTCCTTTCCTTTCACGCCGGCACCGCGCCGGGCCGGTCACACCGCTCTGCCCGTCTGAACCGACCCGGGGCATGTGACGTTCGCCCCTGATGATCGGACGGTGGCCCAGCTGGGTACGGTGCGGTCGTGGCGGTGAGATCGAAGGACTCGCGGGCAGTGGCAGCGGTCGCCCGCGCCGGAACGGTGTTCCGACGCGGGGCGGATCGCCGCGAACCATCAGACTGGTCAGGACTGCCGGGACTGCCGGGGGGTGGCGAGGGGCCGGGGCTGCGGCGGGCCCGACTCCTGATGCGGCGTGACATCGCGGCTGGTCAGACGTTTGCCGCGGCGTTCTCGCGGGCGGACCGGTCGCTGTTCACCGCGCTGGCCGGCGGGCGGCCACTGATCGACCCGCTGTTGCCCAAGCTGTCCCACGCGGCCGACCACGGCCTGCTCTGGTGGGGTGTGGCCGCCGCGCTGGGCACGACCAAGGGGCGGCGCCGGCCGGCGGCGGCCCGGGGTCTGCTCGGCCTCGGTGTGGCCAGTGTGATCGCGAACGGCCCGGCCAAGTTCGTGTTCCGCCGCGACCGGCCGCCGACCCACGGCATCCCGCCGCTGCGTCGGCTCTCCCGCGACATGTCCACGTTCTCCTTTCCGTCCGGGCATGCGGCGTCGGCGGCCGCGTTCGCCACCGGTGTCGCCCTGGACGCCCCGGCCGCCGCGGTGCCGGTGGCCGCGCTCGCCGCGGCGGTCGCGTTCTCCCGGGTGTACGTCGGTGTGCACTACCCCGGGGACGTGCTGGCCGGTGTGGCGCTGGGTGTCGGTGCGGGGCTGCTGACGACCAAGGTGATGCCACGCCGACCCTGGGCTCCGGCCCGGGCGAGTCCGGCGTCGGCGTGGGCACCGGCCCTGCCCGACGGTGAAGGTCTCACCGTGGTCGTCAACTCCCGTTCGGGCCAGGGGCATCACGACGACCTGGTGGCGGTGTTGCGCGCGGATCTGCCGCGGGCCCGCGTCGTCGAGGTCGGCCCGACCGAGGACATGGGCGACGCGCTGGCGAAGGCGGCGGCGTCGTGTCGAGTACTCGGGATCGCCGGCGGCGACGGCAGCATCAACTCGGCCGCGCAGCTCGCGGTCGCCCAGGGCAGCCCCCTGGCCGTCTTCCCGGCCGGCACGCTCAACCACTTCGCCGCCGACCTCGGTCTCAACGGCGCGGGTGACACGGTGCAGGCCATCCGGACGGGCTCGGCGGTCGCCGTCGATCTTGGGTACGCGGATGGCATCTCGGCGAAGTTCGACCGGATCTCCCGCATCTTCGTCAACACGGCGAGCCTCGGCGGCTATCCCGACATGGTCGCCCTGCGCGAACGGTATGAACGTCGGCTCGGCAAATGGCCATCGATGATCATCGCGTTGAGCTGGGTGCTGCGCCATGAGACCCCGTTCGAGGTCGAGATCGACGGCGAGCGACGGCGGGTCTGGCTGATCTTCGTCGGCAACGGCGTCTACCATCCCGACGGCTTCGCGCCGACCTACCGCAGCCGCCTCGACGAGAGCAGACTCGACCTGCGGGTCGTCGACGCCGCGGCGCCGCTGGCCCGGGCCCGCCTGATCGGCGCGGTGCTCACCGGTCGGCTCGGCCGCAGCCGGGTCTACGAGCAGCGCACCGTCGAACGGGTGCTGATCGCGTCCAGTGAGGCCAGCCCGCTGCCCTTCGCCTGCGACGGCGAGGTGACCGAGGGCGTCGACCGGATCGTGATCGCCCCCAGCTCGGCCCGTCTGATCGTCTATCGCCCCCGCCGGGCCGGCGAGGCCTGACGACCTTTCCGCCACGCCCCGCCGGCCCGCCGGCCCGCCGGTCCGGTGATCCCGCCCGGTCAGCTACCGCGGTGCTGCAGCGGGACGAGAGTGTGCAGTGGCCGGGTGAGCTGGGTGAACTGGTCGGTGTCGAGGAGGTCCTCGACGAGCAGGGCGCAGGCGAGATCCGCGCACAGCTCCATCACCCGGTGATCCTCACCGGAGTCGAGGCCGGCCCGTCGCCCACGGCAGTCCGGGCACAGCCGCCAGAATCCCTCGGCGGCGCTGCGGCGCACCAACGTCCAGACCCGGCGCCGGCCGGTGACCACGGCGCTGGCGAACGCCGCGTCCATGGCCTGCTGGTGAGCGGTGTCATCCCGGGTGAGCGCGCTGACCAGCAGGCCGTCGTAGACCTCGAGGCTGTCCGGGTTATGGCAGCGACCGGCGAGCACCGGCAGGGCCGCCAGGACCCGTTTGACGTCCGCCGCGGCGGGGCCGAGGTCAGGCTCGTGTGAACGAGCCCGCGGGTAGACCGTCCGCCATGGCCGCATCAGCGCCGCGTACTCGGCCCGGCCCAGGATCGGCCGCGAGTAGGAGGCGGCGACCGCGTCGCGCATCGCCCGCAGCGCGGTGGCCGCCACCGACGGCTCGACCGTCACGTACTGGGCGCCGGCCAGGTCATCGGCGTAGATCGCGCTGAGTGCGTCGAAGGCGGCGAGCACCTCGACGATCAGCGGCGAATCCGGTGACAGCGCCTTGTCCCGCGCCGCGGCCAGATAACCGGAGTTGCGCCAGGCACCGGCCAGCGCGCCCAGTTCGGTATCGCTGGTGTGCACAAGCTGGGCGAGGATGCCGAGGATGCCCCGCAGGTTGGGATGCTCCTCCAGCCGTTCGATCCGACGCGCCCGCAAGATCATGCCGCCCACCAGGCGGCTGTCGGGACCCCGTTCAACTTGTCCTCCTCGACCGTCACGGCGTGGTCCTCCTCGACCGTCACGGCGTGCACCGGGCAGCCGTCGTCCACATCCTTGCGCGCTGTGCCGGTGAACCGGGGGCCGGCGTTGATCAGCCGGCCGGACCGGATCTCCACGTGGCCCGCGATGTCGCGAAGACCACGCACCGTTGTTCTCGGACACCGTAGCGGCGTGTGGTGGCTGATGAGGGGAGTGCCACACACAGCCGGTCCGTGGCTGCCTACTCCACATCGCCGATCTCCGGATGCCACGCTCGTGAGACTAATGATTGGCGACCCGATGTGGAACTCGTCGTGCCATTCGGTGGGGCATGACAGTGCTGGTCTGGGGGTAGCTCCGCGTTGGACGGGCCGCCCTGCGCAGCTGGCCCGCGCCGCCTCGCCCGCGCAGCGCCATGCGGCGTTCGTCACTGACTGCGACGATGGTGCCGGTGTGCGTTGGCCCGCCCGCACCCCGCCTCACCTGCGCCACCCGCTGTGCCCGGCCGGATGCCGAGCCGTCTCGCCCGTCCGGTGCGCGGCGTACCGGACCGCTGGCGGAGAAATTTTTCCCTGGTTCACCCTCACCCGGCCCGTCGCGCCGCCCGCGTGGGCGCCTCCCCCCGACCGTGCCGGTCCGAACGGGCTCCCCCGCGGCTCCCCGCCGGCGCCCGGTGGTCGACGTCCGGGTGGCCGCGTCGCCCTGGCGGGTTCCGTAGTCCACCCGGGAGGCCCAGCGGGGTTCCGGTGTGCGGCCCCGGGGCGCCCACGGGCGGCCGCCGCCGGTGGCCGCGCACCGGCGAGTGGGTTCCGAGACGTCCCGGCCGAGGCCGTTCCCGCGTTCGTGGCCGCCACGCCCGGCACATCGGGTAGCCGGATCGTGCCCGCGGCCCCCGTGGGCCTCACCTCGCCACTTTCGAAGTCGTAAAGATCCGCCGGACGGGCGGTGGGGACGGACGCCGACACGTCTCGGGCCCGCACCGGAAGCCATGACGGCTGCCGATGCGGGCCCGAGACGATGCGTGCGACCGGGGTCGGTCAGGCGTCGGGGGTGTCGCGCAGGCCGAAGCGGCGGATCGCGTCCTCGACCGTGCTGGCCTTGACCTCGCCGGCCCGCACCAGGGATTCGAGGGTGGCGACGACGATGGACTCGGCGTCGACCTTGAAGTGGCGGCGCAGGGCGGCCCGGGTGTCGGAACGGCCGTAGCCGTCCGTGCCCAGCGAGGTGAAGGGCTGCGGTACCCAGCGGGAGATCTGGTCGGGGACGGCACGCATCCAGTCGGAGACGGCGACGACCGGGCCGGGGGCGCCGTCCAGGACACGGGTGATGTACGGAGCGGGGCCGTCGGCCTCGGGGTTGAGCAGGTTGTCCTGCTCACGCTCGAGCGCCTCGCGCCGCAGCTCGTTCCAGGACGTCGCCGACCAGACGTCGGCGGCGACACCGTAGTCGCCGGCGAGCAGCTCCTGCGCGGCCAGTGCCCAGTGGATGGACGTGCCGCTGGCCAGCAGCTGCGCCCGCGGCGCGGTGCCGCCGTCGGAGCCGCCGTTGGGTCCGCCGCCGGTCAGCGCGGTGGCCCGACGGAACAGGTACAGGCCGGCGAGGATCTGGGCCGGGTCGAGACCCTCGGGCTCGGCCGGCTGCGGCACCGGCTCGTTGTAGACGGTCAGGTAGTAGAAGACGTTCTCGTCGCGCTCGCCGTACATCCGGTCGAGGGCGTCGCGCACGATGTGCGACACCTCGAACGCGAACGCCGGGTCGTAGGAGATGCAGGCCGGGTTGGTGCTGGCCAGCAGCAGCGAGTGGCCGTCCTGGTGCTGGAGCCCCTCGCCGTTGAGCGTGGTGCGCCCGGCGGTGGCGCCGAGCAGGAAGCCCCGGCCGAGCTGGTCACCCAGAGCCCACATCTGGTCACCGGTGCGCTGGAACCCGAACATCGAGTAGAAGACGTAGACGGGGATCATGAACTGCGCGTGGGTCGAGTAGGACGTCGCGGCCGCCATGACCGAGCCCATGCTGCCGGCCTCGCTGATGCCCTCGTGCAGCATCTGCCCGGACTCGGACTCCTGGTAGGACAGCAGCAGTTCGCGGTCGACGGCCTCGTACCGCTGCCCGTGCGGCGAGTAGATCTTCGCCGTCGGGAACATCGCGTCCATACCGAAGGTGCGGGCCTCGTCCGGGATGACGGGGACGAAGCGCGGCCCGAGGTCCTTGGTCTTCATGAGGTCCTTGAGCAACCGGACGAACGCCATCGTCGTGGCCACCGGCTGCTTGCCCGAACCCCGGCGCAGCTCGTCGAAGATCTTCGCGGGCGGCTGGGGGAGCGGCTTGGCCCGCACGACCCGCTTGGGCATCGAACCGCCGAGGCCGGCCCGACGCTCCCGCATGTACTGGATCTCCTCGGAATCCTGCCCCGGGTGGTAGTAGGGCGGCAGGTCGCCGGTCAGCGCCGAGTCCGGGATCTCCAGGTAGAGCCGGTCGCGGAACTCCTTGAGCTCCGTCTTGGTCAGCTTCTTCATCTGGTGGGTGGCGTTGCGGGCCTCGAAGTCCTTGCCCAGCGTCCAGCCCTTGATGGTGTGCGCCAGGATGACGGTGGGCTGGCCGGTGTGCTCGGTGGCCGCCTTGTACGCCGCGTACAGCTTGCGGTAGTCGTGGCCACCGCGGGAGAGCTTGCGCAGCTCGTCGTCGGAAAGGTCACCGACCATCCGGCGCAGCCGCGCGTCCGAGCCGAAGAAGTGCTCACGGATGTAGTCGCCGGACGAGGTCGAGTACGTCTGGAACTGCCCGTCCGGGGTGGTGTTCATCCGGTTGACAAGGACACCGTCGGTGTCCTTGGCCAGCAGCGGGTCCCAGTCGCGACCCCAGACAACCTTGATCACGTTCCAGCCGGCGCCGCGGAACAGCGACTCCAGCTCCTGCATGATCTTGCCGTTGCCGCGGACCGGACCGTCGAGGCGCTGCAGGTTGCAGTTCACCACGAAGATGAGGTTGTCGAGCTCCTCGCGGGCCGCGACGCCAAGGGCGCCGATCGACTCCGGTTCGTCCATCTCGCCGTCGCCCAGGAACGCCCACACCCGGCTACCGGAGGTGTCCTTGATCTGGCGGTTGAGCAGGTAACGGTTGAAGCGTGCCTGGTAGATGGCGTCGATCGGGCCGAGCCCCATCGAGACCGTGGGGAACTCCCAGAAGTCCGGCATGAGGCGCGGATGCGGGTAGGACGACAGGCCGCCCGACTCGCTCTCGCGTCGGAACGCGTCCAGCTGGCGCTCGGTGAGCCGGCCCTCCAGAAAGGCCCGCGCGTAGATACCCGGCGAAGCGTGACCCTGAATGAAGATCTGGTCGCCGGAGTCGCTGCCGGGGGAGTGCGACAGATGGTCCTTGCCCCGGAAGAAGTGGTTGAATCCCACTTCGTAGAGACTGGCACTCGAGGCGTAGGTGGCGATGTGACCACCGACGTTGAACTCCGGGCGGTTCGCCCGGCTGACCATGATGGCCGCGTTCCACCGGATGTAGGCCCGGATGCGGCGTTCGATGTGCTCGTCCCCGGGGAACCAGGGCTCCCGCTCCGGGGGAATGGTGTTGATGTAATCCGTACTGGTCAGGCCGGGAACGCCGACCGCCTTCTCCCGGGCTCGCTCGAGCAGCTTCAGCATGAGGAACCGGGCCCGGCCGCGGCCGGACTCCTCGATGACCGCGTCGAGGGACTCCAGCCACTCGCCGGTCTCCGCGGGGTCGATGTCGGGCAGCTGGCTCGGCAGACCATCGGTGATGATCGAGAAACTCCGGTTCGTGTCCTGCGCCACGCCTTCTCCTGCTCCTCAAGCTTCCGGGGCCGTCGGACCACGCGGGAAGATCCTCCCCACGTGGGCGGCGGCCCATGTGTCATGCCTCGTGGTCTGACCTCGTCCAGGCCGGCGGCGCCCCGGATGCGGGGGCGGCCGGCCACCGCTCGGGCACACGCCTTGGTTCCATCGTGCTCCGTCGTCGGGACGTCGTCACGTACGTCTCGGTTACTTTTGAGTAGTGAATCGGGCGATGGGCGTGGCGTTGTTGACATGTCGTCCGCGTCGATGCCGCGCTCACGGCACTTTCTGCGGCACAATCACCGTGATGGACACCCGGATGAAGACCACCACGGTGACCGTGCACACCGGCCATCGTGAGTGTGTGGTGGATCTCACGGCGAGTGCGGCGCGCTTCGTCGCCGATTCCGGTGACGGCCTGTTGTCCGTGTTCGTGCCGCACGCCACGGCCGGCCTCGCCATCCTGGAGCTGGGGTCCGGTAGCGACGCCGACCTGCTCGCGGCCCTGGCCGAGCTGCTGCCCGCCGACGATCGCTGGCGCCACGCCCATGGTTCGCGGGGTCACGGTCGGTCCCATGTGCTGCCCGCGCTCATCCCGCCGTCCCTGACCGTTCCGGTGCTGGCCGGTCGGCTCACCCTGGGTACCTGGCAGTCCATCGCCCTGGTGGACCTCAACGTGGACAACCCCGACCGTACGGTCAGGCTGTCCCTCATGGCG
>NZ_CADCWS010000175.1 GCF_902806475.1 Candidatus Frankia nodulisporulans
AAAGCATCCCAGCCAGCCGAGGAACAAAAAACAAACGATCTACGAGACCTGACCAGTTACGAAAGTTCTTCTTGCTGTGTGGCCAGCGCAACCTTTGCGCCGCATCACCGAGCTTGATGTGCCGCAGCTCCTCCCGCACCAGGGAGATTCCGCTTGAGCTTGCTCGACCGCTTTCCGCCGGCTGATAGGAAAGCTCGAGCTCATATCGAAGAAAAGACGTGGTAGGCGATTCGGACAGACCGAAGTCATCTTCCACATTCCGTGGAACAATCATCTCCACGGCAATCTTCATCGACGCGGATCCGCCGACTCCAAGATTCCAGAAAAGAGATCTCGGGTCACCGCCGTGCGACCCCACCGATCGCAGCCTTTGCGCAGCCTCAAGAAACTGATGATCGGCCAGGAGCGAAAGAAATTCAATGACATCAAATATGTTCGATTTTCCGACCGCATTCGGGCCAACGATACAGGTGTACGGCCCAAAATCGACCGTCAGGCCCAGAAGATTCTTGAACCCGTCTACCTCGAGCCTGGTCAGCACCCGCTCATCCTATCCATCGCCAGCAGTCTGCGATCCACGGACCACGGCAGAACCACCTTACCGCCCGAGCTACCGGGCTCGGCGGCATGCGCACTCACGACGTCGAGACCACCACGACATCGAGCTGGATCTATACAGGCGTCCGATCGGGGTCGGGAGAACGGGCGGCGGCGACCAGGGCGGCGAGGACGGCGGACAGATGCGGGGCCTGTTGGGAACCGCGGCGGACGGCGGCGAAGATCGGCCTGATCGGCGTCGTACCCGCGATGGGACGCAGCACCACCTGCGGGGTGGAGGACAGCCCGGCAAGCCGCGGAACAAGACTGATTCCGCACCCCGCGGCGATCAGGGTAAGGACGGCAACGAAGTCGTCCGCATTATGCCGAACCCGCGGGACGAAACCCGCCGCCGCGCAGGCGGCGTGCGCCACCTCCCGGCAGGCGGTGCCCGGACGACTGACAACGAACTCGTCAGCCCGCAGCGCTTCCAGCGGAACCTCCGGCGCCGACGCGTACGGATGCCCCACCGGCAGGGCCACCTCGAGTGGATCGTCCACCAGCGGAATCTGCAACAACCGTGTATCCAGCGACCGGGCCCCGGCGTGAGTGATGCCGATGGCCACATCCAGCTCACCGCCGAGCAGCTGATCGAAACAGTCCGGCTCGGGCACATCCGTCACCGACAGTCGCAGCCGCGGCCGGCTTTCCCGCAGCGCGAGCAGCGCCGGCGCGACGATCCCGGAGATCGCCGTCGTGAAGGCCGAAATCGCCACCGACCCCACCCGGCCCTCGTCGAACGCCGCGAGATCAGCCTCGGCCCGCTCGAGCTGCGCGAACAGAATGTCGGCATGTTCCAGCAGCACCTGCGCCGCCGGTGTGAGTCGCACCCGCCGCCCCGCCGGATCGAGCAGCCGCACCCCCGTCTCCTTCGCGAGCGCCGCCAGCTGCTGGCTGACCGCTGACGGGGTCAGGTGCAACGCCTGCGCGGTCGCGACAATCGTCCCCCGGTTGTCGAGCTCCCGCAGCAGCCGCAGCCGCCGAACATCGATCATGTAGCTCAGCTTAACGGTCTATCCCACAAAAAACAGATGGACTGCACGTCCGCCGATCCTGATCCTCAGGACCATGACCTACGCGATCCTCGCCCTGCTCACCGCCCTGACCGTCGCCGGGATCCGCTTCGGCACCGACTCCCGCGACGGCCGTGACTGGACACCGGCCGCCACCCCCACTGCCACTGCCACCACCGGCACCGGCACCACGGCTGTGGCCGCCCGTCCGATCCGGGCGATCCGACCTTCGCCGCGGGGGCGTCAGGGGGTGGGGGTGAGGTCCTCGCCCAGGTAGGCCTGGCGAACACGGTCGTCGGAGAGCAGGCTGGCGGAGGTGCCGGAGAGGACGACCTCGCCGGTTTCCAGGACGTAGCCGCGTCCGGCGATACGCAGGGCCGAGGCGGCGTTCTGTTCGACGAGCAGGACGGCTACGCCGTCGCGGTTGATCTCGGCGATGACCTCGAAGATGGTCTGGACGACCATGGGGGCGAGGCCCATCGACGGTTCGTCGAGCAGGACCAGACGTGGGCGGCTCATCAGGGCGCGGCCGATCGCGAGCATCTGCTGCTCGCCACCGGACAGGGTGCCGCTGACCTGGCCGATGCGTTCGGACAGACGCGGGAACAGCGCGAACACCCGGTCGAGGTCCTCGCGGGTGTGCCGACGGTCGCGGTAGGCGCCCATCAGCAGGTTCTCCCGCACGCTCATGCTGGGGAAGACGCGGCGTCCTTCGGGGACGTGGCTGACGCCGAGTGCCACCAGGTCGTGCGCGGGGATGGTCGACAGGGGACGGCCGTCCAGGCGGAGCTCGCCGGCGCGGGGACGCAGCAGACCGGAGATGGTGCGCAGGGTGGTGGTCTTGCCGGCGCCGTTCGCGCCCAGCAGGGTGACGATCTCG
This sequence comes from Candidatus Frankia nodulisporulans, assembly GCF_902806475.1. Classification (GTDB taxonomy): domain Bacteria; phylum Actinomycetota; class Actinomycetes; order Frankiales; family Frankiaceae; genus Frankia; species Frankia umida. Next base: position 2,491 of record NZ_CADCWS010000175.1, read on the forward strand.
CCCTCGTCCACCTCGAGGCTCAGGCCGCGCAGGGCGGTGACCGCCCCGTAGGCGACCTCGACGTCGGTCAGCGACAGCAGCATCAGCCCAGCTCCCTGCGATTGCCTGCGCCACCGGCACCCGGGCCGGGACCGGTGCCCGAGTCGGCGCCGAGATAGGCCTCGATCACCGCCGGGTCGCGTTGCACCTCGGACGGCGAGCCATAGGCGATCATCCGGCCGAAGTTGAGCACGGCCACGGTGGTGGCCAGCGACATCACCAGGCCCATGTCGTGTTCGATCAGCAGGACGGAGACGCCGGTCGCGGCGATGCGGGTGACGAGGGCGGCGAGGTCGCGCTTCTCCACCGGGTTGGTGCCGGCGGCGGGTTCGTCCAGCAGGAGCAGGCGCGGGTCGGTGCCGAGCGCGCGGGCGATCTCGAGGCGGCGCTGCTCGCCGTAGGGCAGGGAGGCGGCCTGTTCGTGGGTGCGGTGGGCCAGGCCGACGAGGTCGAGCAGGTCCGCGGCCCGGCGGACACCGTCGCGTTCGGCTCGCCGGGCGTGTGGGAGGCCGAGCACGACGGACAACGGGCCGTACTTCTGGCGCACCTCGGTGCCGATCTGCACGTTCTCCAACGCGGACAGCGCGGGAAACAGGCGGATGTTCTGGAAGGTGCGGGCGACCCCGAGCCGGGTGATGGCATGCGGGCGACGGCCGAGGAGTTCGGTGCTCTGCCCGGGCTGCGGCCAGAAGGTCACCGAGCCCTCCTGCGGCCGGTACGCGCCGGTCAGGCAGTTGAACAGGGAGGTCTTACCGGCTCCGTTCGGCCCGATGACGGCGAGGATCTCCCCGCGCCGCTGCCGCAGGGAGACGCCGTCCAGGCTGGTCACGCCGCCGAAGCGCAGCGACAGGTCGCGGGCCTCGACGACGAGGTCCCCCGGATCGCCACCCACGTTCTCCATCATGGACGGCTGCCGCGCCCCGGGTACAGCGGCGGCCCCGCCGCGGCGCGCGCTGGCGCGGTGCGAACCGGCGCGGCTCATGGCCGGGCTCCGGTCGGCGCGGCGCCGAGGGCATCGGCGGCGCCGACCCCGGCCTCGGACAGTTCGATCTCGCGGCGACGGCGCCGGGACGGCACCAACCCCTGCGGACGGAAGATCATCATGGTCACGATGACAGCCCCGAAGTAGATGTAGCGGTCCGCGGGCGCCACCAGGTCCCGCAGGTAGAAGGTGAGCCCCTGAAGCACGACCGCGCCGACGACCACGCCCAGGCGTGAACCCATCCCGCCGAAGATGACCACCGCGACGATGAAGAAGGAGGCCTGCAGGCTGAAGCTCTGCGGATTGAAGAACTGTTTGGACGCGAACAGCACCCCGGCGAACCCCGACACGGACGCGCCGATGGCGAAGGCGAGCAGTTTCAGCCGCAGTGTCGCCACACCGGTCGCCTCGGCGGCGATCTCGTCCTCGCGGATGGCCGCCCATGATCGGCCGATCCGGGAGCGTTCCAACCGGCCGAAGGCGATCATCACGATGACGATGATGGCCAGCAGCAGGTAGTAGTACGGCAGCGGATCGATACCCCAGGTGTAGTCGATCCCGAGCAGGTGGATCGACAGGTGCGGGACACCGAACGCGCCACGGGCACCGTTGGTGACGCCATCGGCGTTGTTCGCGAGCAGATGGATGATCTCACCGAAACCGAGTGTGACGATCGCGAGATAGTCACCGCGCAGCCGCAGTGTCGGCGCGCCGAGAACGACGCCGGCGAGCGCGGCGAGCAGGAGCGCGATCGGGAAGACGAAGAACGGGTTGAGCGTGAACGGGGCATGCCAGGGCATCGCGGTCTGCGAGGTGAAATAGGCCGTGGTGTACGCGCCGATCGCGAAGAACGCGATGTAGCCGAGGTCGAGCAGGCCGGCGTAGCCGACGACGACGTTCAGGCCGAGCGCGAGCAGCGCGTAGATGCCGACGCCGTCGACCATCCACTGCTGGGCCGCGGTGGAGAACAGCATCGGGGCGATGATCGCGACAGCGAGCAGGGCGAGGTTCAGCGCGATCGGCCCGCCACGGCGGCCGTAGGCGGCGCCCACCGGCTCGCGCACCGGCGTCGTCCACCGCACGGCCAGTGTCCGCAGCTGCCCGCCAAGCGCCACGATCAGCCACAGCACGACGGCGATCACGAGGAACAGGACGATCCGCGGGTCGGCGATCGAATCCCAGGCGGCCCGCAGCGGATGGTCGGAGTTGCCGGTCGGCCCGGTCACGACCGCGGCGAGCAGCCCGAGCAGTACCAGAACGCCGAGTTGACGCAGTCGTGCCGGCGAACGCAACCCCGCCGGATGCCACGACGGCCGCACCCGCCGCGGCCCACCCGGCCCCTCCCGCCCCTCCCGCGTGGACGTGGACGAGCGCGGCGCTGGCTGGCCGGGCACGTTCGGGCCGGTCATGCCGCCCGTCCCAGGCGCTCGCCGAGCAGACCGGACGGCCGGATCATCAGGATCGCCACCAGCACGAGAAAGGCGATGACGTCCTTGTAGGACGCCTGGAACAGGTAACCACCGTAGCTTTCGACCAGGCCGAGCAGCAGACCGCCGAGCATCGCGCCGCGGACGTTGCCGATCCCACCGAGAACGGCGGCGGTGAACGCCTTCACCCCGGGGACGAAGCCCATGCTGTACGACGCGTTGAACGTCATCGCGTAGAGAAAACCGCCGGCGCCGGCGAGGAGTCCGCCGACGACGAAGGTGACGATGATGATGCGCTCGACGTTGACGCCCATCAGCACGGCGGTGTCGGCGTCCTGGGCGACGGCCCGGATGCCCTGGCCGAGGCGGGTGCCGGCGACGAGTCGGTCGAGGCCGACGAGCATCGCGATGGCGACCGCGAAGATGACCAGCGACTGGGTGGAGACATCGGCGCCGAAGAGCGTGAAGACGGTGTCGTTGTGGAACAGGTCGGGCAGGTCGACGTTCTGGCGGCCGAACTCCTTGCCGGCGAGGTTCACCGCGAACAGGGACGCGCCGATCGCACTGATCAGATAGGCGAGCCGGGGTGCCGAACGGCGCCGCAACGGCCGGTAGGCGACCCGTTCGAGAGTGAAGGCGGCCAGCGCCCCGCACAACGCGCCGACGGCGAGCCCGACCGCGACCAGGTACACCGACTGGAACCCGCCCGGCACCCCGCCATCGGGCAGCAGTGCCCGGGCGGCGAACAGCCCGCCGAAGGAACCGAGCATGAACACCTCGCTGTGGGCGAAGTTGATCAGCTGGAGCACGCCGTACACCAGCGTGTAGCCGAGCGCGATGACCGCGTACAGCGATCCGACCATCAGACCGTCAATGGTCAGTTGCCAGAACTGGTCGAAGAAACCCATGCGTTACGCCTCGTTCGTCGCGTCTCGATCCGGCACATCTCGATCCGGCACGTCTCGGTAGGGCATGTAACCCGACGGTGGCCCGGGACGCCAGCGGGCGCCCGGGCCACCGTCGGGATCGGAACCGAATCAGGCCTTGATCAGATCCGCGATGTTGCCGAGGACCGTGATCGCGCCGTTCTTCACCTGGTACACGTACACGTTCGAACCCTTGACCTCGCCGTTGGACTCGAAGGAGACGGTCTTGGTGATGCCCGCGTAGTTGACCCCGGGGAAGGCCTTCAGGACCGACTCGCGGTTCACGTCGTCGCCGAGCTGCTTGAAGACCGTGGCCAGGGCCTTCGTCGCGTCGTACGCCTCACCGGAGTAGGTGCCCGGCTTCGCGCCGTTGTTGACCTTCTTGAAGGACTCGACGAACGCCGCCGCCTTCGGGTCGGAGTTCGCGTCGCCACAGGGGCAGGTCAGGTAGACGCCCTCGGCCGCGGTGGCGCCGGCCTGCGCGACGTACTGCGGGTCGTTCGAACCGTCACCGCTGGCGATCTTGCCGGTGAAGCCCTTGTCCTTGAGCGCCTTGGTGAGCAGGGCGAGCTCGGCGTAGTAGCCGGAGTAGTACAGGACGTCCGGCTTGGCCGCGATGATCTTGGTGGCCTCGGACTGGTAGTCCTTGGTCGGGTTGATGCCGTCGTGGATGACCTCGATGCCCTTGGCCTTGAGCTCGGGCTCGAGCGCGCCCGACAGACCGGTGCCGTACTCGCTCTTGTCGTCGAGCGAGTAGACTTTCTTGGCCTTCAGCACATCGGCGAGGTAGTCCGCGGCGGCCTTGCCCTGCACCGTGTCCGGTGCGATGACCCGGTAGAACGACGTGAAACCGAGCGTCGTCAGCGCCGGGTTCGTCGCCGACGGGCTCACCGACAGCAGACCGGCCTGCGAATAGGCCGGTTCGCTGGCCTTGGTCGCGCCGGAGAACATCGGCCCGACCACCGCGACGACCTTCTTGTTGTCGATCAGCTTCTGGGCCGCCGTCGGGCCCTGGTCGGGCGAACCGGCGTCGTCGGACTCGACCAGCTTCAACTCGAACGGGTAGCTCGCGTCGGCGTTGACCTCCGCGATCGCCGTCTTGACCCCGTACAGCGCGTTCAGGCCAAGCTGCTGGTTGTCACCCGAAAGCACGCCCTGGAAGCCGATGGTGATCGTCTTCTTGCCACTCGAGGACGTGTCGTCCCCGCTACTCCCACAGGCCGCGGCGGACAGTGTCACCGCTGTGGCCAGGGCGATCGCTCCCAGAATCGGGCGCCTACCCATGCATATCCTCCTCCGGTACAACCCGGTTGCGACTCCGCTGCCGCCCCCGTCACGCTGCCAGCTACCCCCGGCGCGACCGGTGCTCGGCACCGGGACACGCCACTATCCATACGGCGGCGGCGCCGGTCACCCGCACCGCATCGCACGGGAACACCGCCCGACCCAACCCTGTCGACCGACCGTCGCGAACGCTCCGCCCGGGATGGCGGCAACCTAGTCCTCCGGGTGGATCCCCCGGAAGTAGTCCAGCAGGTTGTTACACCTAGTACACAATCGCGCCACTTAGGCGCGCCGCCGTTCATCTTGCGAGCTATTTCACAACTCGATGATTCCTGCGAATCAATACGATGAAATTATCCCGGCGCACGCGTCTGGACGGCGCCAAAACCTCGACCCAGCCGCATCCAGCACCGATTCGGACCGCGGCGGCGACTCAGGGGCGCAGGGACCAGGTCGGAGCGCTGGTGCCGAGCCGGGCGGGTGGACGGGTCCAGCGCGGCGCGACCCCGGCGACCGTGCCCGGCGGACGGATGTAGGTCAGCTCGCCGAACTCGCTCATGTAGGTGTCCTGGTACGGCTCGAGGTCGGCCGCGGCCAGGGGTGGCACCGCCCGCGTGTCATGGTGGCCGAGGTCGGTCAGCATCCGTCCGGTGCGGGCCAGCGACACCCGCACATGCCAGCTGCCGCCCTCGCGGGCCCGGCGGGCGAGCGCGTCGAGGATGCCGTACGCCGTGAGATAGCCCGTCCCGTGATCAAGTGCCTGCACGGGCAGCGGCACCGGGTCCGGCTCGTCCCGCCCGGCCGCGCCGGCCAGCACCATCCCGGACGCGGTCTGCACCAGACTGTCGAAGCCCCGCAGCCCACTCCACGGACCCGTGTGCCCGTAGGCGCTGATCGTCGCGTACACGATGCCGGGACGCAGCCGCGCGACGGCGGCCGGGCCGAAACCGAGCCGGTCCAGCGCCCGCGGCCGGTAGGCCTGGATCAGCACGTCCGCCGAGGCGATCAGTTCCCGCAGCCGTCGGGCGTCCGCGGCCACCCGGAGGTTGAGGAAGGTGTTGCGCTTGCCGAACCCGGTGTCGACCAGCAGCGTCTGCACCTCCGGCAGGTGCGCGGCGCCGACACGCAGCACATCCGCGCCATAGGCGGCGAGCGTGCGCCCCGTGACCGGCCCGGCGATGACCCGGGTGAGGTCAAGCACCCGCACCCCGGCCGCCGGCGTCTCGGTCGGGGCCAGCGGCTGCGGCGCGCTGTCGTCGAGGCGTTCGACCGCCAGCACCGGCTGGGTCGCGGTCGCCTTGGCCTGCGGATGGCACGACCATTCGGCCTCCGTCCGGGCCATCGTCGCGCACAGGCCCATGGCCTGTAGTTCCGTCTCGAGCGAGGCGGCGTCGATCCGACGGATCACCCGGGCGACCGCGTCCCGCTCGTTCGGGACACCGAGCAGGTCCAGCACACCGTCGCGATGATGCGAGAAATTGCAGTGCAGCTGAATCCACCGGTCATCGCTGGTCTGGTAGTATCCGGAGATCGGCTCCCACACCGACGCCGCGGGCCGTCCGTCCAACCGCAGATGCCGCTCGCTGCCGAACGCCGCCGCGGCATGCCGGGTGTCGACCACGACCGGCGGAGGTCCCTCGCCGGTGCGGGCCGACAGCAGCCGCCCGGCGCCGACCGCCGCCGCCACCGTCGTGGCCGCGAACGTCGTCACCTCGTACACGCTCGGGAGCACGTCCGCCGGCCCGGTCACCGTCAGCCGGTCAGTGACGTCCTCCCCTACCAGCGACCCCACCCGATCGACGATCTCCGTGGCCCGCCCCATCGTCCCCATCCCATGATTGCCGTCGGACGGTCTCCCGCCGACGCAGCCGCCCTCGCGCCGCGCGGTACGTCATACCGCAAAGTGCGCGGGGCATCACCTTAAGCGCCGAAGCCGCGGATCGCCGTGCCTGACCGCTCGGAGTGCATCGACCCGTTCGCCGGGTCGACCCAGCTTCGACCGTCCGCTCATACTGTGGAGGTGGGTCGCGTCCGCGCAGCCACACCGCGTGAGATCCGCGGGGCTCGACCGGCGGACGGCCAGGGAGGCGCCGCATGGCCGCGCAACCGTCACTCTACGAGGTACTGGGGGTCGCACCCAGTGCCAGCGCCGAGCAGATCCGTCATGCCTACCGTGCCGCGGCACGCCGCACCCATCCCGATGCCGGCGGCCAGCCCGCGGCCTTCGCCCAGGTCCGGATCGCCTACGACGTCCTGGCCGACCCCGACC
>NZ_CADCWS010000176.1 GCF_902806475.1 Candidatus Frankia nodulisporulans
AAAAAACAAACGATCTACGAGACCTGACCAGTTACCATCCCGCAATCCCTTTTCCCAGAGAGGAACCACGGCCCCCGTGAACGCAGCACACCTACGAGCCGACTCGACCGCCCAGGATCGCCGCAGTGAGGCGATGGTGCTGGGCCGTCGAGGCTTCCTCGGCCTCGGCGCAGTTGCCGGCTCGTCCCTGTTGCTCGCCGCCTGCGGTGGTGGCAGCGACTCCGGGGTCGCTGCCGGTGGCGGCAACGGCGGGACGCTGCGCTGGGGTTGGTCGACAGTGACCTCCTGGGACCCGGTGACGTCGTCCGCCGGCTGGGACGTGCACGCCCCCTGTCGCTCGTCTACGCCGCGCTGACCAAACTGGACGAGAAGGCCAACCCGGTCCCGGCGCTGGCCGAGTCGTGGAAGTACGACGCCACGGGCAAGCAGGTCACCTTCGTCCTGCGCTCCGGCCTCACCTTCAGCGACGGCACCCCGCTGAACGCCACCGCGGTGCGCAAGAGCCTCGAGCGCGGTCGGGACTTCACCGGCTCGCTGGTCGCAGCGCAGCTGGTCGACGTCCAGACCATCACGGCCAACGACGGTGCCCGCACCGTCACCCTCAACCTGTCGAGCGTGAACTACCAGATCCCGAGCCTGCTCGCCGGCAAGACCGGCATGATCGTGAGCCCGACCGCCTTCGAGAAGGACGCCAAGGGCATCGCCACCAAGCCGGTCGGCGCCGGCCCGTTCCGGCTCACCGCCTACGTGCCGAACCAGTCGGCGAATCTGGTGCGCTTCCCCGGTTACTGGGACAAAGCGAACATCCACCTGGACGCCTTCGAGCTCTACCCGGCGCCCGAGGCCGCCACGGCGATCGCCTCGCTGCAGTCGGGGCGTCTCGACGTCGCCCAGATCCCGGCCAGCCAGGTGTCCGCGGCGAAGTCCGCCGGCCTCGAGGTGCAGATCATCCCGTCGCTGGTCACCACGGTGCTCGACGTGAACATCACCAAGGCGCCGTTCGACAACCCGAAGGTCGTCGAGGCGTTCAAGTACGGCATCGACCGGGCCGCGCTCGCGAAGACCCAGACCTTCGGCTACGGCGTGGTGAACTACCAGCCCTTCCCGCCGGGATATGTCGGCCACGACCCGAGCCTGGACAACGCCTTCGCCTACGACCCGGAGAAGGCGAAGAAGCTGCTCGCCGAGGCCGGCCACGCCACCGGACTGGAAGTCCCGATCACCACCACCGGGACGTCCACCGCGATCGCCGAACAGGTCCAGGCACAGCTGGCGAAAATCGGTGTGAAACTCACCATCGACACGATCCCGGCGGCCCAGGCCACCCAGATCATGTACATCCAGCATTCCCGGGGCCCTCGCGGTGGACGGCTTCGCCGGGCGGGACTCGGCCGTCCAGGCCTTCCAGGTGCTCTTCGGTGAGCAGGGCCTGATGAACCCCGGCCGCAGGACCCCGCCGGAGCTCACCGCCGCGCTCGCCACGGTGCGTAAGACGCCGCTGGACGACCCGTCCTATCCCACGGTGCTGCAAGCCGCCACGAAGATCGCGGTGGAGACGATGCCGAACATCTTCCTGTTCACCACGCCGCGCATTCTCGCCCGCAAGAAGAACGTCTCCGCGCTCGGCAGCTTCCTGGCCGTGCAGCGCTTCGAAGGGGTCCGGGTGAGCTGATGACAACGCTGGAGATCGGCCGGCCCACGGCGCCGGCACCGACGCCGACCCAGCCGTCGGCGGGACGTGGCGCCGGGGTGCGCTGGGGTGCGGTGGGGCGGCCCGTGCTGCGGGTAGTGCGCTCCGCCGTGGTGGTCTGGATACCGGTGGTGCTGCTCTCGACGTTCATCACCTTCGGGCTCGGGGCGCTCACCGACACCAACCCCGCGGCCCAGGTGCTCGGGGAGACCGCGACCCCCGCGGACATCGACCGGATGAACCACTACTTCGGTCTGGACCGGCCGTTTCTCGTCCAGTACTTCAGTTGGCTCGGTCACGCGCTGACCGGGGACTTCGGCCGGTCCTACTACACCACCCTGCCGGTCTCCGACAGCATCACCCAGGCGCTGCCGGTGAACGTCTCGATCACGATCGTCGCGTTGCTGCTCGGGATCCTGTTCGGTGGGGCGCTGGGCGTCGGGGCGGCGCTGTCGGGCGGCGGCTGGTTCGACCGTGGGGTCACCGTGCTGTGCTCGGCGGCGTCGACCGTCCCACCGTTCGTCATCGGCATCGGCATCGGCATCGGCATCGGGCTGATCGTGCTGTTCTCGGTGACCCTGCCGGTCCTGCCCTCGGGCGGTTACGTGCCGATCGACCAGGACTTCGGCCAGTGGCTGCGCTTCGCGATCCTGCCGGCACTCGCCCTGTCGGTGGACGTGGCGGTGGCCATCGCCCGCCAGCTGCGCACCTCCCTGGTCGGGGAGCTGCGGGAGAACTACGTCGTCGGGGCCGAAGTGCGTGGGTTGACCCGGCGGCGAGTGGTGTTCGGCCACGCGCTGCGCAACGCGTCCGGGCCCGCGGTCACCGTGCTCGGCTACTACGTCCCGCAGGTCATCGGGGCGATGGTGGTCGCCGAGGCGGTGTTCAACCTGCCCGGCCTCGGCAAGCTCAGCCTGGACGCGGCGGCCAAGGGTGACATCCCGGTGATCCAGGGCGTCCTGGTCACCATGATCGGGCTGGTCGTGCTGTCCAACCTGCTGGTGAACGCCGCCCTGCTGCGGCTCACCCCGCATGCGAAGAGGCGGGAACAATGAGCGACACCGGCGGTCAGCTACGCCAGGCCCTGCGGCTGCGGTCCGCGCAGATCTCGCTGGTGATCATCACCGTCGTCGTCTTCCTCGGCTTCGCCGGCGGCCTGCTCGCCCCGCACGACCCGCTCGCCCAGGACACCGCGCACGCCCTGTCCGGGCCGAGCGGCGAGCACTGGCTCGGCACCGACTACCTGGGCCGCGACGTGCTCTCCCGGCTCATGGACGCCACCGGCCGCTCGGTCGTCGGCGCCCTGGAGGGTGTCGCCGTGGCCTTCGTGATCGGCGTGCCGGCGGGGCTCGCCTCGATCTTCTTCGGCCGGTTCTTCGACTGGGCGGCCCAGCGGATCGTCGACGCCATCATGACCATGCCCTACATCATCTTCGCGGTGTCGGTGACCGGTGTGCTCGGCAACGGTCTGACCCAGGCGATGCTCGCGATCGGGATCTTCCTCGCGCCGCTGCTGTTCCGGATCACCCGGGCCGCCGCCCTCACCCTCACCCGGGCCCAGTACGTGGAGGTCGCCGAACTGCTGGGGGCGTCCCGCTGGTGGATCATCCGTCGGCACGTCTGGTCGAAGGTGCTGCCAACGGTCGCGGTCACCACGGCGCAGCTGGCCGCGGCGGTCCTGCTGGTCGTCTCCTCGCTGACCTTCCTCGGCATCGGCGTGAAACCACCGGCGCCGACCTGGGGCGGCATGCTCTCGAGCGACCTGGGTTTCCTGTCCCAACAGCCGTGGGCACCGATCCTGCCGGCCCTCGCGATCGCGCTCACCGCCGGCGCCCTGAACGCGATCGCCGATGCCATCCGGGACACCACCGGACTCCCGTCCGCGCCGGCCGGCGGCGGCCTGCTCAGCCGACGCGCCAAGCTCGACGCCGAACCCGGCCCCGGCCTCGGCCTCGGCCCCGGCGGATCCGCCCGGACGCCGGCCATGGCCATCCCCGCGCAGGCATCCGCGCAGAGCTCCGGGCAGAGCTCCGGTCAGGAGGAGAGCTCGCATGGCTGAGCCGAACAGCACCGACACCGCACCGGCTCCGGTACTGCTGAAGGTCGACGACCTGCACGTGACGATCGGCGGCGGGGCCACCGAGGCCGTCCACGGGGTGTCGTTCGAGGTGCGCCGGGGCGAGGCCATCGGGATCGTCGGCGAGTCCGGCAGTGGCAAGACGCTGGTCTGCCGCTCGGTGCTCGGCGTGCTCGCCCCCGGCTGCGCGGTCAGCGGCGGGTCGATCGACCTGGACGGCACCCAGCTCGTCGGGCTGCCCCGGCGAGCCTGGGACCAGCTGCGCGGCACCGGCATCGCCGCGGTGTTCCAGGACCCGGCGTCCTACCTCAACCCGTCCTACCCGGTGGGCCGGCAGGTGGCCGAACAGCTGCGGGTGAAACTCGGCGCCTCCCGCCGTGACGCCCGCACCACCGCCGTCCAGCTGCTCGCCTCGATGGGGCTGCACGACCCGGAGCGGGTCTACCGGCAGTACCCGCACGAACTGTCCGGCGGCATGCTGCAGCGGGTGGTGCTGGCCATCGCCGTCTGCGGCGATCCGGCGCTGCTCATCGCCGACGAGGCGACGACCGCCCTGGACGTCACCATCCAGGCCGAGGTGCTCGACCTACTCGCCTCCCTGCGCGCCGAACGAGGCCTGTCGATCATCGCGGTGTCCCACGACCTCGCCGTCATCGCCGAACTGTGCGACCGGGTGCTGGTGTTCTACGCCGGCGAACTCGTCGAGGCCGGCCCCACCGCCGAGGTGCTGCTCGCCCCCCGCCACCCGTACACCGAGGCGCTGCTGCAGGTCGCCTCGGTCGGCAGCTGGGAACGACGCACCCTGGCCGTCATCGACGGCCAGCCGCCGCCGGTCGGCGCGACGATCGCCGGCTGCCGGTTCGCCGACCGCTGCGCCTTCGCGACCACCGAGTGCCGCACCAGCCCGGTGCCGCTGACCGACCAGCCGGACGGCCGATCCGTCCGCTGCCTGCGCGTCGAGGAGATCGCGTTGCAGGGAACCGGAGCCGCCGCCGGAGCAGGAGTCGCCTGATGCCCGACATCGATCTCGCCACCCCCGACCTCGCCACCCCCGAGCTGGAACCCACCGGCGCCAGGCCCGTGCCGGCCAGCCGGCCGGGCACCAGCCACACCCCCACCATCGACCAGGACGATCCGGGTACCGCCGGCACCGGCCGTACGGACGCCACCGGGAGCCCGTCCTCGGTGCCGTTGCTGCGGATCGAGGGGCTCGGCGTCTCCTTCCTCGAACGGGGCGGGATCGGACGCACCCGGGTCCTGGACTGCATCGAGCTGACCGTGCGCCCCGGGGAGATCGTCGGCATCGTCGGCGAGACGGGTTCCGGCAAGACCACTCTGGCCCGCGCGGTCGCCGGACTCACCCCCGCCGACCGTGGCCAGGTCCGGCTCGACGGCCAGGACATCCTCGGCCTGCGCACCCGGGCCCGCCGTCGGTTCCGCCGCGGCGGGGCGATCCAGTTCGTCTTCCAGTATCCGCTGCGTTCCCTCGACCCGGAGCTCACCATCGGGGCGAGCATCGCCGAGGGCATGGCCATCGCCGGCGTCGGCAGCAGATCCGAACGGGCCGAACGGGTCGCCGGCGCGCTCACCCTGGTCGGCCTCGACCCGGCCGTGGCGCAGCGACGCCCCGCGCAGATCTCCGGCGGGCAGCGCCAGCGCGCCTCGATCGCCCGGGCCGTCGTCGCGGACCCGCGGCTGCTGCTGTGCGACGAACCGGTCAGCGCGCTCGACGCGTCCAACCGCAACCACATCCTGATCCTGCTCGACGAGCTGCGCCGCCGGCTGTCCGTCGGCATCGTGGTCATCTCCCACGACCTGAGCTCGCTGGCCGGCATCGCCGACCGGGTCGTCGTGCTCTACCGGGGACGGGTCGTCGAGGACGGTCCGATCGCCGACGTGTTCGCCGCGCCACGGCACCCGTACACCGCGCTGCTGATCGCCTCCGCACCCGACATCCACGGCCGTAACCGGCAGGCCGCCGCCGCGCTGCGACCGGCACCCGCCCCCGGCATCCCCGACCCGACCACGACCACGACCACGACCACAGCGGCCACGGCGACCACCGCCTCGACCGCGGCGGCGGGTCCGGCCCCCGGGCCACGCCCGGACGCGCGGGATGTCGGCGGCTGTGTGTTCGCGCACCGCTGCCCGTTCGCCACCGTCGACTGCGACACCGCCCCGCCGCGGGTGGAGGCGCCCGGGCGTCCCGCCGGCAGTTGGATCTCGGCCTGCCACCACGACCGCACCTGGCGCGCCCGGCTGCCCACCGCCGCTGCCGGCACCGCTGCCGCCACCGCCGCCGCCGGCACCGCCGCCGCTGACACGTCCGCCGTCCGGAAGGAAACCTCGCTGTGAGCATCGAGTTCATCGGGATCGCCAGCACCTCGGCGGGCAGTGAAGCGCAGGGGTTCGGCGGGCCGGCCGTCGACCCGGACTTCCTCGAACTGCTGGTCCGCACGCATGAGGACGCCGGCTTCGACCGGGTGCTCGTCGCGCACAGCTCCGCGATGCCCGACGGCTTCGTCGTCGCCGACCAGATCCTCGCCCGCACCACCACCCTGAAGGTGCTGCTCGCGCACCGTCCCGGCTTCGTCGCCCCGACGATCGCCGCGCGCAAGTACGCCACCCTGGACGCGTTCCATCCCGGCCGGATCGCCCTGCACGTCATCACCGGCGGGGACGACGCCGACCAGGCCCGCGACGGCGACCTGTCCGACAAGGTGACCCGCTACCGGCGCACCGACGAGTTCCTCGACGTGCTGCGCCGCGAATGGGAGTCGGATGTGCCGTTCGACTACGACGGCGAGTTCTACCAGGTGCGCGGGGGTTTCTCCGCGGTGCGCCCGCCGGCCGGACGCGTTCCGATCTACTTCGGCGGGGCCTCGGCGGACGCGGTGCGGGTCGGTGGCAAGCACGCCGACGTGTACGCGTTCTGGGGTGAGCCGCTGGCCGGCATCATCGAACGCATCCGCCAGGTGCGGGCCGCCGCCGCGCCGTACGGCCGCGACACCCGGTTCAGCGTGAGCCTTCGGCCCATCGCCGCCGACACCGAGCAGGCCGCCTGGGACCGGGCCGCGCACATCCTCGAGCTCACCCGCGAGCGGGTCGGCGAGGTGAAGAAGGTGTTCGGCATCGACGGTGCCGCGCAGGTCGGCAGCCAGCGGCTGCTGCGCTACGCCGCCGAAAGCGACGTCCACGACAAGCGGCTGTGGACCGCCATCGCCAAGGCCACCGGCGCCGCGGGCAACTCCACCGCCCTGGTCGGCAGCTACGAGCAGGTCGCCGAGTCCCTCGTCGACTACGTGGGCGTCGGCGTCTCGACCCTGCTCATCCGCGGTTTCGACCCGGTCTCGGACGCCCGGGACTACGGCACGCTCATCCGCCTCGTCCGCGAGCAGACCGCCGAGCGCGAACCCGTCTCCGTCTGACCCACCCCGCACGTCCCGGTCCCGCACATCCAGCACATCCCGCACATCCAGTAGGTCCCGCACGTCCCGCACGTCCAGTACCAGGAAGGTTGCGCGCATGTCCCTCGAGATCCTCGGCATGGTGGGTACCAAGGAAGCGTCGGAGACCCGTGGCTCCTACCTCGGCGGGCCCGCCGTCGACACCGCCTACCTGACCCGGTTCGCGCAGGCCCACGACGCGTCCGGTTTCGACCGGGTGCTGATCGGCTACAGCGCCGTCTCCCCGGACGGGTTCGCCGTCGCCGGGCACGTCCTGGCGAACACGTCGCGACTTGGCGTGCTGATCGCGCACCGGCCCGGGTTCACCCAGCCGACGCTCGTCGCCCGCAAGCTCGCCACCCTGGACCACCTCACCGGCGGCGGACGGGTCGCCATCCACCACATCTCCGGTGGCAACGACGCCGACCAGCGTCGCGACGGCGACTTCGCCGACCACGACACCCGCTACGACCGCACCGCCGAGTTCATGGACGTGCTGCGCCGCACCCTCACCTCCGACGAGCCGTTCGACCACGAGGGCCGCTTCTACCGGTTCGAGGGCGCGTACAGCACGGTCAAGCCGGTCCGCCCCGGTGGCATCCCGCTGTTCTTCGGTGGCCAGTCGGACGCGGCGGTCCGGGTCGGCGGGCAGCACGCCGACACCTACATGCTCTTCGGCGAGCCGCTGGAGCAGACCGCCGAGCGCATCGCGACGCTGCGGGCCGAGGCCGCCAAGCACGGCCGGACCCTGCGGTTCAGCCTGTCCACCCGCCCGATCATCGCCGACACCGAGGACGCCGCCTGGGCTCGCGCCGAGGCCATCCTCACCGAGACCCGCCGCCGGGTCGAGGCCGCCGGAGCCGGTGGGGTCGCCGGTGCCGCCCTCCGCATCCGCAGCTTCGGCACCACCGAGTCGGAGTCGTCCGCCCGGATGCAGCGGGCCGCCCGCCAGCAGGTGCACGACGAGCGGCTGTGGTTCGGCGTGACCGCCCTGACCGCCCTGACCGGCCCGGGTGGTAACTCCTCCGGCCACGTGGGCACCCCTTCGCAGGTCGCGGACGCGCTGCTGCGCTACCACGAGATCGGCGTCGACACCTTCCTCATCCGCGGCTTCGACCCGTACGAGGACGTCGTCGAGTGGGGCAAGGAGCTCATCCCCGCGCTGCGCGCCGGCGCCGACCGCGTCCGCGAGCCCCAGCTCGCGTAATCTGCTCGGAACGAGACCAGACCACTGCCAGACCGCGGCCAAGATCACGTCATGCCGAGGGTTGTTCGGGATTTCAGCCTCGTCAGACCGAACAGTCCTCGGCATGTGGCCGCACAGTCCTCGGCATCCGGGCGCGACACCGCAGGCCGGGCGTCGAGGGCCCCCGGCGGCCGGGCGGCCCGGACGGGAAAGCGACCTGCCACCGAGGCCCGCTGCTCCCCCACACCCTCGGACGGCGACCGCGGGTGACCTGCCTGGACGCGGGAACCTCGCCCCCGTCCAGGCAGGTGGCGCACCGGCGCGGATCTTCGTCGCGGGCGGTGCGCGGACGCCGGGACGGTGCGGCCGAAAAAATCCCTGGCGATGGTGCGACGTGGTGTCGATGTGCCGGTGTCCCGTTCGACCTGGAGGTGAGAGGGTCGGACGGCGGCCCGGAGCGGGGAGATCGACACATGCCGAAGTACATGCTGATCATGCGTAACAGTGACGAGTCGTTCCAGCACATGATCTCGACTCCGTTCGAGGAGATGCTCGAGAAGGTCGGCCGGTTCAACGAGGAACTGATCCACGCCGGCGTGCTGGTCGCGGCCGAGG
Source organism: Candidatus Frankia nodulisporulans (assembly GCF_902806475.1). GTDB lineage: Bacteria > Actinomycetota > Actinomycetes > Frankiales > Frankiaceae > Frankia > Frankia umida. Next base: position 9,015 of record NZ_CADCWS010000176.1, read on the forward strand.
GCCTGGACGACGCGGCCCAGGGCGTCGTCGTCGACTACTCCGGTGAGACCCCGGTGGTCACCGACGGTCCCTACGGGGAGACGAAGGAGCTGTTCGGCGGCTTCTACATCCTCGAGGTGGCCACGAAGGACGAGGCCGTCGAGTGGGCCCGCCGGATGCCCTCCATCCCCGGTTCCAAGTGCGAGATCCGTCGGGTCCCCGGCATCGACGAGTTCCCGCAGGACAACGAGTGGGTCGTCAGGGAGCGTGCCTGGCGCGAGCGCACCGGCCAGCTCTGATGCCCGACAACGCCGCCGTTCCGGTCGGTGACAGCATCCAGGGTGACGACCTCCCAGGTGACGACCCCCCAGGTGACGGCGTCC
>NZ_CADCWS010000177.1 GCF_902806475.1 Candidatus Frankia nodulisporulans
CACGAGGCCGGGCCAGTCCCGGTGCCGGGGCCGGCCCGGCGGGCGAAGCCGAAGCCGCGGAGACCGCCGGAAGATCGTCATCCACGGCGATGACCGTGGTCAGGTTGGTGACGTGCAGCAACCGGTTCGTGTCCTCGTTGAGATGTCGCAGGGCCAGCCGGCCACCGGCCGAACGCTGGCGCTGATGGGCGAACAGGATCACCGCGAGTCCCTGCGAGTCCAGAAAGCTGACCTCGGCCAGGTCGACCACGATGTCCCTGACTCCGGCGACCCGGGCATCCAGCAGGGACTCACGCAGCGGATCCAGCGAGGAGTAGTCGATGTCGCCCACAGGGTGCACGACGATCGTGTCGCTCCCAGTCACCTCGACCCGCACAGATGGTTCCATGGCTCCGCCCGACCGGATGGCATGGGCACCGCGGGATACAGGCCGGACCGTTCCCACTGCGCGTCGCACTCCTGTCAAGCACGATGAAGCCGGCCTACCCGTGCTCTCCCACTCCCACACCCCTCAGATTCCCACCGCGGCGCGGCCTGTCTCACATCAGCGCCCCACCCGGCCCGCCGCCTGCCCTCCGCCTCTCCCCGCCAGACGGGATGGGATGACATGTCATCCCATGAGAACGTCCTCGCATGGACATCAACCCGCCCTGGTCCCGCGGTGGCGCTGCTCCCGCTGATGTCGTCACGTTCCTGTGCCGGTCGGACGGCGCCGCCGTCTCGGTCGGTCCGCTGCCCGGCGGTCCGTTGCCCGGCGGCCCGGCGGCCCGCCGGGTTCCGGCGCTGGCCTGGTCGGTCTCGTCGTCCGGCTGCCCGGCGCCTCCCCCGCTCTGCTGCGGCTCACGCCCGATGAGGCTGGTCGCCTCGCCGGGCTGCTCGCCGAGACGAACGGAGGTGATGCCGCGGCCGGTGCCGTCGATCTCGTCCCCGATGGCAGCGGCGGCGCGTCGGGCTCGAGGTACGTCGTCGTCGCGCCGGAGGGGGCGCCGGTGGCCGAGCTGTGGCCGGCGCTGGCGGCGCTTCCCCCGGCCGCACGGCTCGTCGATTTCGCTTCGGACGCGGAGGTCGTGCTCGTCTTCGGGCTTGACGATCCGCGTTGGCCGATCCCGCCGCGCGAGGCCGGTTCGGGTCGGGACGCGCGGCAGGCGCCGAGCCGCTGAGTCGTCCGGTCGTGGGGTGGCCAGCCGTCCAGCCGGCTACCCGCGCAGCACCTCGATCCCCGAGATCACCGCGAGCACCAGGAACGCCCCCGCGGCAATTCGGGTGATCATGGAGATCGGCAGCAGTCGGAGCAGTCCACGTCCACCGGCGATGCCGAGGGCGGCCACCGTCCACAGGCCCAGCAGCGCGCCCAGCCAGACGCTCACCGGCGAGTCGAAACGGGCGGCCAGGTTGGCCGTGGTGATCTGGGTGAGGTCGCCCAGCTCCGCAAGAAAGACAACGCCGAACGAGGTGACCGCCACCCGCCAGAACGTGGTCGAACCGGCGCTCCTGGTGGCGGCCGGCTGCTCGGCCACCACCGCGGGAGTGGCCGATCCCGCCGGCCCCGCGCTGTCGCTGGTCAGCGTGCCCTCGGGGTTGGTCGTGCCCTCGGCGTTGGAGGGAGCGTCGCTCGTCTCGGGCTTGTCGTCGTCGCGGCCCTCGCGCAACACCAGGATGGCGCCCAACAGGAAGAGCACCATCGTGATCCCGTCCACCATTCGGCCCGGGAGATGGGAGAACGCGCTACCAGCCGCGACAGCCACCGTGACATGGATGAGGAAGGCGGCCGCCACCCCCACCCAGACGTAGATCGGCCTGAACCGGCTGCCCAACACAAGACTCGCGACCATCGTCTTGTCCGGAAGCTCGGCGAGGACGATGACGCCGAAGGTGACCAGTACCGCGGTGATCCTCACGCCGGAACCTCTCGTAAGGCCGGGTCGTGAGCGGGGTACGCCTTCGACCCGGCATGACTGCCGTGTCGAAGGTCTCGCCCACCAGGCCGCGCACAGCCGGGCCCGAGCGCCGGGAACCCGCGGGCCGGCCCATGACGGGCCGCGCACGGGCGCCAGTATGTCGACGCGCGGGTCGAGGTCGGTTCCACCGCCAGCCTGGCGGAGAAGCGCACTCGACGGGGCTACTCGCCTTCAGGGATGAAGGCTACCCGCTTGGCGGATGTGGTGCATCAGTTCACGTCCCCGCCACCTGGACATTCGGACGGCACACGAAAGGACACGCCACCACGCCGGCCTCACCCGTGGACATCACGCTTCGCAGTACTAGATTTACGCGAAGTGATGGATGATCTGGCCTCTCCCGCATTCGGCGCCGCCGAGGATCCGGTACCGGCGCCGATGCCGCGTGCCCGCGAGGCCACCGGTCTCCGTCCGGTGATCAACGCCACGGGGATTCTGCTGCACGGAGCGCTCGGTCGCGCGCCCCTGTCCGCGGCGGCCCGGGCCGCCCTCGACCTGGCGGCCGGCACCATCGACCTGGAGTTCGACCTGGCCACCGGCCGCCGCTACCGTCGTGGTCGCAGCGCGCTCGCCGCCCTGGCCGCGGCGGTGCCGGCCGCGGCCGCGGTGCACATCGTCAACAACGAGGTGGCGGCCCTCGTCCTCGCCGTGGCGGCGCTGGCAGCGGGACGGGAGGTGGTGGTCAGCCGCGGCGAACTCGGCGAGACGACCGACGGCCTGCGCCTGCCGGACCTGCTGGCGACCACCGGCGCCCGGCTGCGTGAGGTCGGCACCACCAACCGCACCACCCTGGGCGACTACGCCCGGGCGATCGGCCCACAGACGGGCGTCGTCCTGCGCGTGCACACCCCCGGTTACCAGCTGATCGGGTTCACGGATCGCCCCGCCCTGGGTGATCTCGCCGAACTGTGCGTCGATCTCGGCGTCCCGCTGGTCGGCGACAGCGGGTCCGGGCTGCTCTGCCCAGAGCCCCACCTGCCCACCGAGCCGGATGTCACCACCTGGCTGGACCAGGGCGTGGCCGTGGTGCTGGCCAGTGGGGACCGACTGCTCGGCGGCCCGCAGTGCGGTCTGCTGTTCGGCCACGCCGGCCTGATCGACCGGATGCGCCGCCATCCGCTGTCGCGCGCCGGCCAGGCCGGCAAGCTGACCCTCGCCGCGCTGGAGGCGACGCTGCGCCATGAACCGCCGGTGCGCCAAGCGTTGCGGACCCGACCCGAACATCTCGTGGCCCGGGCCGAACGGCTCGCCCGGTGGCTGCGCCACGCCGGGATCGCCGCGTCCGCGGTGGCCAGCCGCGCCTGCGTCGACGAGTCGGCCACCGGGCCGGCCGGCGGCCATGCTCTGCGTGGCTACGACCTGCCAAGCGCCGCGGTAGCCGTCGACGCGGTGATCGCGATGCCGTTGCGCGACGGTCAGCCGGCCGTTCTCGGGCGGGTCGAGCAGGGCTGCTGTCTGCTGGACCTTCGGGCCGTGCCGGCCGAACTCGATCCGGTGCTCGGCGCGGCGATACTCGCGGCCGCGACCGCGATCGGTGCCACCGCCCTCACCGACCCACCGACCGCCCCCCAGCCCATCGTGGCGGCGGCCACCCCGCACGGATCCGCGTCCGACCCGTCACCGCAGGAGCGACCAGAACCGGGCCGGGAACCGCCCCCAGCCAGGATGTCGGTGATCGGCGGAGATCCGTCCCCCGGCGGGACCGGTGGGGGGCCGGCCACCGCGCAGAAGTCGGCCTCGGTCGGCGGGCTCGCACCGACCGCTGTCCGCACCGAGACGGCCAGGCTCGACGTCGCCCTGCCCGGAGACACCCTTCTTGGGCTGGAGCCGCTCTGGATCGACCGTCCGTACCGGACGGATGCCGCCGTCGCCCTGGCGGCGCCGGTGAGCAGCCCGCCGGTGAGCAGCCCGCCGCGAGGCCGTCCAGCGGACGACGCCGCCCAGGCGCTGTCCTGGTCGCCGGCCGAACCGGGATGGATGTTCGAGACGGACCCGCTCACCGCCAGCTGTCCGCCGCGTGGGCTCGAGACCGCCGACATGGACACGATCGAGTCCGCCACGATCCCGCACGGCCGGGACTCGGCGCGGACGGCACCGGAGCAGCCGGCCTCGAACCAGCCCAGCCCACCGCGGCAGCCGCCGGATCGGCAGTCCCCGTGAGCACGCCTCGTCTACTGGACCAACCGCTTGTCCTGGACCTGCTGCGTCGGCTGTCCGCCGCCGCCGGCGGGGCCGTCCTGCTGTGCTACGGCCTGGTTCATCTGCTGGTCTGGCCCGGGGCGCCGACCGGCACCCCGGGCGAACGGTACCGCTGGAACGGCGACACCCACCTGTTCGGCTGGCTGCCCGCGGCCCTCGGATGGACGTTGGGCGCCGTCCTGCTCGCGGCGACCGTGCTGGGGTACGTCGCCGCCGCCGCGGGACTCGTCGGGGTGCCGGTTCTGTGCCGCCACCATCTCGGCGCCACCGCCACGGGTTGCACCGCCTCCCTGGGGCTGTACGCGGTGGCCTGGCCCGGCCTGGAACCGGACCCGACCGATTTCAGTGCCGGCCCGGTGATCAGCGGACTGCTGTTGGCCTGCGTTCTCGCGACCGCCTGGGCCCGGCGTTACCCGTCGTCGACGGGCGGCGGGTCACCCAGGCCGCCGGCCAGCCGGGGCAGCATCCGCACCCGCTCCCGGCCGGACGCCACCGCCGACCGCACCGCACCGACGTTCACCGACCGCTGGGACGGGACCGCGCCCTGGGACGGGACTACACCCTGGGACGAAGCCGCCCCCTGGGACCGGGCCGCGCCCCGGCCTGGTGCTCAGCCTCGCCCGGTGTCCGAACCTCGGGTGGTCAGGCCGTCCAGCTCACGCTCCAGGTTGAGCCGGGCCGACGGTTCCCACCGGCGCCGCGCCCACCCCGTGGAGTAGAGCGGCCCCTCGAGCAGGTGGCGCAACGCGCTGGCACGACCTCGGCGCCACTGCGCGTCATCGAAACCGCCGTACTCCCGGCGCACCCGGCGCACGTACACGTCATAGCTGGCGGGTCCGCGGGCGAGGACACGTAGATCGGCGTCGTTGACCAGGGCCTCGTCCCGACTGTGCGACCCGTGTGAGGCGGTGGCGAGCACGAGACGGGCGACCGTGGCACCCGCCGGCCCGGGGCAGCCCAGCTCCGCCAGCACCCGGGTGGCGAGTTCGGCCGAGCATCGCTCGTTGTCGGTCAGGGCCGGGTCGTACACCACATCGTGGAAGTAGGCCGCGAGGATGCAGGCGGGTGCCAGGTACCGGTCGCCGGCCCGGCCTTCGGCGGCCAGGAGCACCCGGAGGGCGGCCGTCACCTCCGCGACATGACGCAGCGTGTGGTAGTGCCGCCCCGGCTGCTGGTAGCAACGAGCGAGCGCCACGAAGGCGCGCACCCGTTCACTGACGTCGGCGGTGGCACCCGCGCCGAGCAGCGCGTCGTCGAACAGCCGGGCGAGCGGTGTGCGCGGCCCGGTCAGGGCGACGTCCCGGACGGCGTTCGCCTGCCCACCCATCCGCGCTCCTCCCCGCCCGAGCGACGCCCGCCGATGGGACGCCCGCTGGTGCGACGTCCACCGACGGCTCTGGCCGCTCACGTACCCTCGCATGCCCGGCCGATCCCGGCCAGACCCAGGCTGACCAGATGCGGTCCGGCCCGAACCGGCCACACCGGCCCCGCCCGACCAGCCGGCCCCGCCGATCAGCCACGCCCGATCAGGCCACCCCGACATTTGCCATCGTCGAACACGCGTGCGACTGTCGGCTGGTGGAAGTGCAGATCGTGATCGACGGACAGCCCTTCCCCCTACCGGCGGACACCGATCCGGACGAGCTTCGTCGCCGGGTCGCCCAGGCGGTCTTCCGCTGCGAGGTGGAGCAGCTTCATCTCGCCGACGGCCGCACGATGCTGGTCAACTGGCGATCGGTACGTCTCATCGAGGTTCGTGTCGTCCAACCGGGCCCCCGTGACCCCCAGCAAATCAAATAGCAAAAAAAGCAATAAATTCTACTAAAGGTACATATCTGTACAGGCGCTGACCGATAGGCATTGGTCCCGCGTTCACCCATACCGCCATCCATAGAGATGATTAGGTGCCAGTTGTGCACCAGGTGTAATTATTGTGATCTTTGTGGGATGGAAGGTGCGCCCGGCCCACTTCCTGCAGCGTTCAGGAGCCTCATCATGATCGGATACGACTATTCAGTCGCGATCCTCGGTAGCGGCATCGCCGGATCGACGCTGGCGAACATCCTCGCCCGGCACGGTCACAGCGTGGTGCTGGTCGACAGCGGCAGCCATCCCCGGTTCGCCCTCGGGGAATCGACGATCGGCGAGACGACCTATCTCCTCAAGCTGCTGGCGGAGCGGTTCGACGTGCCCGAACTCGCCCATGTCAGCAGTTTCGAGGGGGTGCGTTCGCATGTCACGTCAGCCTGCGGAGTCAAGCGCAACTTCGGCTTCGTCTACCACCGCGACGGGCATGTCCAGGACCCGGAGGAGGTGACCCAGTGCAGCGTCGCGGAGTTCCCGAACGGCCCGGAGATGCACATGCATCGCCAGGACATCGACTCCTACCTCTTCTACACCGCCGTTCGCTACGGCGCGGCGCCCCGCCAACGGACGATGGTGGAGCGGGTCGAGTTCACTGCGGACGCCGCGACCCTCACCACCCGCTCCGGCGAGACACTGCGGGTGCGGTACGTCGTCGACGCGTCCGGCCGCAACTCCGTGCTGGCGAACACGTTCGGTCTGCGGGAGGAACCGTGCCGGTTCCGCACGAACTCCCGCACCCTGTTCACCCACATGGTCGGCGTCACGCCGTTCGACGATGTCACGACGCCCAGCGGCCAGCCCACCCGCTGGCATCAGGGCACGCTGCACCACATCTTCGACGGCGGCTGGATGTGGGTGATCCCGTTCGACAACCACCGCTGCGCCACCAATCCGCTGTGCAGTGTCGGGCTCAACCTCGACAGCCAGCGTTTCCCGCACGATCCGGGCCGCTCCGCCGAGGACGAATGGGCCACGTTCCTCGAACGTTTCCCGAGCGTGGGACGGCAGTTCGCCACCGCGCGCCCGGCGTGGGACTGGGTGTCCACCGGACGCACCCAGTACTCCACCAGCCGGACGGTCGGCGACCGGTGGGCGATGATGAGCCACGCCGCCGGCGCCATCGACGCGCTGTTCTCCCGGGGTATGGCCAACACGATGCAGGTGATCTACGCTTTCGCGCCGACCCTGCTGGCCGCGCTCGACGACGGCGATCTTTCCGCCGAACGCTTCGCCTACCTCGACACGCTCAACCAGACCATTCTGGACGTCAACGACCAGCTCGTTCACGGCTCCTACGTCGCGTTCCGCGATTTCGATCTCTGGCGGGCGTGGTCCAAGGTCTGGTTCATGGCCTGGAACATGGGCATCGCCCAGATCACCGGCACCTATTTCGGCTATCTGGAAAAGGGCGACCGCGCGTTGTTCGACCGGCTGCTCGACGCCCCGCATCTGGGCACCTTCTGCCCGGATCTGCCGGAGTTCCAGCCCCTGTTCGCCGCGCTGTCCGCGGTGATGGTCGAGGTCGAGCAGGGCCGGCTGACCCCGTCGGCCGCGGTCGAGCGCCTCGCCGGGCTGCTTGGCAACGCGGAGTTCCTGCCAACTCCCCTGCAGCTCGGTGACGTGCTGCGCCGCTGGCACGACGGGTCCTTCGAGGCCCAGCGCCGGATGTACGAATGGGGCCGCAGCAGCTCACCGGCCTCGATGCGGCGCTGGTACGACTACGACCTCGACAAGCTGCAGGCCCGCACCGGCGACGCGGTACCGGTGGGTTTCTGATCTGGCGGCCTGCGTCGGGACCGGCCGGTGCGTGCCCAGTTCTGACCCGCCCATTCCAGCACCGCTACTGTTGCGAAAACAGAAGCCAGCCTGGCCAGACGGGACAGGCTGGCGGAGGGAGCACCCAGCATGGCCACGCCCGATGTGGGTCAACCGGCGCCCGAGATCAGCCTGCCTGGCCTGGTCATCGTCGACGGTGAACGCCACGATGACCAGTACTCACTGTCCGCCCAGCGCGGCCACCCGATGGTCCTCGCCTTCTACCCCGGGGACAACACCCCGGTCTGCACCCGGCAGATGTGCTCCTACGCGGCCGGTATCGAGGTCTTCCGCGGCCTCGGCGCCCCGGTGTGGGGGATCAGCCCGCAGGATCTGGACAGCCACGAGTCCTTCGCCCGCGACCAGGGGCTCGGCTTCCCGCTGCTGGCCGACACCGCGCGCGAGGCGGCGAAGAAGTACGGCATCGCCATGGTCGGTCTTGGGCTTCGCCGCTCGGTCTTCCTGATCGACGCGGACGGCGTGGTGCGGTGGAAGCAGGTCGGGCTGGTCGGCCTGACATACGCCGATGTCGACACGATCGCCGAGCAGATCCGCCGACTCGCGCCGGCCTGATCCGGACCGTGGACGTCGGCGCTACGATCTGCTTCGCTTCCCGGACATCACTGGGACGCGAGACCGGTGGGACGTCATACCTGCGGCACGTGACACCGGCAGGACGTGATACCGCCGCGCACGCGGTACCGGTGAAACCCGGAGGGACGTTCGTGAAGACCGGATCGGCCTTTCTGGGTCGCGCCTGCGTATCCCGCGGCGGCCCACCGGCGGGCGTCGAGCCGGACCGGCCTCGGGTTTTCGCGCCCACCACCGGCGCCGGGGCGGCCGCCATCGACGTGCTCCTGGGCGGGCTGACGTTCCACTGTTTCGACATCGCCGTCACCGCGATCGAGGCGGCCCGTGAGATCTACACGGTCACCCTCGGCGTGGAGATCTGGCAGACCCGGGAACTGGCCGGCACCGTGTGGCGCAGGGGACGGGCCGTGTCGCTCGCGGGCACCCTGGTCGCCGAGGGCAGGCTCGGCTCCGGCCTCGTCCGGCTGGTCGAGCCGACCGCCGGCCACACGGTGGCCCGCGAGGCGATCGAGCGGCGCGGCGAGGGGCTGTTCTCCATCGGCTACCAGGTGGACGACCCGGTCGCCGCGCTCGGCGCCGCACTCGCCGCCCAGACCCCGGTCGAGCAGCTCGGGCCCGACGGGATCCGACCGGCCGAGATCTACCTCAATGGCGGTTCCGGGCTGTTGCTCTGCCTAATGCAGCGGGATATGCCGTCACCGACCTGAACGACGAATCGTGCCGGTGGGCTTGTGTCCGGCACCCGAAAAATGTCATCATCTTTACAGGCCGCCCGGCACCCCCCGAGCTGGGCGGCCTCTTTACCTGCTCCGGTGTCCGTCCCAGTGCCTGCCCCAATGGCCGTAGGTTAAGGGATTGTCGTGTCGTAGGCTTG
>NZ_CADCWS010000178.1 GCF_902806475.1 Candidatus Frankia nodulisporulans
GTCGGGGCTGGTGGGGCGGGGACGCCCGGGGCCGCGGCTGGAGCGCCGCGACCGTCGCGTCCCGTGGCCGGCGGGCCGGCGGACGACGCGCAGAGGAGAGCCGACGGCGACGGCTCCGGCTGGGACACTCTGCGGCTCGCACACGAATGGCTGCTCACCGAGCCGCCGCAGATCATGGAACTCGCCGCCGGACGGCACATCGGCGCGGCGCTGGCCGAACGGGTCGAAGGGCGGGTCGCCCAGTTTCGCCGGCTCGACGACCACATCGGCGGGCGTGACCTGATCGGCCTGGTCGAACGGGAGATGGTCGCCACCGTCACGATGCTGCGCGAGGCGTCCTACGACGCCGCCGTGGGTCGCCGGCTGTTGGCCTCCGTCGCCCAGCTCTGTCAGCTCGTCGGATGGATCGCCGCCGACGCCGGCCGTCAGCACAGCGCCCGCCGCGTCCTGTCCGGCGGAATCCGGGCGGCCCATGCCAGCGGAGACGTCGCGCTGGCCGCGAACCTGATCTCCACCCAGTCCTACCAGCTGGTCAACCAGGGGGATGTCCGGCGCGGTGTGCTGCTGGCCCAGACGGCCTGCGCCGGTGTCGACCGTGCCACCCCGGCGGCCGCGCAGGCCCTGCTGGCGGACCGGCTCGCCTGGGCCTACGCCCGAGCCGGTGACCGGCCCGCCTGCGAGCGGACCCTGGCCCAGGTCGAACGCCTCTACGACCAGGCCGACCGCGGGCCCCGCCCCGACTGGGCCTACTGGCTGGACGAACGTGAGATCGACGTGATGGCCGGCCGCTGCTGGACCCAGCTGTGCCGTCCGGAGCGCGCCGAGGCCCGGCTGCGGGCGGGCCTGGCCGGCTACGATCCGCTGCGCGCCCGGGAGGTCGCCCTCTACGAGTCGTGGCTCGCCGAGGTCAACCTGTTGCGCGGCGACGTCGAGCAGGCCTGCGAACGGGCCATCCGGATCGCCCGCCTCGACAGCCGGGTCAACTCGGCGCGCACGTCCGAACGCCTGCGGATGCTCGCCGGACGCCTCGCCGGCTACCGTTCCGTCCCCGCCGTCCGCGACTTCCTGGAGGTCTACCAGGCGCTGCGCGGCGTCGCGCCCGAACCCCCGCCATCCACCGCCGTCCCGTCTTCTGGTGGGGGCCCGCCGCCCCCCGCGGCGCGGCCCGGGCCGCCGGCTCCGCGGGTGTCATCCGAAAGTTGCGCCAGCAACTGAACCGGGGTTGTCGCCGAGCCGTGAGGACAGGTGGGGCGGTCCTGACCGGGGCGCCCCGCAGATGACACGGTGATTGACCGCACGCTCACGGTAGCGTCCGTGGCACCCGGATCGGAGGCATGGTGGGACCGACGGAAGTCAGCGGGCTACCCGCACACGTTCTGCTGGTGCACGTGGTCGTCATCCTGGTGCCGCTCGCGGCCCTGCTGGTGGTCCTGGCCGCCGTCTGGCCGGCGGCCCGCCGTCGGCTTGGGCTGGTCACGCCGCTGGTCGCGCTGGTGGCGCTGGTGAGCGTGCCCCTGACGACGCACGCCGGCGAATGGCTCGAGGCACGCGTGTCCTCGGACGAACTGGTGCGCCGGCACACCGAACTCGGCGACGAGCTGCTTCCCTGGGTGATCGGTCTGTTCGTGCTGGCCCTGGTCGGCTGGCTGTGGGCGGCCTACTCCGGCGGCACCTGGCCCCTGCGTGGCCGGACGGGCGCTGGCGTCCATGCGACGACAGAGGTCCATGCGTCCGGGGCGTCCGGTGGGGCCGGGGGGCCCGGGGTAGGGCGGGCGGCGGCGCTTGGAGGGACGACGGGGCTCGCGGTCATGGTCGTGCTCGCCGTGCTCAGCATCGTGGTCTCGGTGGGATCGGTCGTGCAGGTCTACCGCATCGGCGACAGCGGCGCGAAGGCCGTCTGGGACGGCGGCTTCAGCGAGTCCCCGCGCTTCTGAGTCCCCGCGTTCCCGCGTCACCTCTCGTGGATCTTCGACATCAGACGGTGGCGGAGGTCCTGGTCAGACGGTGGTAGAGGTCGAGGTGGGCGCGGGCGGCGGCGGCCCAGGTGTAGCGGGTGGCGAGGGCGCGGCCGGCGATGGTGAGCGCGGGGTCGCGGTGGGCGGCGGCGGTGAGCAGCGCGGCGGCGACATCGGTGGGGGTGGCGCCGTAGCGGACGGTGGGGCCCAGGACCTCACGCAGCACTGGCAGGTCACGGGCCACCACCGGTACCCCGGCGGCCAGCGCCTCCAGGGCCGCGAGGCCGAAGCCCTCCTTCGTCGAGGGGAAGGCGAACACGTCGGCCTGGGCGACCAGGGACGGGAGCGAACCGTGCTCGACCGGGCCGAGAATCCGCGGGGTGACGCCGAGCCGGTCGGCGCTGGCGAGCACCTCGTCCCGGTAACCGCGGTAGTCGAACAGGGTGTCGCCGCCGGCGATGACCAGGGAGAGGTCCGGGCGGGCGGCGCGGACCGTCGCCATCGCCTCGACCAGGTCGGCGGTGCCCTTGCGGGGCTCGATGCCGCCCACGGCGAGAACGTACGGGCCGCCGAGCGTGTCCGCCCAGGACGAGCGGGCCGCCCGGTCGTCGGCCGCGGCGGCGAACCGGGCGGCGTCCACCCCGTTGGGGATCACCGTCGGATGGATGCCCCATCCGCGTGTCACCTCGGCGGCCACGGCGGCGGAGACACACACGTGCGCCGAGGGGGCGACGACCGCGCGTTCGTGGCAGGCGGCCAGCTGCGGGGTGGTGAACGTGTCGAGATGGTGGATGGTGCGCACGCAGCGGGCGAGATGCCCCGAACCGCCTGGACCACCCGAACCGGTGGGGCGGAGCCTGGCGTTGGCGTTGAGGACGGCGTTGGCGCTGATGCAGTCCTGGGCGTGCACCACGTCGTACCCGCGGTCGTGGTCCTGGGCGGCGTGTGGGGTGAAGGCGTCGGCGAGCACGGCGATGGAGCGGACGATGCGGGCGCCGACCGGTTCGTCCGGGAGGTCGGGGAAGGGGACGGCCCGCACGACGACCCGCGGGTCGAGGGGGCGGAAGAAGCCGCCGTCCCCGCCGCGGGCCAGCGTCCACACGTCGACGCTGGCCCCGAGGGCGACGAGGGCCTCGGCCAACGCCAGGGTGTGCACGACGCCGCCGCGTGGACGGGTCGAGTAGGTCAGCAGCGCGATGCGCGGCGGGCCCGTCATCCGGGCGTACCGTCGCTGGCTCGCCGACCCGATCGGCCGTCCGAGCGCCCGCCGGGTGCCCGTGCCGCTGTCGGCGGGCGGCTGTCCGTGGGGGTGTACAGGTCGGGACGGCGTTCGGCGAGGTGGTGCAGGACGAGCCGGGCCCGCTCGATCTCGGCGTCGACGTCCAGTTCGGCGACGGCGAGGCCGCCCTTGGCCCAGGTGCGGGCGAGGATGTCCCCGCCGGGGCCGACCACCTTGGCCTGGCCGAAGAAGTTCAGGCCGCCCATCGTGCCGGTCTGGTTCGACGACAGCCAGACGATCTGGTTCTCGGCGGCGCGGGCGCAGTCGTACAGGTCGAACAGGCGGGCCTGCCGGTCCTGGGTGAGCCGTTCGGCGCGTCGGGTCAGGCTCGCGGGCCAGGCGGACAGGCAGGCGACGATGCGGGCGTCGTCCAACGCCAGGGTGCGGGCGGCCTCGGGGAACGTCTTGTCGTAGTCGACGAGCATCCCGACCCGGCCGAGCGGGGTGTCGAAGGCGGCGATCCGCTCGCCGGCGGCGTACACCAGCGCCTCACCCGGCGGCTGGTGGACCTTGCGGTAATGGCCGAGCACCCCGTCCCCGTGGACGCACACCGCCGAGTTCCAGCGGTGTCCGTCGGCGAGCTCGGTGAACCCCAGGCAGACCAGCAGGTCACCGGCCAGCGCCGCGACCCGACGCAGATGCGGGCCGGTGACGTCCACCGCGGGCGGCAGGGCGTGCGGATCGGGGGAACGCAGATCGGTGAGGTAACCGCCGAGGGCACCGCCGGGCAGGACGACCATCGACGCCTCGGCCCGGCGCGCCGCGTCGATGATCGAACTGATCCGTTCCAGTGATCGGTCGAGGTCCCGGCCGAAATGGGCGCCCGCCGCAGCGAGACGCAGCACTGTCACCGGCGGATCACCCCGCCCGTCCGCTCCGCCGCGCCTGTCCGCGCCGGCCCGCCAGGCTGGTCGGCGAGGGTCGGCGGCTGGGTTCGCGCCCGGGAGCGGTGCTGGTCGGTGATGCGTTCGGTGATGCGTTCGGCGAGGTGGGCCGCGTCCGGGGCGAGGCCGGCGAAACGGCCCGAACCCCAGGTGTGCAGCCAGGGCAGGCCGAGGAAGTACAGGCCGGGCACGGCGGTGACGCCGCGTAGGTGCTGGGGGTGGCCGGCTCCGTCGAAGACACCGGCGTGCAGCCAGCGGTAGTCCCGGGTGAAACCGGTGGCCCACACGACGGCGGCGATGTCGTCGACGGCGAGGTCCGGACCGGTGGACGACGGCGGATGCCACACCGGGACGTAGCGGCTGGGGCCGATCTCCACCGCCGGACCGTGGGTGGCGATGTGCGTGTCGATCAGGCCGTTGATGCCGTTGTAGACCTCGTCGGCGGTGTCCAGGTTGGCACCGAGATCGCCGGCGAAGTGGAACTGGCCGTCGACGAGGTCGAGGAGCCGGCCGTGCAGGATCATGCCGTCGCGGGCGAAGGCCCGCAGATCGATGTCGCGGCCGCCGTCGCGTCCGGTGACGTAGTGGTTGGTGCGGTCCTGGGTGCGTTCCGCCAGCGGCCGGTCGGTGACGGGCCTGGCGTAGTGGCCGGTGTCGTGCATCCAGGCGATGACGTCGCGGCCGCGGTAGGTGCGGGCGAAGCGCGGCGCGTTGCCGACGGCCAGATGCACCTCGCGGCCGGCCAGGTGCAGATCCTCGGCGATCTGCGCCCCGGACTGGCCGGTGCCGACGACCAGCACCGGGCCGGCGGGCAGCGCGTCCGGGTTGGTGTAGGCGGAGGAGTGCACCCCGACGAGCCCGGCCGGGAGCCGTTCGGCCAGCCGGGGGATCGCCGGCACGTGGTAACCCCCGGTGGCCACGACCGCCTGATCGACCAGGAGCTCGTGCTCGTCCCCGCCGCTGGAGGTGGCGGCGGTCGTGGTGCGCAGGACGAAACCGCCGGCGGGATCCTCGGCGCCGGGGCCGTCGCCGCGGGGGCGCAGCGAGGTGACGGCGGTGTGCTCGCGCAGGGGCGGGGCGAAGCTCGCGCGGTAGCCGTCCAGCCAGTCGAGGATCTGGGCGCGGAGCATGAAGCCGTCCGGGTCGGGGCCGGTGTAGGTGTAGCCGGGGAGCTGGCACTGCCAGTTCGGGGTGACCAGGCAGAAACTGTCCCAGCGGGCGTCGCGCCAGGTGTGCGTGGCGGTGTCACGTTCGAGGACGGCGTGTTCGACGCCGGCGGCGACCAGATGCCAGCTCAGGGCGAGGCCCGCCTGGCCGCCACCGATGATGGCGACCGGAAGGTGTTCACTCACGGCTCGATCCGTCCCATGGCGCCGGCCGGGTAGGCGTCGGGGCGCCGGTCACGTAGGTGGAACATGCTGGCCCGGGCGGCCGAGAGCATGTCGTCGAGGTCGACGGTGGCGTAGGCGACGCCGGGCGCGGTTCCGGTGGTGGCCAGGATGTCGCCGCCGGCGTCCACGACCTTGGCGCTGGCGACGAAGCGCAGCGAACCGAACGTGCCCGCCTGGTTGGACGACACCCACAGCACCTGGTTCTCCAGCGCCCGGGCCCGGTCGAACAGGTCGAAGCGGCGGGTACACCGGTCCTGGGTGAGGTCCGGGGCGGCGAACGTGCGGGCGGCGGGCCACGCCGACAGGCACGCGACGATCTGGGCCCCGTCGACGGCCAGGGCTCGGGCCGCCTCCGGGAACGCCTTGTCGTAGCAGATCAGCATGCCGAGGCGTCCCACCGGTGTGTCGAACGCGGCGAAGCTGTCCCCGGCCCGGTAGGACGCGCCCTCCCCGAGTGGCTGGTGCACCTTGCGGTGGACGCCGAGCACCCCGCCACCGTGGAGGGCCACCGCGGTGTTGTACCGGGCCGCCCCGTCGGACTCGCACAGCCCGACGGCGACGACCAGGTCCCCGGCGAGCGCGGCCAGCCGGCGCAGTTCCGGCCCGTCGATGTCCAGGGCGGGCGGCAGCACCGACGCCTCGTCGACGAGGTCGTCCGACGCGGCGGGAGCGGGGGAGTCGAGGGCGGTCAGGTAGCCGCCGAGGGCGGCCTCGGGCAGGACGACCAGGCTCGCGCCGCGGTCCCGCGCGGCCTCGAGCAGGGTTTCGATGCGGGCGAACGCCGCGGACAGGTCCCGTCCGAACTCGGCGGCCACCGCGGCGACCGTGATCATGAGATTCCTCCAGCGGGGCCGAGCCCGGTGACGGCACCGGGCACGCCCGTGGTGATGTCGCCGTCGGGCCAGCGCAGCGCCACCCCGGTCCCGGCGACCAGGGCGCCGCAGACGGCGCTGGTCGCGGGGCCCGCGTCGGCGACGCCACGGCCCGGCTCGTCGGCGGTGAGCATGGCGAAACCGGGAAAACACGACAGCCAGTCGGCCAGGCGCACACCGGTGGGCCTGGGCACGGCGGCCACGTCCAGCACGGCGGCGCAGCCGCTGGCCTCGGCGAGCATGCCGAGGGTGCCGACGGTGCCAGCCATGCTGACGTCCTTCGCCGCGGCGGGGGCGGTGCGGGCGACGACGCTGGTCATCGCGGCGAGTTCGAGGGCGCCGCGGCTGGTGCTCGAATCCCACTGGCGGCCGGTGTGCCCGCGCCGCCAGCCCCCACCGGTCACGGCGTGTCCCGGGCGTCCACCGCCGGCCGGCACCGGACGGGACGCCCGTCCCAGCGCCGTCACCGACAGCGCCGCCGGGACGCCGAGCTGGGTGTGCCCACCGAGGACGGGCAGCCGGTAGGCGGCGGAGGCGGCCCGCAACCCGGACAGCACCCGGGCGGCGAAGGAGGCGTCCCGGGCGCCGAGCGCGTCGAGCAGCCCCACGGGTTCGGCGCCCATCGCCGCGAGGTCGCCGGCGTTGACCAGCACCCCGCACCAGCCGGCCCACTCCGGGTCCCGTTCGACCAGCGACGGCACGATCGCGTCGCAGGCGGCGATCAGATCGCTGCCGGGTACGGGCGCGCCGTCATCGCCGACGAACCCGTACCCGCCGGGGCGCAGGTCGGCGAGCAGCCCGCCCAACGGGGCCTTCACCGCCGCGGCCTGCCGGGCGAACCGGTCCACCGGCCAGCGCATCAGCATGTGCTGCCGGCCGGCCACCAGATGCGGTCGCACCGCCTGCCAGCCGAGCCGGGCGAACATCCGCGCCGGCGCGGGCTGCACCGTCGCCTCGAAACGCAGCACCCCGGCCTGTTCGGCGTGGGCGCAGGCCGCCCGCACCAGCGCCGCCCCCACCCCGGCGGCCCGCCGCCGCGCCGCCCGTTCGACGACCAGCCGGCTGCCGCGCCACCACCCCAGCTCCGCGCTGGTGACGCAGTGCAACCGGACGCCGCCGAGCAGGAAGCCATCCGGATCATGGGCGAGCAGGACGACGGTGCGCGGATCGTCATCGGCGTCGTCGTGGTCGTTGCCGGTGAACAGGCCCTGCTCGGTGACGAACACGTCGTGGCGCAGCCGCCGGTAGGCCGACAGCGCCCGCGGGTCGTCGGCCACGTCGATCGTCCACGCCCGACGCAGCGTGTCCGGCGCCGGGACGCCGAGCAGAACATCACCCAGGGACATCACGCACCTGCCGAGCGCAGGGCGCTGCACGCCCCGCAGGCCGCGCAGCCCGCCCGCTGGTCGGCGCCGGTCATGTCGGCCGCCCGCAGCAGGGCGGCGACCCGGCTGGTCACATCCGCGACGACGGCGGCCGGGGGAGTGACCGCCCCGTCCACGTCGACGGCGAGTGTGCCGGCGATCGGCCGCAGCGGCACGACGAACGGGTA
Organism: Candidatus Frankia nodulisporulans; assembly: GCF_902806475.1. Lineage (GTDB taxonomy): Bacteria > Actinomycetota > Actinomycetes > Frankiales > Frankiaceae > Frankia > Frankia umida. The sequence goes on from NZ_CADCWS010000178.1 coordinate 7,934, forward strand.
GACGCCGAGTTCGACGAGTTCGGCCGCACCGGCGACCAGTTCGTCCGGGTCCTCGCCGAGACCGACGATCAGATAGGTGGAGACCTGGTTGCGGCCGAACACCCGCACGGCCTCCCGCCAGGCCGCCCGGTACTCGCTCAGCGGCACCGACCCCTTGCCCGGCATCCACCGCCGCCGGACCTGCTCGTCCAGGGACTCGACGTGGATGCCGATGCTCACGGCGCCGGCGTCGCGCAGGTCACCGAGGACGGCCAGATCCTCCGGCGGTTCGCACTGCACCTGGATCGCCAGGTCCGGCACCGCCTCGACCACCGCCCGCACGCAGCGGGCCAGGTGGCGGGCGCCGCGGTCACGCCCGGCGGACGTCCCGGTGGTCAGCACCAGCTGGTGGACGCCGTCCAGGCGCACCGCCGCCTCGGCGACCTCGGCGAGCTGCGCCGGGGTCTTCACCGCGGTGGTCGCCCCCGAACGCAGCGACTCCTCGATCGCGCAGAACCGGCATCGTTGCTCCGGCGCGTAGCGGACACAGGTCTGCACGACCGTGGTGGCCAGCACGTCCGCGCCGTGCAGCCGGGCGATCTGGTGGTAGGGGATGCCGTCGGAGGTGCGCAGGTCGTAGAACGCCGGCCGGCGTACCGGTTCGACGTCGAGCCCGAGATCGACCCCGTCCAGCAGCAGCCGGCCCTCGCTCACCCGGTAACGGCTGGTCGCCACGATCGGTAGCGCCGTGCCGACCCCGTCCAGCAGGACATGGCCGTCGTCGGAGGGACCGGCACCGCCGCGGCGCCGCACGGGTGCGTCCAGCGCCACCCCGCGGACCGCGAGCTCACTTCTCAGCGCGGTGCTCGTCATCGATCACACCATGTAGGTGGAGTTGATGATGGCGCCCTTGCGGGCGTAGTGGATGACCGCGTCCTGGACGTCGAGCGGATGCGCGGGAATGACCCCGGCGATGAGGTCCTCCTCGCGGGCACCGTGCAGCGCCAGGCCGAAACGGCAGCAGTAGACCGTGCCGCCCTCCTTGATGAACGTCTCCAGCGCCAGGTTGATGTTCGTCTCGCCGGGGAAGGCCGCGTCGCCGGTGGTCGGGAAACCACGGTTCGCGACGCAGTTGATCGCCCCGGGCCCGTAGAAGTAGATCGCCGACTCGAATCCCTTGCGCAGCGCGCGGGTGGCCTGGAGAACGGCGACGAAGCTCACCGACGACTCGTGCGCGATACCGTGGACAAGCGTGAAGTACGACTCGCCGTTCTCGGCCTGGTAATCGGGGAAAATCTTGGTCGAGCCGTAGATGTTGCTGCCCTTGG
>NZ_CADCWS010000179.1 GCF_902806475.1 Candidatus Frankia nodulisporulans
TGGCCGAGTTCGCGGGAGCGGTCGCTGGCGGCCAGGCAGGCGTCCATCAGCGCCGCGCGCACCGCCGCGCGATCCAGGTGATGGAGCGCGGCGATGGTCGTACCGGCCGGCGAGGTCACCGCCTCACGCAGCAACGCGGGGTTCTCGCCGGTCTCGGCAAGCATCCGCGCGGAGCCGGTCGCGGTCTGGGTGACGAGCTGCGTCGCCAGCGCCCGCGGCAGCCCGAGCCGCACCCCGGCCTCGACCAGAGCCTCGACCACGTAGAAGAAGTAGGCCGGCCCGCTGCCCGACAACGCGGTCACCGCGTCAAGGCTCGCCTCGCTCACCCGGACGACCTGACCGACCGGCTCGAGCAGCGCCTCGGCCGCGGCCAGGTGCTTGTCCCCAGCGTGCTCACCGGCGCAGATCGCCGACATCGCCGCCCCGACCAGCAGCGGCGTGTTGGTCATGACCCGGATGACCGGCGGCCTCGAGGGCAGGTGCCCCTCGATCGCCGCGGTCGTCACCCCGGCCGCCAGCGACACGACCAGCGTGTCGGCGGCCACCACGGGGGCGACCTCGGTGAGCGCGGCGGCGACGTCCTGCGGCTTGACCACGACCAGCAGGACGTCCGCCCGCTGCGCGACGACCGTCGGCGGATGAACCTCCACCCCGTACTGACCCGCGATCCCGGCCGCCCGGGCCGCGTCCTTCTCCGCCACGACGACGTCCTCGGCGGCGTGCCCGGAGGCGAGCAGGCCGGCAAGCACCGCGCTCCCGAGCCTGCCCGCCCCCATGACCCCGATGACCATGAACGTCCCTTTCCTCAGCCCTTGATCCAGCTCGTCCAGCTCGTCCAGCTTGCCGGCCAGGAGAGTATGGCCCACCCGGACGTACCCCCGCAGCCGACCGCCCCCCACCCACGCCCGGCCACCGCCGGACCCGCGGGTCAGCCCGCCAGGGGCCGACGCGAGACACCGCGCGGTGAGTACCAGGGGTCCTCCACGCGTGCGGGAACGCCCGTCTCGCGGGGCGCGACGATCAGCTCACCGGTGTACACCTCGTCCACGTACGCCGGATCGGCGGGCAGCCGGCTCGGACCGGTCACCGGATCCCAGCCGGCCACCGACCACCGATGATCATATGCCGGCGGGGCGGGCGGACCGGGGACGGCGCCCACCGGATCCACCTGGACATCGGCGTAGCGGACGTCGCCGTGGCTATCCATCCCCCGGGCGGCGTGGCTCGCGTACCCGACGGGGATACGCGCATAGCCCTCATCCACCCAGACGTCGTCGGTCTCCGGTTCGCTGGACCACGGGTATCCCAGCTCGGGTGACCGCGTCGGGCCGCCGCGCCGGAGGGCGAGGGTGTCCTCACCGGTGCGGATCATGCCCGCCCGGGGGCTCGGACGGCCCTCGTCCGCGGACTCCCAGCGCCAGCGCAGCCCAGCGGTGTCCTCCACCCGCCGCTCGGCGGGATGCGCGAACGGCTCCGCCACGGCGACGGCCGTCCGTCGCGGGCCACGCGGGGTGTCCGCCCACCCCGGACGCATCCGCTGCGCCGGGCGCTCGATCAGACGATGGGAGAAGTAGGCGACGAACGTGCTGGCCGCCGCCGCGCAGACGACTGCCGGCCACAGGCCGATCCGGGGCACCAGCTGTCCGTTCGCCGCCGAGATCACCGGGTAGTGCCACAGGTAGACGCTGAAGGTCATCTTGCCGAGGGAGGCCATCCGCGGCCGGCCGAGCAGCCGCACCCAGGCGGCATCCCGGCGAAGGTCGGCGCTGAGCACGACGATCGCGGCCAGCAGCGCGCTCGGCAGGTAGGCGGCGCGGTCGAGCCAGTTCGCGGCGTGGACGTTCTTGTTCGGGCCGAGGAAGGCGAACAGGACCAGCCCGATCGCGGCGGCGAGCCCCAGCGCCGCGACGCGTCGTCCCGCGGGCCACCGTCGTACGACGGCCGCGGTCACGTCCGGCCGACCCGCGCCGGCCCCGTGGCCACCGGTGACACCAGCGTTGGCGCCGCTGGCCGCGGTGGCACCAGTGACGCTGTCGCTGCCGGTCCGAGGTCGCGAGGCGTGTCGCCGATGGCCCTGAGCCCTCGCCACCGACCAGGTCGACGCGACGGGACGTCCGGACGGCCCGGGTGGCGTGGACGGCAGCGGCAGCGGTGGCGGTGGCGTGGGCGGCACGGGCGGAGCGAGATCCTCGGCCCGGGACAGGGCGCGCAGTCGGGTGTCGCGCCACACCGCGAGCAGGCATCCGATCAGCAGCGGGGCGACATGCGTGTCGAGAGCGAGGTAGACGCGGGTGTGCGGCGCACCGTCGCTTGCCAGGACGTAGGTCCAGCCGGCCAGCATCAGGACCAGGCCGAGTAGGATCAGCCCGAGGTGCCGGCGCAGCCGCGCGGACCGGCGCACCAGCACGAACATCACCGGCCACAGCAGGTAGAACTGCTCCTCCAGGGAGAGCGACCAGACGTGGGCGAGCCAGCGTCCACCCGCCTCCGGGTGCGCGACCTTGTACCAGTTGTTCACATTGAAGAAGACCGATGTCGCACTGCCGACGAAATCGTCACGGAACGCGGTGTCGTCCCATTTGAACAGCGCCGTGACCAGAAGCCCCACGAACAGGTAGACCCACATCGCCGGCATGAGCCGGAAGGCTCGCCGGACCAGGAACCGACCGATCGAGACGGTTCCGGTCCGATGATGTTCGGCCAGCAGCAGCGCCGTGATCAGAAATCCGCTGAGCACGAAGAAGACGTCGACCGCGACGTTGCTCGCTCGAATCGCACCCATGTGACCGGCGAGGATCACATAGATACAGATCACCCGTATACCGTCCAGAGCCGGATGGTAGGCGAACTTCGCCGCGGCCTGGGTGTCCTGGGTGTCCTGGGCTGCTTGGGTGGCCTGTCCCGTCTGTCCTGCGTCGGCCCGGTGGCCCGCCGATCCGCCGGCGGGTCGGCGGTGCGACGGAGCCGTCACCTGTGGTTTTGACTTGGTAGCACCCCGCACTGGGGCCGTCGCCTCCTCGATCAGCGCGCCGACGGGCGGCACCCTGCGTCCGGGGTGGGCATACGACGGCGGGATGGGCCGTGCACTGTCATCCCCACCGGAGGCGGCCCGGCGGCGAGGCCCTGCGGCCAGACCATCCACGCGCTGCACCGGCGAAGTACGACTCCACCCCGCGATCGCGGCCAAGACTAGCGGATCGACGCACGAGAGAGAAACCGACGATGAATCACACGACTCGATTCGACGTGACGTATTCGATTCATTACAAACAAGTGCACATCCAAAGCAAAACGGGACCACTATCGGGGTGCTCGAAGGTCGTCCCGCGTTACATCTGGAGATAGCCGAGCGGGGGTACCCGAACAGCTGCCCTCCGGGCGGCTCGTACTACTCGGCGGGCGTCGACGACCCGGGTCGCGCCGGGACGCGGGCAATCACCAGCAGGGTACGGAAGGGCTCGACGACGATCCCGTCCGGAAAGGCGCGCAGGACGCTGTCGCGCTCGGCCTCGAGATACTCGTCGAGGTCGGCGCCGATGGCTGCCACATAGGACTTCGAGCGCTGCCAGGTCAGGTAGTCCTCGAGGGCGATCCGCCGCTGCCACCGCCCGGTGAGGGTGACGACCTCCTCGAAGTGGCCCGTCCAGCGCAGCTCGTCGGCGTAGGGGCGGGTGCGGTAGTCGCGCCGGTAGCCGGGGCTCATCCGCTCGAGTCGATCCTGCTGACGTTGCCACCAGCGGGCGTCCGACGCGTCGACGTCGTTCCACCAGACGGCGAGCACGCCACCGCCCCGCAGCACCCGGGCGGCCTCCGCGGCGGCGACCGGCACATCGACCCAGTGCCAGGCCTGGGCGTAACAGACGAGGTCGACCGCGTCGGCGCGCAGCGGCAGCGCCTCACCGTCCCCACGCACCGCGGGGAGCCCGGGAGTGGCGGCGAGCAGCCGGGCAAGCATGTCCGGCCCGGGTTCGACCGGCAGGACCCGCGCGCCGCGCCGCAGCAGCAGCCGGGTGGCGATGCCCGTACCGGCGCCGACGTCGACGACATCCGCGCCGGCCAGGGGTCGTCCAAGAATCCGCTCGATGTCGAGCAGGATCTGCTCCGGGTAACCGGGGCGTGTCGCCGCGTACGCGTCCGCCAGCGCGTCGAAGATCGAGCCGGTGACGGTACGGGCACGGGTCACGGCCTGGTTGTGCCGAGGGCTTCGGCCGCTGTCAGCCCCCACCGGGTCGCGAACCACCTGGCCGGACGGTCATCACGACCGAACGCCGGGAGTGCTGCCGCTGCCGCTGCCGGTGCCGGTGCCGGTGGCGGTGGTGGTGTTCGCGGCGCTGGCGAGTGCGGGGGCGGCGAAATGTAGGCGGGTGAAGGCCAGCGCCTCGGCCAGGTCGGCCTCGCGCTGCGCCCGGGATTCGGCCCGCCGGGTGTTGATCTCGACCACGATCGTGCCGTCGAATCCGCCGGTGGCGAGTTGTTCCAGCAGTTCGGCGCAGGGCTGGGTGCCCCGCCCCGGGACGAGATGCTCGTCCTTGGCCGAGCCCATACCGTCGGCCATATGCACGTGGACGAGCCGTTCCCCGAGCTCACCGGCCATGGCCATGGCATCGGAACGGGACACGCTGGTGTGGGAGAGGTCGAGGGTGACATGGGCGTAGTCGTCGTCCACCGGCGACCAGTCGGGTGCGTAGGCCGAGACCTCCCGACCGCGGGCGCGCAGCGGAAACATGTTCTCCACCGCGAACCGGACATCGGTCTCCCCGGCCATCCGCTCGATGCCGGTGATGAACTCACGCGCGTAGTCGCGCTGCCAGCGAAACGGCGGGTGGACGACGACCGTCCCGGCGCCGAGCGTCTCGGCGACACTGCGGGCGCGCACCAGCTTGGCCCACGGATCGGTGCCCCAGACCCGCTGGGTCAGCAGCAGGCACGGCGCGTGGATCGCCAGGATCGGTATCCCGTGGTAGTCGACCAGGCGACGCAGCGCCTGCGGATCCTGGCTGACCGGATCCGTCCAGACCATGATCTCGACACCGTCGTAGCCGAGCCGTCCGGCCATCGTGACGGCGCGGAGGAGCCGGTTGGAACCGGCCATCGGGAGACGGCCGAGTCGGCCGATGGGGGCTCGGGCAGCGGTGCCTGGGACGGGGGCGGGCCGACGGCATCCGACCGGGCCGCATCGGCCGGTCGTGTGCTCGGACGCCTCGCCCGCAATCCATCTCCCTGCCGTAGAAGCCGGCGGCCGGAGCTGCCGGGTGCCTTCCTCGTCCAGGCTAGGCCATCGCCGCGGGTTCGCCCATGCCGCGGCTCGTCCACCGACAGTACATAGCCTGATATCGCACGTGACAGCGGCCACATCCGATCATCATCGCATCCCGGCGGATCCCCCACAACCCGAAAAGTACTTTTTTCCCCTTATAGGCGGATGCTGTCAGCCGGAGTTGAGCCAGTCGAGCCGGCGCAGGATGACTCCCTCCCGCAACGCCCAGGGGCAGATCTCCGCCTCCTCGACGCTGAACAGATCGAGCGCCTCCGCGGCCACGATCGCGCCCGCGACCAGTTGCCCGGCCCGGCTCGCCGAGACCCCGGCGAGCGCCGCCCGTTCCTCGACGGTCATCCGGGTGATCTTCGCGACGACGTCCGCGAGGTCGTCACGACGCAGCACCCGGCGGGTGTAGGGGCCGCGGCTGTACGGTTCGGCGTCGGCGATCCGGGCCAGCGAACGGAAGGTCTTCGACGTCGCCACCACCCGGGTGTGCTCGCCGAGGTGGTAGATCGTGGCGACGACCGGAGCGATCTGCGCCCGCACGTAGCGCCGCAGTTCCGCGAGGTCGGCGCGCCGGGGCGGGTCGTTGTCCGCGCCGGCCAGCCAGTCGCGGGTGAGCCGGCTCGCGCCCAGCGGCAGCGAGGCGACGACCTCGGGATTCTCGTGCATGCCGGCGCCGATCTCCAGCGAGCCGCCACCGATGTCCAGGGCCAGCAGCCGCCCGGCGCTCCAGCCGAACCAGCGCCGCGCCGCGAGGAAGGTGAGTCGGGCCTCCTCCTCGCCCGAGAGCATGCCGATCCCGACCCCGGTCGCCGCCCGGACCCGGGCGAGAACCTGATCGCCGTTGCTCGCGTCGCGCAGCGCCGACGTCGCGAACGCCGCGAGGTCCTGCACCCCGAGCGCCTCGGCCTGCTCACGCATGTCCCGCACGCACGCGGTGAGCGCCTGTTCCCCCTCGGTACCGAGGGAGCCGTCGGCCTCGAGCAGTTCGACGAGGCGCAGCGGCACCCGGACGCTGGCCGCCGGCTGTGGCTGCCCGCCACGGTGGGCGTCCACGACCAGCAGGTGCACCGTGTTCGACCCGATGTCGATCACGCCCATCCGCATCGGGCCGGGATGCGGCCCGGCCGGCAGCGGCCCAACGCCGATGCCCGCCCGTGGACGCCCGGCGCCCGTGGGCCGCACCGGGACGCCGTCCCCGGCGAGCACCACCGCCCCGGCCAGCACGACCGCCCCACCCGGTGGCACCGCCCCGCCGGATGTCGCCGGACCCGGCGCGCGACCGTCCGACGGGGCGGGGTCGGAACCCGACGCGGTTGGCGAGCCCGGCTCCCCCGCGGGCACCTGGTCCGCGGGGTCGACCAGCCCGGTCAGCTCGACCGCTGCGACCAGTCCCGCTCCCGCCGACTCCACCGGATCGGCCGGCTCGACCGCATCCGCGGGACCGGCCGTGGCCACCGTGGTGGGACGGTCCGACTCGCCGACCCTCGACCGCGCGGCCGCACGATGCGACCCGAGCGGGAACCAGCCCGCCGGACGAACGCCTCCGAGCACCCGAACACCGCCCCTCCGCCGGACCGGCCAGCGGTCACGGCTCGAACTTGTAGCCCAAGCCCCGCACCGTCACGAGGTGACGCGGATTCCCGGGTTCGCGCTCAATCTTCGTCCGAAGCCTCTTGACATGTACGTCCAGGGTCTTGGTGTCACCCACGTAGTCGGACCCCCACACCCTGTCGATCAGCTGCCCCCGCGTGAGTACCCTCCCGGCGTTACGCAGGAACATCTCCAGCAGCTCGAACTCCTTCAGCGGCAGGGTCACCATCGCGCCCTCGACCGTGACGACGTGCCGTTCGACGTCCATCCGCACCGGCCCAGCCTCGAGCGTCGTGTCCGAGACCTCCTCCGTCTCCGAGCGGCGACGCAGCACCGCTCGAATCCGCGCGACGAGTTCGCGCGACGAGAACGGCTTGGTGACGTAGTCGTCCGCGCCCAGTTCCAGGCCGAGCACCTTGTCGATCTCACTGTCGCGCGCGGTGAGCATGATGATCGGCACACTCGAACGGGTCCGCAGGGTGCGGCACACCTCGGTGCCGGACAGCCCCGGCAGCATGAGGTCGAGCAGGACCAGATCAGCGCCGCGGCGATCGAACTCCGCCAAGGCGCTGGGACCATCGGCCACGACGCCCACCTCGAAACCCTCCCGTTCCAACATGAACGACAACGCGTCGGAGAACGACTCCTCGTCCTCCACTACCAGCAGCCGGGTCACCCGATCGCTCCCCATGTCCCGTCCGACGGACCGGCCGACCCGGACCGCTTCCCGCGTTCCCCCCGGAACGCAGCATCATGATCGCCCCGGGCCTGATCGCCGTCGACCTCGGTGGCACCCTCGTCCCGGACGGACGCCTCCCAGCCCGGCACATCCTGGACGGACGCGGCCACGATCTCCCGCGCGTCGAGGATGTCACCGGGGTCCGACACGTCCGGGTCGTCGGAGCTGGCACGGTCGTCGGAGCTGGCACCGACGTCGGCGATACCGGGGACGACGACCACGGGGACGGCGATCCCGGTGGAGGGCGTCGCGGTCGCCGCGGCGTTGGCGAACAGGGGCAGGCGGATGGTGAAGGTCGAGCCGGCCCCCTCGGAGCTCCAGACGGTGACGGTTCCACCGTGGTTGGTCGCGATGTGCTTGACGATGGCCAGGCCCAGGCCGGTGCCGCCGGTGGCCCGGGAGCGGGCGGGGTCGGCCCGGTAGAAGCGCTCGAACACGCGCTCGAGGTCCTTCTCCGCGATGCCGATGCCCTCGTCGGCCACCGAGATCTCGACCGTCGTCCCGCTGCGGCGCACACCGAGCACGATGCGGGTGCCTCGCGGCGAGTAACTGATCGCGTTCTCCAGCAGGTTCGCGACCGCGGTGACCAGCTGCCCCTCGTCGCCAAGCACCTGCAGCGCACCGTCCCCGATCACCGCGAGAGAGATCTCCTGGGCCTGGGCGTGCAGTCGGTTGCGGTCGACCGCCTCGGTGAGCAGCTCGCCGGTGAGCAGGGGGCGCAGGTCGGGCAGCGGCTCGGCGCCCTGGAGCCGGGAGAGGTCGATGATCTCCTGCACCAGCCGGGCCAGCCGGTCGGACTCCCGGGTCATCCGCGAGGCGAACCGGCGCACGGCCACCGGGTCCTCGCTGGCCGCGGCGACCGCCTCGGCGAGCACGTGCAGCGCGCCGACGGGCGTCTTGAGTTCGTGGCTGACGTTGGCGACGAAGTCGCGCCGCACCGCCTCGACCCGACGTGACTCGGTGATGTCATCGAGGATGACGGCAACATGACCAGTCGAGTCCAGCAGGCGTGCGCGGGTACGCACGGCGAGCGCCTCCTGGTCGGGACGCGGCCGGGTCAGCGGCGGTTCGGGCACCGGCGGCAGGTCGATCTGACGTTCGTGGTCGCGTCCGGCCAGGCGGGTGGAACGCACCAGATCGGCGAGTTCGGCGACGGCGATCTCGTAGTCGCGGACCACACCCATCCGGCGGGCGACCGTGTTGACCAGCACCGCCCGATCGGTCGCGTCGAGCACGACCAGCCCGGTCGGCAGCCCGGAGATCACTCGACGGATGAGCTTCGGGGGCAGGAGCACGCCGTCGAGCGCGCCCCCACCTGGTTCGGTGTGCGCCGGTGTGCGGCCGGGTACCAGCGTCATCGTCCATCCTCGGGACATCCGTCCGCCGAAGCGGGACGGTCAGCACGGACAGGCGACTTCACGTGAAGCGCACGGCATGTCACGGCATCCACCGACCTGTCACCCACTCGCCGCAT
>NZ_CADCWS010000180.1 GCF_902806475.1 Candidatus Frankia nodulisporulans
AGATCGTCCTCGAGCTGGGCCAGACGGTCCAGCAGGTCGCTGGCGTCGCCGTCCCGTTCGCGGATGGTGTGCAGGGTGTCCATCAGGGTCACCCAGTGGTCGCGGTCGACGGTGACGTGCTGGGAGAGGCGGTTGGCGCTGTACGCGGGGAAGAGACGCTCCGCGGCGCTGACGATCTGGCGGACCTCGCCGGGGTTGAGCCGGCCGGTCTTCTTGCGGATGAAGTTGGCGACGTCCTTGATGCTGATGATCGTGACGCCCTCGAGCGCGCCGTCACTCCACAGGACGTTCGCCTCGACCATGACCATGATGGGGCTGACCGGGATCTTGATCATGGGGAGGGCGCCACGGATCTGGCTGCGGACCTCGCCGCCGAGCCAGGCGATGCGGTCGATGACCGGCTTGAGCGACTCGCCGTCGCAGATCGCCCCGCCCTTGGTGTAACGCAGTGTGCCCTTGCTGTTGTCGCTGCCCAGCACCATCACGCCGCCGGGGCCGATGAGCAGGTGGCCGATGGTCGCGTCCGAGTACGGCACTGCCCGGTCATGGAGGATGAGGTATCCGTTACGTCGCAGACGGGCGATGGCCCGGGCCGTCTTGCGCTCCGCCTCGGCGCCTTCGCGTAGCAGCTCGATGTCGGGTGCGGTGCCGAAGGACGCGGCCACGATGCCGGCCGGCCAGGCCACGAGCACCAGGAAGAACACGGCGACCGCCACCGCCGGTTGCCCCAGCCCGAACCCGATGACCAGGGCCAGGATCAGCCCGACGACGGCGGCGCGGGCGGCCGTGCGTGGTAGCTGCCGGGCCAGCCGGTCCCGGCGGACCAGGGCCTGGGTCTCCCGGGCTCGCTGGTACTCGGTCTGCAGGGAATGACCGGGGCGGCCGACTCGGGTCATCGTCGGCCGGGTGATCGTTGCCATCGTGCCCACCATGGTTCGCAGGGATCGTCAACGTGGGTAGGGAGCTCGTCCGCGCGGTGCGCCGGACGCCGTCACGGCAGCGCTGGTGCGGACCCCCGTGCAGCCTGATGATCCAGCACCTTGATGATTCAGGTGTCACGCATGGTCCGATCGCCCGGTGACCGTGGGCGAGAGGCCAGTCCTATGGTGCGTCGATCGTCCCTGTGACACAAGGACTGACATCATCGGCGGACGCACGTGTGGGCCGCGCGGGGCGCCCACGCGGCAGGCGAACGTGGCCTGGATGGGTCCGCCTCACCCACCGCGGCCCGAACCGGGTCCGACCAAGCGCAGGGCCTCGTTCTGTCAGACCGTGACGACAGGTAGCCGAAACGGGGGTGGACTGTTGCGTGCCGGTTGGGACTATGGCACCGAAAGTAGCAGGCCGGGTCGATCGGCGCGGGCGATCGGACCTTCCAGCCCCCTATGTCGGGCCGCTTGGACCACATCGTGGCAGGGTCGGGGGTGGACGGGAGTGCCACCCCCGGTGTTGCTGGGTCGGCTCAGGCCGGGATCACAACCCGGAGCAAAAGAAGCCACTCGGACCACGGTTCGGGGGGCGGGTGGCACAACTCACTCGCCACATATGTTACCGGCCAGTACGAGTAGGCTCGCCCGAAGTGGTGGGTCCAGATGGAGGATGCTGTGAGACTTGCGATCGGTGGAGCGATCACCCTGATCGCTCTCGCGGTTGCCGGGCGTCGGGTTTTCTGGCTGTTCCGGCTGATCCGGTCGGGCCAACCGGCACCGGGCCGCCTGGACGATCTACCCGGCCGCATCTGGACGGAGATCAGTGAGGTCGGCGGCCAGCGCAAGCTGCTGAAGTGGTCGGTGCCGGGTATCGCGCACCTGTTCACCTTCTGGGGCTTCACGATCCTGCTGCTGACCGTCATCGAGGCCTATGGCGGCCTGTTCGACGACGACTTCCACATCCCGCTGTTCGGGCACTGGGCGGCCATCGGCTTCCTGGAGGACTTCTTCGCCGTCGCCGTCCTGGGCGGCCTGATCGCCTTCACGATCATCCGGTGGAAGAACGCGCCGGCCCGCCTCGACCGCAAGTCGCGGTTCTACGGCTCGCACACCGGGCCGGCCTGGGTCATTCTCGGCCTGATCACGGCGGTCGTCGTGACCCTGCTGATCTACCGTGGCGCCCAGTACAACACCGGTAACCTGCCGCAGGGCCAGACCAAGTGGGCCTTCGCCTCCTATGCCGTCAGCCGCGCGTTCTCCGGGCTGTCGCACGAGGTGAACGAGAACATCGAGACCGCGTTCCTGCTGCTCAACATCGCCGTCATCATGGGCTTCTCGGTCCTGGTGGTGTACTCGAAGCACCTGCACATCGGCCTGGCGCCGATCAACGTCGTGCTCAAGCGCCAGCCGGTCGCGCTCGGCCCGCTGGGCAGCACCCCCGACATCGAGAAGCTGATGGAGGAGGACGAGCCGATCGTCGGTGTCGGCAAGGTCGAGGACTTCTCCTGGAAGGCGATGCTCGACTTCTCCACCTGTACCGAGTGCGGCCGTTGCCAGAGCCAGTGCCCGGCCTGGAACACCGGCAAGCCGCTGTCGCCGAAGCTACTCATCATGGACCTGCGCGACCACCTGTTCGCCAAGGCGCCGTACCTGCTGGCCACCAAGGGTGCCGGCGCGGGCGAGGGTGACGAGGCGCCGAAGGCGGTCACCGGGGTCGAGGAGGATGCCGGCCACGGCCACCACGGTGTGCCCGAGTCCGGCTTCGGCCGCGTCCCGCAGCCCGGCCAGCCCCAGGTCGACCGTCCGCTCGTCGGCACCGCCGAGGAGGGCGGGGTCATCGACCCCGACGTGCTGTGGTCCTGCACCAACTGCGGTGCCTGCGTCGAGCAGTGCCCGGTGGACATCGAGCACGTCGACCACATCGTCGACATGCGCCGCTACCAGGTGATGATCGAGTCGGCGTTCCCGTCCGAGGCCGGCGTGATGCTGCGCAACCTGGAGAACAACGGCAACCCGTGGGGCGTCTCGCCGCGTACCCGGACCGAGTGGACCGAGGGTCTGCCGTTCGAGGTCCGCGTCATCGGTGACGGCGAGCAGATCCCCGAGGACGTCGAGTACCTCTACTGGGTCGGCTGCGCCGGTGCGATCGAGGACCGGGCCAAGAAGGTCGCCCGCTCCTTCGCCGAACTGCTGCACATCGCCGGTGTCGAGTTCGCCATTCTCGGCACCAACGAATCCTGCACCGGTGACCCGGCCCGCCGCCTCGGCAACGAGTACCTGTACCAGGAGATCGCCAAGGCGAACATCGAGCTGTTGAACTCCACGGGCGTCAAGAAGATCGTCGCGACCTGCCCGCACTGCTTCAACAGCCTCGCCCGGGAGTACTCCTCCCTCGGCGGCACCTACGAGGTCGTGCACCACACCCAGCTGCTCGGCAAACTGGTCGAGGACCGCAAGCTGGTGCCGATCACGCCGGTGGAGTCCTCGGTCACCTACCACGACCCGTGCTTCCTCGGTCGGCACAACAAGGTCTACACGCCACCCCGGGAGATCCTCGAGGCCATTCCCGGTATCCGCGGCCAGGAAATGCACCGCTGCAAGGACCGCGGTTTCTGCTGCGGCGCCGGTGGCGCTCGGATGTGGATGGAAGAGAAGATCGGTAAGCGGGTCAACGTCGACCGGATGGAAGAGGCGCTCGGCCTCGACCCGGACGTCGTCTCGACCGCCTGCCCCTTCTGCATCGTGATGCTGACCGACGCCGTCACCGAGAAGAAACTCGCCGGGGAGGCGAAGGAGAGCGTCGAGGTGCTCGACGTCTCCCAGTTGCTGGCACGCTCGCTGCAGCCGGCCGCACCGGCGGCTCCGGCCGAGCCCGCTCCCGCGGAGCCGGTCTCCTGACCGAGCCGCGCCGGCCCGTCTGACACCACGACCCGGCCCCCGAGTCCGCCAGCCGCACCGGCTGGCCGCTCGGGGGCCGTCGTCGTTCCAGGGCTTCGTCGTTCCAGGGGCCGTCGTCGTTCTAGGGCTTCGTCGTTTCCGGGTGCGCCCGATGTCTCGGCGTTTCTGGTGCTTCGGTGCTTCGGTGTTGCTGGTGGCCTGGTCAGGTGGAGTCGCGGACCGGCCAGCGGGTGAAGTCGCGGTGGGCGCGGGACGGGGTGGGGCCGCGCTGGCCCTGGTAGCGGGAGCCGTAGACGGCGGAGCCGTAGGAGTGCTCGGCGGGCGAGGACAGCCGGAACAGGCACAGCTGGCCGATCTTCATCCCTGGCCAGAGCTTGATCGGCAGGGTGGCGACGTTGGAGAGCTCCAGCGTGACATGCCCGGAGAAGCCGGGATCGATGAAGCCGGCGGTGGAGTGGGTCAGCAGACCGAGCCGCCCCAGGCTCGACTTGCCCTCGAGCCGGCCGGCGAGATCGTCCGGCAATGTGATGATCTCCAGCGTGGAACCGAGCACGAACTCGCCGGGGTGCAGCACGAACGGATCCTCGCCGTCCGGCTCGAGCAGATCGGTGAGGTCGTCCTGCTCCACCGACGGGTCGATGTGGGTGTAACGGTGGTTCGCGAAGACGCGGAACCACCGGTCCAGGCGCAGGTCCACGCTGGACGGCTGGATCAGCGCGGGGTCATGGGGGTCGAGGCGAACCCGGCCCGCGGTGATCTCGGCCCGGATGTCCCGGTCGGACAGCAGCACGCGTATGAGCATGTCACGTCCGTCGGCCGGACGAAGCGGCCCGCCGTGGCGTCCGCCCGGTCAGCGGATGTGGTGACCGACTCGGGAGTGGCACCGGGGCGTCCGGCGTGTTGGTACGTAGCGTGACACGGGTATGGAGTCGGACTGCCCGGACGGGATGTCTCCGGCCGGCGATCAGTCGGTGATATGCCGATGAACAGGCGACAGACGACGAATGCGGAAGACAGGCGGGAGAACCATGCTCGGGCTACCCGATCACGTCACGGCATGTCTGTTTGATCTCGATGGCGTGCTGACGAACACGGCCACCCTCCACGCGGCAGCGTGGAAGGAGATGTTCGACGAATTCCTGGAGAACTGGGCACATCGAAGTGGCGACCCGTTCGTCCCCTTCGACATCGGCAGCGACTACACCGCGCACGTCGACGGTCGGCCACGCGTCGACGGTGTCCGCGCGTTCCTCGCGTCCCGCCATATCGGCATTCCGGACGGGACGGTGGACGATCCGCCGTCCGCGCTCACCGTGCACGCGCTGGCCACCCGAAAGAACATCCTGGTGCAGCAGCGGATCACCGCCGACGGAGTGGACGTCTACCCGGGCTCGGTCGACTACCTGCGCGAACTCGCCGCCGCCGACGTGCCACGGGCGGTGGTGTCCTCGAGCGCGAACTGCGTCGAGGTGCTGCGGGTGACAGGCCTGGACGCCCTGGTGGCCGAGGTGGTCGACGGGGTGGTCGCGGCGCGGGAGGACCTCGCCGGCAAGCCGGCGCCGGACACCTTCCTCGCCGGGGCGCGCCGCCTGGGCGTACGCCCCGAGCAGGCGGCGGTGTTCGAGGACGCGTTGGCGGGGGTCGAGGCCGGCCGGGCCGGTCGGTTCGGGTACGTGGTGGGGGTCGACCGGGTCGGTGCCGGCCACGGCGAGGCCCTGCGCGCCCACGGCGCCGACATCGTCGTGCGCGACCTGGCGCAGCTGCGGGAGCCGGCCGGGTCCGGGCACGGCAAGGCATGATCGAAAAAGCCAGCTATGTGGTCGAGCCGTGGACGCTGCGGGAGTCGGGGCTGGACGTCGATGATCTCGGCCGGTCGGAGTCGCTGTTCGCGCTGTCGAACGGCCATATCGGCCTGCGCGGCAACCTGGACGAGGGCGATCCGCACGGACTGCCCGGCAGCTATCTGAACTCCGTACACGAACTACGGCCGTTGCCGTACGCCGAGGCCGGTTACGGCTATCCGGAGTCCGGGCAGACCGTCATCAACGTCACCAACGGCAAGCTGATCCGTCTGCTGGTCGACGACGAGCCGTTCGACGTCCGCTACGGGGAACTGCGCTCCCATCAGCGCCGGATCGACTTCCGGGAAGGGGTGCTGCACCGCGAGGTCGAATGGGTCTCCCCGGCCGGCCAGGCCGTCCGGGTACGTTCCGGTCGGCTGGTGTCGTTCTCCCAGCGTTCGATCGCCGCCTTCTACTACGAGGTCGAGGCGATCGGTGACGCGGCGCGGGTGGTCGTCCAGTCGGAGCTCGTCGCCAACGAGCAGTTGCCGGTGTTCAAAGGCGATCCGCGGGCGGCCGCGGCCCTGGAGTCACCGCTGGTGTCCGAACTGCACCGTGCGGGCGGCACCAAGGTCGAGACGCTGCACATCACCCGCAACAGCGAGATCCGGGTGGCCGCGGCGATGGACCATCATTTCGAGGGACCGGACTCGATCGGGGTCTACACGGAAAGCGAGCCCGATGCCGGCCGGGTGACCGCGACCGTCGTCCTGCAGCCAGGGCAGAAGCTGCGGATGGTCAAGTGGCTGGCCTACGGATGGTCGGAGCAGCGTTCGCTGCCGGCGCTGCGCGACCAGGCGTCCGCCGCGTTGATCGCCGCCCGCCAGACCGGTTGGTCCGGGCTGGTACAGGAGCAGAAGGAATACCTGGACGCGTTCTGGGCCCGCGCCGATGTCGAGGTCGACGGGGACCCGGAGGTGCAGCAGGCGGTCCGGTTCGCGCTGTTCCACGTGCTCCAGGCCGGGGCGCGGGCCGAGCGGCGGGCGATTCTGGCCAAGGGGCTGACCGGTCCCGGCTACGACGGGCACGCCTTCTGGGATTCCGAGTCGTATGTCCTGCCGGTGCTGACCTACACCGCGCCGGACGCCGCCCGGGACGCGCTGCGCTGGCGGCACACGACGCTGCCCCTGGCCCGGGAACGCGCCGAGCTGTTCAATCTGGCGGGCGCGGTGTTTCCCTGGCGGACCATCCACGGTGAGGAGTGTTCCGGATACTGGCCGGCGGGCACGGCCGCCTTCCACGTCAACGCGGATATCGCCGACGCCGTCGCCCGCTACGTCAACGTCACCGAGGACACCCGGTTCGAACGCGACGAGGGCCTGGAACTGCTCGTCGAGACGGCCCGGCTGTGGCGCTCACTGGGCCACCACGACCTGGACGGACGATTCCGCATCGACGGTGTCACCGGCCCGGACGAGTACTCGGCGATCGCCGACAACAACGTCTACACCAACCTGATGGCCAAACGGAACCTGCTGGCCGCCGCCGCCGCCGCCCGCCGCCATCCGGCCCGGGCCGCCGAACTCGGCGTGAACGCCGAGGTGGCGGCCTCCTGGCGGGACGCCGCCGAGGACATGTACATCCCCTACGACGCGAACCTGGGCGTCCATCCACAGTCGGAGGGTTTCACCGAGCACGAGGCCTGGGACTTCGAGAACACCAAGGCCGAGCAGTATCCGCTGCTGCTGCACTTCCCCTATTTCGACCTCTACCGCCGCCAGGTCGTCAAGCAGGCGGATCTGGTGCTCGCCATGCAGCGATGCGGCGACGCCTTCACACACGACGAGAAGATCCGCAACTTCGCCTACTACGAGGAGCTGACCGTCCGGGACTCGTCGTTGTCGGCGTGTTGCCAGGCCGTGCTCGCCGCCGAATGCGGCCATCTCTCCCTCGCGCACGACTATCTGCGCGAGGCCGCCCTGATGGACCTGCGCGACATCGAACACAACACCCGCGACGGCCTGCACATCGCCTCCCTGGCCGGTAGCTGGATCGCCCTGGTGGAGGGATTCGGTGGCCTGCGCGACTCCGGCGAGGTCATCGCGTTCGCACCACGGCTGCCCGAGGGCCTCACCCGGCTCAGGTTCGGTCTGGGGGTGCGAGGCCGGCTGCTGCGGGTCGAGGTGACCGCCGCGGAGGCCACATACACGGTGTCCTCCGGGCCGGCGATGACGTTGCTGCACCATGGCCGGACGGTCCGCGTCCAGCCCGGCGAGCCGGAGAGCCTGGAGATCCCGCCGGTGCCGCTGCTCGAACGCCCGAAACAGCCCGCCGGCCGCGAGCCGCTGAGCTACCTGCGCCCACCCGGCTCCGGCGCCCCGTCGACCTCCTCCACTCCCGCGTCCCGCCCAGGCGGTGACGTCAACGGCTGAGCCGCTGGACGGCGCGGCCACCGGGCGCGCCGCCACCGCACAGCCAGATCGTGGAAGGGTGCCGCACAGGACCGATCGGCGAGCGGATGCCCGGCAGGGTGGACAGCCAGGTTCGACGAGCTGTCCACGACCTGCCGGGCCCCGGCCCGACGCCGCGAGCCGCTCATCCGGTACGATGCGGTTGCACCACGCGGGCGTAGTTCAGAGGCAGAACACGAGCTTCCCAAGCTTGCAACGCGGGTTCGATTCCCGTCGCCCGCTCCATTTTGGGTTAGCTGTGTCGATCGGTGATCGACCGGGCATTTCGCATGTTGCCGGGGGGTCGAGCCCCCCGAGCCCCCCGCGGTGTGGGTGTGGGTGGTATTTTCTCTTGCGGTGGGTGGGGCTCAGGTTGTGTTCGTTCGGGAGAGCATCTCTGTAACTCGCCGGCTGGCTCCGAGAGCAGAATGCACATGTTCGAGCGCTTCGTCCTGGGCGGATGCAACGTGAACACTGGGCTGCCCGACCAGTCGGCTGCCCCACTTCGTGCCGTCGGCAACGTGCGAGGTCATGATTACTGGTCTCCCATGAGATATCGCCCCACGAGCCTGAATGCGGGTTCCGCTGTTCTCGCTCGCCGCCACTTCGTGCGCTGCCGGAGGTACCGACTCTCTCGGCGATCTCGGGTCACGTGAGTTTCCGGGGCCGTAGGCGAAGTAGGGCAACAAGGTATGCCCGCTCCTCATCACCCCAGCCGGACATGGCTGACATTCCAGGGGAGTGCGTACTGTGGTGCGTTACAGC
>NZ_CADCWS010000181.1 GCF_902806475.1 Candidatus Frankia nodulisporulans
GAAACTGCCGTTGAACATTCGGGAATGGGCCTGCGCTTGTGGTGCGGTCCACGACCGGGATGTGAACGCGGCACGGAATGTTCTCGCGGCGGGGCTCGCCGTGATCGCCTGTGGAGACGGAGTGAGACCACCCCGCTCCTAGAGTGGGGAGGCGTCTGTCAGTGAAACAGGAAAACCTGTCCGCGAGGGTGGGAATCCCCGGTTTTCAGGCCGGGGAGGATGTCAACTGCGGCTGACCCTGCGACTCAACGGCGAGGTCATGCAGGACGAGTCGACCAAGGACATGATCTTCGACGTGGCCCGTCTCGTCGCGTACTGCTCGACGGTCGCGACGGTACCGCCCGACGATCTCGTGCTGACCGGCAGCCCGGCGGGCAACGGACTCCCGCGCGGGCGGCTGCTGCGCGCGGGGGACGTCCTGGACTCGACGATCACCGGCCTGGGCGCCCAGGCCGACCGCTGTGGGGCCTCACCCCGGTCGCGGAGGACGACGGGCTCGTCTTCCTCGCCACCGAGGGATCACCGGAGCAGTACGTCGTGCGGCTGCGCAAGGACCGGGACAAGCGCCTCGACCTCGTCTCCTACGGCGCGTGGACGCCCGCGGACGTCGACACGCTGGCCGAACGCCTCGGCCGATCCGGTGTGCGGCGGGTCAACGAGCCCGCCGCCCTGCCGACCGTGGGCGGCGGCCACGGTTTCCGTTTCTTCGACCGAGCTGCGCGGCCTGGACGAGTATCTGCGTGGAACCGGCCGGCTGCTGCGCGCCGGCACCCGGATGATCTGGGGGCCTGGCCGCCACCGCGCCGGCGACAACACCTTCAGCTGTTTCCTCGACCCGTCCGGTAACACGGTCGAGTACACCACCGAGCTGGAACTGCTCAACGAGGACAGCTGGCACCCCGGCGTCTACGACGTCTCCGAGGAGCTCAACCAGGACCAGTGGGGGACGGCGAACCCGTTCGACGACCAGCTCGCCAAGGAGAGCTTCAACGACGTCGACCGCGGCCTCTTCGTCGCCCCACCCGTCTGACGCCACGTCTGATGTCACGCCGCCGCGAACACGTCCGGACGCCGCACCGGGGGTCTCAGCCCGTCGCGGCCGTGGCACCCGCCGGGCACTCGGTGCGGGCCGCGGCGAACAGCTGCTGAGGCAGCCACACATGCCCGGGGTTCCGGGCCCGACGGGTGTGCCAGAACGCCGACTCACGCAGCGGCTGGAGGGGCATCTCGGGCTCCAGCAGCCGGATCTCCGCCGCCCCGGCGCCCCGTCTGGCCAGCCGCCGCGGCAGTACCGCCACGAGGTCGGTGCCCGCGAGGAGGAAGGCCATGGCCACCATGCTGGTGGACGTGGCCGCCACCCGGCGCGGGTAGCCCGCCGCGTCCAGGTCCTGCTCCACGAGGCTGGGCCGGCCATGCGGGACGTACGCGAGCCAGGGGGAGTGGCGCAGCAGGTCGGCGGTGAGACGGTCACCGGCATGGGGATGATCGCGCCACACCACACCGACGAACCGGTCCTCGATGATCGGCATCCGCGAGCAGTCCGGGATCAGGGCCTGGTCGACGATCCGGTCCGGAAGGATCGCGAGGTCGACCTCGTCCCGGTTGAGCGCCTCCAGGTAGCGCACGCCGACCGGGGAGGCGTCCACCTGCAGGCCCGTGGCCAGTCCGATCAGGCGCGCGATGAGCGGGTGCAGCAGGGTGGTGCTGACGTAGTCGCTGCTGATGACCGAGAAGTGGCGTGAGTCGGTGGTGGGGTCGAAGGTCGGCGGCCGGACGATGGTCTGCTCGATGGTCGCCAGCACCTCGCGCACGGGCTCGATGAGCGACTGCGCCCGGGGGGTGAGTTCGAGATAGCGGCCGTTGCGGTGGAGCAGCTCGTCGCCGAGGGCCCGCCGAAGCCGGGCCAGTGCCGTGCTGGTCGCCGGCTGGGACAGGTGCAGGTTCTCCGCGGCACGCGTCACGTTCTTCTTCCGTAACAGCGCGTCGAGCACGACCAGCAGGTTGAGATCGATCTGTCCGAGCTTTACCAATCCGGTGGCCCCTTTCCGATAGTGACGGTCACGACCTTGGCGCCGGATGGACAGTTGTATACCGCTGCCGTATACCGCTGCCGTATGTCGCTGCTTCCGGGCGGGTGGATGGTGACCCGGCGAGAATTGCCCACGGAGCGGGGCACTGGTTCGTCCACGGCGCCCCGGAACCGTGTCGAAGGCCGCGCCGAAGCCGTGGGGGAGGGCATAACCAAGTTCGCCGGGGAAGGGGAAGGAGACGGCATGTCGGACGGTACGGGCCTGGAGAAAACGAACTGGGCCGGGAACGTGGTCTTCGGGGCTTCTCGGCGCGTCGCGCCCACGTCCATCGAGGAGCTTCAGGCCGTCGTCGCCGGCTGCGGGCGGGCGCGGCCGGTCGGCACCCGGCATTCCTTCAACACGATCGCGGACACGACCGGCACGCTGATCTCGACGGCCCGGCTGCCCGGTCTGATCCGGGTCGACCCCGGCGCTGGTGAGGTGACCGTGAGCGCCGGAACCCGCTATGCCACCCTCGCCCGTGAGCTGCACGCCCAGGGCTTCGCGCTGCCCAACCTCGCCTCGCTGCCGCACATCTCCGTGGCCGGGGCGTGCGCGACCGCGACGCACGGCTCCGGTGACCGCAACGGCAACCTGGCCACCTCCGTCGTCGCCCTCGAGCTGGTCACCGCGACCGGTGACCTGCGCACGCTCCGCCGGGGTGTGGACCCCGACTTCGCCGGTCAGGTCGTCGCGCTCGGCGCGCTGGGGGTGGTCGTGGCGGTGACACTCGACCTCGTGCCGACCTTCCAGGTCCGCCAGGACGTCTACCAGGGTCTGACCCGCGCCGCCCTGCTCGACCACGTCGAGGAGATCTTCTCGGCCGCCTACAGCGTCAGCGTCTTCACGGACTGGAGCTCCACGCCGTCCCGGCTGTGGGTCAAGCGGCGCGTCGTCGAGGGAACCGGCGAGGCCGATCCGGCACCGGTGGAGATGTTCGGCGCCCGGGCGGTGCACCATCCGGTGCACCCGGTGCCCGGCCTCGACCCGGTGCACACGACCCCACAGCTCGGGATTCCCGGACCCTGGCACGAACGGCTGCCACATTTCCGACCGGGCTTCACGCCCAGCGCCGGTGACGAGCTGCAGTCGGAGTACTTCGTCGCCCGCGACCACGCCGCCGCCGCGATCGAGGCGATCCACCGGATCGGCGACCGGATCCGCCCCGCCCTGCGGATCAGTGAGCTGCGCACGATCGCCGCCGACGACCTGTGGCTCAGCCCCGCCTATCACCGCGACGCGATGAGCCTGCACTTCACCTGGCTACCGGACGAGGCCGCCGTCGCCCGCGCGCTGGCCGCGATCGAGCGCCAGCTCGCACCCTTCGACCCCCGGCCACACTGGGGAAAGGTCTTCACCCTGCCCGCGCGGACCATCCGCGCCAGCTACCCCCGCGCCACCGACTTCCTTCAGCTAGCCGAGCGTCACGACCCGACCGGAACCTTCGGCAACCCCTTCCTGGCGCACACCCTGGGCCTGGCCTGACCGATCGCCACGGGCCGGCTTGGTCGTTTCGGGTGGGACAGCCGCCGCGCGCGGGTTGGCCAGACGGCGGTGATCGGAAATCATGGCGGGCGTGATGCCAGAGAAATCGCCGGGTCCGGACATCGGGCCGCGACCCATGGTGAAGGTTTCCGGAGCCGACGCGACGGGATGGCCGGGGCTTTCCGGGCAGGTGGCGGCGTTGGTGCGGGCGTGTCATCCGGAGCCGACGGTCGCGGTGACCGTGTTCGCGTCGGCGCTCGCGGTCGCCGGTGGTCGCACGGCCGGCGGGGTCGCCGCGGTGGCCTCGGCGGTGCTGGCCGGTCAGCTCTCGGTCGGCTGGAGCAACGACCTGCTCGACCGGCACCGGGACGCCGCCGGGGAGCGAACGGGCAAGCCCCTGGTCGGCGACGGTCTGGCGCCGCGAACGGTGGCGGTGGCCACGGGGGCGGCGCTGGCAGCCTGCGTGCCCCTGTCGGTGGCCGCGGGCGGGCCGGCCGGGGCCACCCATCTTGTCGCGGTCGCCAGTGCCTGGGGATACAACCTCGGGCTGAAGGCGACCCCGCTGTCCGCCGGCCCCTACGCGGTCTCGTTCGCGCTGCTGCCCGTCTTCGTCGTGCGCGGACGGCCCGACCGGCCGGCGACCCCGCGGTGGCTGCCGCTGGCGGCGGGGCTGCTGGGTGCGGGCGCCCACTTCGCCAATGTCCTTCCCGACCTTGAGGTCGACGCGCGCACCGGGGTGCGCGGCCTGCCACAGCGGCTGGGCGCGACCGGTTCGCGCCGATCCGCCGCGGTGCTGCTCGCGGCCGGTTCCGTGGTGGCCGCGCTCGGCCCGCCGCGCCGTAGCGCCTGGCGGCTGGCCGCGTTGGCCCCGGCCGCGGCGCTGACCGGATGCGTCCTGCGTCGCGAGGACCGGTCGGCGTTTCGCGCCGCGATGGCCGTCGCCGCGATCGACGTCGCGCTCGTCGTCACCGCCGGGGTGCGACCCCGCTGAGGTCCGTGGGTTGTCGGTGATGGGAACTCTTCCCCAGATTCGTTACTCTGCGAGTTGATGCAGGCACATTTTGTGCCGGCGGGAGGCTGGCGCTGCCGTCGGCCGACAGCTGCGACGCCCTCTCGGGAGACCTGTGAACGTTGCCTCGCCGCCACGGCACGAACCACGTCGGCCCAGGAACGATCCCGCGCAGTACGACGACCTCGCCGATGAGTGGTGGCGTCCGCACGGGCGACTCGCCGCGCTGCGCTGGCTCGCCCAGGCCAGAGGACGACTCATCCCGGACCCGCCCCACCCCGGTGCCGCGCTGCTCGACCTCGCCTGTGGCGCCGGGCTGCTCTCGGTGGCGCTCACCGGACGGCTCGCCGGCTGGCGCCATGTCGGCGTCGACCTGTCGGCACCGGCGCTGCGTCAGGCCGCCGGGCACGGCGTGACGGCGATCCGGGCCGACGTGCACCGGCTGCCGTTTCCGGACGGACAGTTCTCCTGCGTCGTCGCCGGCGAGCTGTTCGAGCACCTGATCGACCTGGACGGTGCCTGCGCGGCCATCGGTCGGGTGCTCGCGCCGGGCGGCACGCTCGTCATCGACACCCTCGCGGACACCCTGTTCTGCCGGCTGGCGCTGGTCCGCATCGCCGAACACCTGCCTGGCGGGCCGCCGCCGCGGGTGCACGATCCGAAGCTGCTGGTCGCCCCCGACCGGCTGGCCCGGGCACTGGAGCGGGCCGGCATCGAGATGACGCTGGTCGGCGGGCTGCGTCCGTCGCTGGTCGACTACGCCCGCTGGCTCGCCCGCCGGGCCGACTCGGTCCGGATGCTGCCGACCGGCTCCACCGCCGGGGTCTACCAGGCGGTGGGTGTGCGCGCCACGAGCGGCCGGGGCGGCCGGTGAGCACCCGGGTGCCGGCGCCGCGCACCGACGGCGGCAGCGGCGGCATCCTCGGCGTCGACGGCGCGCAACTGGCCCGCGGGGCCGTCGACGCCATCGCCGCGCGGGCCGGTGCCGCCGACCGGGACGGCGAACTGCCCGCGGCCGACCTCGACGAGCTGCGCGGCGCCGGCCTGCTGGGCCTGCTCGTGCCGACCCGGCTCGGCGGGTTCGGCGGCGGCTTCGCCGACTGGGCGGACGCCGCCCGCGTGCTCGCCTCGGCCAGCGGCGCGACCGCGCTGGTGCTGAACATGCACACGTCGGTGGTGGGCGCGCTGGCCCGGACACCGGACGAACTCGCCCGGGCGATGGGCGCTCCGGAGTCGTTCTTCCTGGCCCGCGACCAGCTGCTGGCGCGCGCCGCCGCGGGGGAGTTCATCGCCGTGGCGATGAGCGAGCGGGGTGCGGGCGCCCGACTGTCCGCGTTGGCGACCCGTTACCGGCGCGAGAGCGACGGTTATCGGATCCGCGGGGTCAAGGCGTTCTGCTCGGGTGCGTCGCACGCGGACGTCTTCTTCGTCGCCGCCCGCGCCGCGGAGTCCGACCCGACCGACCCGACCGACCCGACTACTCCGCTCGACCCGTCCACCTCGGCGGGTCCGTCCGGGCCGGCGATGGTCAGTCACTTTCTCGTGCCCTCTGGTCCCGGGGTGAGCGTCGAACCCAGCTGGGACTCGCTCGGTATGCGGGGCACCGGCAGCCACGACGTGCGCCTCGACGTGTGGGTTCCGGCGCAGGCGCTGGTCGGCGGCGTCGCCGGACTGAGTCTGCTGGTCGCACAGGGAATGCCGCAGTGGCTGGTCGCCTCCTACGCGGCGGTCTACGCCGGCGTCGGCCGGGCCGTGTTCGACGCCGGCGTAGACCACGTCCGCGGCCGGCGTGGCACCGGGATGCCATCCGGCCTCACCGGGCTGCCCGCCGTGCGGGCCCGGTTCGGGCAGGCCGACGCGGCCCTGGCCGCGTTGGACGCCGTGGTCGACGAGTGCGCGCGCCGGGTCGACGCCGATCCCGGCAGCGACCTGACGAACCGGTGGGTGTGGCGGGCCAAACTGCTCGCCGGGCGCACGGTGCAGGACGTCGCGGCCTCGATCGTCGAGGCCTGCGGGACCGCGGCCACCCGCCGCGGCCACCCGCTGGAACGGCTCTACCGCGACGCCCGCTGCGGCTCGCTGCAACCCGCGACGAGCGATGTCTGCGCGGACTGGCTGGGCCTCGCGGCACTCGGCGGCGACCCGGAGGCCGACGCGAATGTGGCCCGGTGGTGACCGCGGGGCCCGCCACCACGGCGGTGATCACCGGCATGGGCGCGGCCTTCCCCGGCTCCCTCGACCAGCAGAGCCTGTGGGACGACGTCTTCGAGCACCGCTACCAGGGCGACGCACTGGCCCGCCGGCTGTTCCTCGGCATCGGCGTGCGCACCCGCCACGGCG
This sequence comes from Candidatus Frankia nodulisporulans, assembly GCF_902806475.1. GTDB lineage: Bacteria > Actinomycetota > Actinomycetes > Frankiales > Frankiaceae > Frankia > Frankia umida. The sequence goes on from NZ_CADCWS010000181.1 coordinate 6,904, forward strand.
TGGTGGATCCGCGTCAGGAGGACATCAGCGCCTGGTCGACGGCGGCCCGGATGCGCCGCTACGTGGCCGAGGCCGGGCCGCTGGGCAGCCAGGCCGTGCGCGCAGCCCTGGCGGACGCCGGGATCAGCGCCGCGGAGCTGGGCCTGTTCGTCGTCGTGTCCTGCACCGGTTACGCCACACCGGGCCTGGACATCCAGCTCGCCCGCGACCTCGACATGCCGCCGTCGGTGCGTCGGCTGCTGGTCGGCCACATGGGCTGCTACGCCGCGATCCCGGGCCTGGGGACGGCGGCCGACTTCGTCCGGGCCCGCGGGCTGCCCGCGCTCGTGCTCTGCGTGGAGCTGCCCTCCCTGCACGTCCAGCCCGCGCAGGCGCACCGCGATCTGGAACAGGTCGTCGCGCACGCCCTGTTCGGCGATGCCGCCGCGGCGATCGTCGTCATGCCTGACGCCACCCGCGGCCTGGAGGTGCTCGACACCACGGCCGCGACCGCGCCCGCCACCGAGGACCTGATGACCTGGCAGGTCACCGACCACGGCTTCCGGATGGGCTTGTCCCCGCGGGTGCCCGACCTGCTCGCCGCGCACGTCGGGGCGGCGACGGCGGCGCTTCTGGCACCGATCGCCGCGTCGCTCACCGACGTCGAGGGCTGGGCCGTGCATCCCGGTGGTCCACGCATCATCGACGTCGTCGAGCAGCGCCTCGGCCTGCTGCCGGCGCAGACCGCGGTGACCCGCGGCACCCTCGCCGCCCGGGGCAACTGCTCGTCGGGCACCGTTCTGCTCGTCCTCGACCAGCTTCGCCGGGACCTCACCCCCGACGCGACCGTCGTCGCGATGGCGTTCGGCCCCGGCCTGACCCTCTGCCTCGCCCTGTTCCGCCACCGCCAACCCGGAGCCCACCCGGCCCCGCCCTGACGATCCGAGGGGCTCCTGCCGGGCGGGGTGGCTCCGGGTGCCTCACGGCTGCTGGGCGTGCAGGACCGCGACGGGACAGGGGGCGTGCAGGACGCACTGGTGGGCGGTGGAACCGAGGACGAGTTCGGCGAAGCCGCCGTGGCCTCGGGTGCCGACGACGAGGAGCTGGGCATCCTGGGCGGCGAGAAGCAGGGCACGGCTGGCGGAGTCGTCAACGGCGATCAGGTGGAGGTCGAGGTCGAGGTCGTCGTCGAGGGTAGCGGTGACGGTGTCGGCGAGAAGCTGCTCGGCGTCCTGGTGTAGCGAGACGAAGTACTCGGTGGGCGGGGCGAACGGCGCGATGTACACGCGGTAGGCGTTGATCAGGTAGAGCGGGGCCTCGCGTGCGATCGCCTGGTCCGCGGCCCAGCGCACGGCGGCGCAGGATGGGTCCGAGCCATCGACACCGACGACGATCGGCCGGCGGTCCGGCTGCTGGCCGGAAGAATCGTCGCCGCGGACCACGACGACCGGTCCGGTGTGCTGGTGCAGCAGTTGGTGCGCGACGGAGCCGGCCAGTACCCGGTGGGCGAAACCTGATCCGCTGGTGCCGATCACGGTCATGGCGGCGTTCTTGGCTTTGTGCACCAGGGCATCCACGGGGTCCTGCTCGACGACGACCTGGCGGAGCTCGATCGGCGGGTCGGGCATCGGCACCCGGGCGATCGTGTGGTGCAGGGTCTGCTCGGCGGCCTTGGTCAGCCCCAGGTAGTCGGCGTTGACCGCCGCCTGGTAGACCCCGCGGGGCAGGCCGTCGGCGGTCCAGCCCAGCAGGGCGATGACGGGTCGGTGCTCGAGCTGGGCGGTCGCGTAGGCCCAGCGCAACGCCGCCTCGGATCCGGGGGAACCATCGATACCTACGAGAACACCCTGTCTGTTTTCCGCGCTCATGCCCACGGCCTCCAGCCC
>NZ_CADCWS010000182.1 GCF_902806475.1 Candidatus Frankia nodulisporulans
GGGCAGCGACGGGGCGAAGTTGTCTCCGAGGCGTTGCAGGGCGGCCCGGGCGAAGATCTGCTGCTCCGTGCAGGTGCGCTCCGACCGGCCGCGGCCGATGAAGCTGACCGTCCAGTGCAGCAGGGTGGTCAGGCGGTGCTTGAAACCGATGATGTAGACGAGGTGCACGGCCAACCAGACCAGCCAGGCGAGGAAACCGCTGAACTGGACGCCGCCGATCTTGGCCACCGCGCTGAACCGCGAGATGGTGGCCATGCTGCCCTTGTCGTGGTACTTGAACGGGTTGCCGGTGCGCTTGCCGGCGACCCAGCCCTGGATCTCCTTGGCGGCGTGCCGGCCGCCCTGGATGGCGACCTGCGCGACGCCGGGAAGCCGGTCGAGGCTCATCATGTCGCCGATGACGAAGACCTCGGGGTGACCGGGCAGGGTGAGGTCGGGCAGCACCTCGACACGGCCGGCCCGGTCGATGCCGGCGCCGGTCTGCTCGGCGAGCTGCTTGCCCAGCGGGCTCGCGGCGACACCGGCGGCCCAGACCTTGCAGACCGACTCGATGCGGCGGCGGGTGCCGTCGGCGTCCTCGACCTCGATGCCGGTCGCGTCGACGTTGACGACCTTCGCGCCGAGCTGCACCTCGACGCCGATCTTCTCCAGCTTGTCCTGTGCCTTCTCGCCGAGGCGCTCGCCGAAGGGCGGCAGAACGGCGGGGGCGGCGTCGAGCAGGATGACCCGGGCCCGGGTCGGATCGATGCTGCGGAAGTCGCGGCGCAGCGTGCGGCGCGACAGCTCGGCGATCTGCCCGGCCATCTCGACGCCGGTGGGGCCCGCGCCGACCACGACGAACGTGAGCAGGCGCTCGACGTCGGACGGGTCGGTGGAGGCCTCGGCGAGCTCGAACATGCCGAAGATGCGACCGCGCAGCTCGAGGGCGTCGTCGATGCTCTTCATGCCCGGGGCATGGGTGGCGAACTGGTCGTTGCCGAAGTACGACTGCCCGGCACCGGCGGCCACGACGAGGCTGTCGTAGGGCTGCACGGTGGTACGGCCGAGCAGCTGCGACGTGACGGTGCGTGCCTTCACGTCGATCTCGGTGACCTCGCCGAGCACGACCTGGGCGTTGTCCTGCTTGCTGAGGATCTCACGGGTGGTCGGGGCGATCTCGCCTTCCGACAGGATGCCTGTCGCCACCTGGTAGAGCAGGGGCTGGAACAGGTGATGGGTGGTCTTGGCAACCAGAGTGATCTCGACGGGCGCCTTGCGGAGAGCCTGTGCGGTGAACAATCCGCCGAAGCCAGAGCCGATGATCACCACGCGGTGCGGGGAGCTCCGGCGCCCCTCGAGCCGTTCCGGTTCGCCGGCGTGCCCAGTGTGGGCGCTGTCCGTATTCACGATCCTTCTCCGCTCAACCTCTTGACTCCCAGCGGTGCCCGTTGGCGCCGCGGAGACCGTATCCCCACGAGCACACGGGTCTCCCCTGCCTATTTTCCGCCCTATGCGCGCCCTGGCATCGTGTTCATCGTCACCTCACTCCGTGACGGTGGGACTCGCCTGGACTCACATTGTGTGGTGTGGAACACATCCGATCCGGCGGGCGATTAGACCTAGCCCGGACGGCGCGCTGTGGGCGGTTGTTCTGTGGACGGTGGCCCGCTCGTGGGGCAAAGCCAGGAAATGAGCCGTGCCGTGTCCGGCGACCACCATACCGCCCCTTCCCCGCCCGGGCCGGGCGGGGCCCGGCGGGCCCGCTGGCCTGCGGCGTCAGGGTTGGCCTGGCCTGTCGTGAGCCTGTCTGGGCCACCCGGTGCACCGGTGCACCGGGTGAACGGGGGTGCATGGGCGCGGTTCTCCGCATCGGTGTATTCCGACAGTGCTTTGTTCGGTGGATGTCCGGCGCGCCCTTCCGCCGGGTCCGTCCACCCGCGCCCTCGACGCGTGCACCTTCACGTGAGAGCGAGAGGTATACGAAGGATTCCGTCGGGTGACGATGCGTGTTGGTCCTTTTCCTGCCTCCGCCTGGCCTGGGTTGTCCTCGGCGGTGGGCTGTCGCCTGCGGTGATTCCCTGTGGACGGGCGTGGGTGGGCGTGGCCACGACGGCCTGGGCCGGCCGGGGGCCGGCGGGTGGTGGTGACGCTGCGTGTGACTCGCTGGCCCGGCTTCGGTCGTCCAGCGCGATCTGGCGGACCCGGGTGGTGATGAATGTGGCGAGCATGGACAATTCCTTTACCGTCCGTGGCCACGCTGGGCTGGTCGAACAGGTGAGTTGCCGCGAACAGGTGGACTGCCGCGAGCGGTCTGGTTGCCGCGAACGGATGGGTTGCTGCGAACGGGGAGAGTGACGATGGCTGACGTACCCGGATGGGCATCGGGCGTGGACGTCGACCGGCCGAGCGCCGCGCGCATGTACGACTACGCCCTGGGCGGCTCGCACAACTTCGCCGCCGACCGGGAGGCCTACGCGGCGGTCGTGCGGACCTTCCCCGACGCGCCGCTGGTGGCCCGCTCGAACCGGCTGTTCCTGCACCGGGCGGTGCGCCACATCCAGACCGAGTTCGGCATCAACCAGTTCCTCGACCTCGGCTCGGGCGTGCCGACCGTCGGCAACGTGCACGAGATCGCCCAGCATCTCGACCCGCGGGCGCGGGTCGTCTACGTCGACATCGACCCGGTGGCGGTCGCCCACGCCGAGATGCTGCTCGCCGACAACCCCGGCGCGGCGATACTGCGCGCCGACGTGCGCGACCCGGCGTCGGTGCTCGGCTCCGAACAGGTCGCCACCCTGCTCGATCTGAGTCGCCCGGTCGCCGTCCTGATGGTCACCGTGCTGCACTTCATCCGCGACGACGACGATCCCGCCGCCATCGTCGCGGCCTTCCGGGACGCGACCGCGGCGGGCAGCGCGGTGGCCGTGTCGCATCTGGTCGCCGACGACTGGGATGACGAGTCCCGCAACGTCCACGGGGTCTACGACCGGACGTCCACCGGTATCAACCCGCGCACCCGGGAGCGGATCGCCGGGCTGCTCGAGGGCTACACCCTGGTCGAACCCGGTCTGGTGCACCTGCCGAGCTGGCGTCCTGATCCGGGGTCGGCCGCCCTGGATCCACTGGTGGACGACCCGAGGCGGTCCGTGGCACTCGCCGCGGTCGGTCGCCGCTGACGAGCCGCCGGATGGACCGGACACAGCCGGCGACGGCGGTGCGCGCCCAGGGGGTCGACGGCTTCGCCCGGGCCTGGGCGCGCGCGATCGCCGGGGCGAGCTTCCCGGACGCACCGCGCGTCGACGTCGAGCGGTGGCTGCACGGGCTGTCCGAACGGCTCGTCGACATCGTGCTGCGCGAGCCGTTCGTCGCACGGGACGCGGCCGACATCGCCGCCGCCCTGCTCGAGCACACCTACGGTGCCAGTGACGTGCTCGCCGCGACCATCGAGGTCTGCGGCACCCACCTGCGCACCGCGCTGGAGTCCGCGCCCGGTCCCGAGCTCACCGATCGGATCGCCGCCCTGCAGGGCGCGTTCGCCCGCGGCTACACCCACGCGCTGCGCGAGCGCATCCTCGCCGACCAGGACCTGATCCACCGGGCCGCCCGACGGGCCACCACCGAGCGGGTTCAGCTGATCTTCTCCGCGCCGACGGTCGGCATCGTCGTGGCCGACGAGTCCGGTCGCATCCAGGACAGCAACGACGCGTTCGCGCGGATGGTCGGGGTCTCGCGGGCCCGGGTGATCGGGCGGTCGCTACCCGACTTCGCCCACCCGGACGACACGGCCCGCCTCGCCGCGGCCCTCGCCGACCAGCGCCGCGGCCCCGAGAGCCGGCCACACGGCGAGACCCGGCTGCGCAGTGAGACGCGCCTGGGTGGCCCGGGCGGCGGGGTCGTGCGCGCCGAGCTGTCGACGTCGTGCCAGTTCAGCGGCGGTCGGTGCGAGGTGCAGCTGACCCTCGTCACCGACGTGACGGACCGTCACCAGTTCCAGGAGTCGCTGCGCTACCAGGCCCGGCACGACGCCCTGACCGGACTGCCGAACCGCATCGCGCTCGGGGAACGGGGCGACGAGCTGATCGCCCGGGGCCAGCCCCGCCGGATCGGACTGTGCTTCGTGGACCTCGACCGGTTCAAGGCGGTCAACGACGACCTCGGGCACGAGGTCGGCGACCGGCTGCTGGTGGCCGTGTCCGCTCGCCTGCGAGCCACGCTGACGGACGGGCAGATGCTGGTCCGGATGGGCGGGGACGAGTTCGTCCTGCTGCTCGCCGACACCACCGGGATCGAGGACGTGACCGCGGTGGCCGCCCGGGTGCTGGCCGTGCTCGCCGAACCGATCCTGGTCGGCAGCCATGTGCTGACGGTGGGGGCGAGTCTGGGGCTGGCCGAGAGCGAGGTGCTCGAGGGCGACTTCGAGGATCTGATGCAGGCCGCCGATCGGTCGCTCTACCGGGCCAAGGACGCCGGCCGCGGCCGTTGGGTCGCGTTCGACGCCGACCACGACAGCGGCCAGGCCAACCGGCATGTGCTGGCACCGATGCTGGCCAGCGCCGTGCGCGACGACGAGTTCGTCGTCCACTACCAGCCGATCGTCGCGTTGGGGCCTGGGCGGACGAGGTCGATGGTCGGCGCGGAGGCGCTGGTGCGCTGGCGCCATCCCCGCTTCGGACTGCTGCCACCGGAGATGTTCCTCGGGTCGGCCGAGAACAACGGCCAGATCGCCGCGCTTGGCCGCCGGGTGCTCGAACTGGCCTGCGCCGAGGCGGCCCGCTGGCGGATCGACCACCCTGGGTATGCCCGGTATGTCAGTGTCAATCTCAGTGTGGGGCAGGTCCGCGCGCCGGATCTGGTGGACGAGGTGGACCGGATTCTCGTGGCCACCGGGCTGCCGGCGGATCTGCTGCACCTGGAGTTCTCCGAGGCGATGCTGCTGGGCCCGACCGGTGATGTGACCCGGGTGCTGGGCGATCTGGCCGAGCGGGGGGTTCGCCTGGCGCTCGACGACTTCGGCACGGGCTACGCCCACCTCGCCCGGCTGCACCGGTTGCCGTTGCACACCCTCAAGCTCGCCGGCCCGCTGGTGATCCGGGACGGGGACGCGGCCGCCGACCCGGGCACCGCGACCACCCTGCACGCGCTGGTCGCGTTGGGGCACGCGCTCGGGCTCACCGTCACCGCCGAGGGAGTCGAGACCGAGGACCAGGTCGAGCGGCTGCGTCGAGCCCGTTGTGACGCCGCGCAGGGCTACCTGTTCGCCCGTCCGCTGCCGCCCGAGAAACTGCGGGCCTGGCTGTCGTCCGAGGCGCTGTTGGCGCCGGCGCAGTCAGGGAGCTGACAGTGCGGAATCTGTCACTGCCGGACCTGGTTCGGCGTCACCTCATAGGCTCGCGGAATGCGATCCTCGCGCGCCAGCCGCCCGTCCGTGGTCGGGGTGACGCTGGGACTCGCCGCAATGAGCGTCGGCCTGCTGGTCGGCTGCTCGTCGGGCGGGTCCGGGGTGGCCAACGACGTCCGGGTCACCACGTGCACGCGTGACCCGGACAACCACCGGGCGGTGGTGCAGGGGACGGTGCGTAACAGCTCGTCCAAGCGGTCGAACTACGTCATCCAGATCGACGTCCGGGCGAACGACAGCAAGATCGAAAGTGGTTTGGCCTCCGTGCCGCGGGTCGCGCCGGGCGAGATCAAGACGTTCACCTCTCGCCCGGTCGGCGTGGACGTCCCGAGCGGAACCGCGCTGCGATGCACCGTCGCCCATGTCGGACGGATCGCCGCCGAGTAGCCGGCTGGTGGCTACGGGCGGTCCGGCTCAGCCGTGTGGCACGGGGCGCCGATCTGGGGTGCCCGGACAAGGGCGAGCTGGTGGTGGCGGGCCCGCGGCGGCGGGACGGGTAGCCGCTGTGGCCAGCCTCCGTAGCCGAGCGTCGCCGGCTCGCGGACGATCGATCCGTGGGCCCGCGACCAGACCAGGACCGCCCGGGCGGTCGGGGTCGGGGCTGCCGGGGATGGCGCCACCGCGGAGCAGGCCGACCCGGGCGGCGATGCCGAGGCTGTAGAGCAGGGCCCGGACCCGGGTGTCGATCTCGTCGCGGATGGAGCGGACCTCGTCCAGGGAGCACCCGGCCGGATCGTCGATCTCCCAGGCCAGGTACCGGGCGTGCGGATACTGCGGGACCGCGTCACCACACCCCATCGTGATGATCACCGAGGCGGATCGCAGCGCGTCGTCGGTGAGTGGGATCGGCTGGTGCGCGGACAGGTCGATGCCGAGTTCGGCCATGACCGTGACGACCACGGGTGGCGTCCACGGCGCGGGGCAGGTGCCCGCCGAATGGGCCTGGATGCGACCGTGGCTGTGCTGACTGAGCAGTGCTGCCCCCGCCCCGCGTGCAGACGAACAGCACCTCGGGAGCCTCGGTCTCAGCCGGCGCCGTGGCGGGATAGGCGTGCGTCATGTCGGCCTCCGCGCCCGCAGGGGCGCGGTTCTGTCTGAAACTGTCGAAAGGGTGACAAAAGAGTATCTGTAGTAATCATCCACCGGATTGGCCGGATGGAGGGTGATGGCGGTCTTCACGTCGAATGCGGGCATTGTGCTCATCCTACCGGGAGATGTGAAGGCCATCCGCTGATTATTGGCCCGAATCACGCTGTGTCGGGTTGATCGTCGCGGTTGTATCGGAGCGGTCAGTACTACTGCTCGATCTGTGGCCTGGCCTGGCCTGGCCGGCGCCGTCGCTCGGCCGGTGCCGTCGTGCGGATGGAGGCGGGACCGCGCGCGGGCCGGCGCGGGGAGAGGCCGGGCCGGGACGGCGGTCGATCGGGTGTGCGTGGGTGGCGGGGACGGGGGCGACGCCGGCTGGGCAGCGTCCGCCGCCGTGCCTGTCCGCCGCGAGCCCCGGTCATCGTCGCATCATCAGCGCGTCGCCGAGCAGGTAGGCACCCACCATCTCGAAGTTCGTCGGCGCCAGTGTGATGTGCGCGACGGCGCTGTGGACGTCCCGGAAACAGCGATCCAACCGGCTGCCCTCGGCCAGTGACCGGGTGCCGGCCAGGCTGTGCAGGCTGTCGACGGCCCGGACAGTGTGCTCACCCACGGAGGCCGCGGCCAGTCTGATCAGCGCGGACAGGTCCTCGCCGCCGAGCAGACAGCGCAGTTCGGCGTGGTTGGCCGCGTCCTCGAGCATGAGCTCCGCGGCGCGCACCAGGCCGGCGGCCCGGGCGAGCCCGGCCTGCACGGTGTGGCTGGCGGCGAGGGTCTGCGTCCCACGGGCGGGAACGGCGCCGACGGCGATGCCGGGAAAGGCGCTCCGCGCGTCCTGCGCGATTCCCAGGGCGGTGGACGCGGTGGTGAACGGCCCGAAGTCGTAGTAGGCGATGGGATAGCCCCGCGAGGGCCGATCCTGCGGCGGACGGCGGAGCAGGCTCCCGTCGACGCAGAACTCGGCGGGGACGAACAGATCGTCAGCGGTGAAACTCACGCTGCCGGTGCCGCGTAGCCCCATCGACCGCCAGTCGTCGTCGAATCGCACCGCGTCGGCGGGCACGAAGAGCATGCGCGTGGCCGGCGGCCGGGCTGCGATCTCGGTACCAGCGGCGATCTCGGTACCGGCGGCGGGGTTGGTAGCGTCCGCGGCGTTGGTGAGGGTGCTGGCGCAGACCAGCCAGTCGGCGTGGGTCGATCCGCTGGCGAACGACCAGCGGCCCCGAAGCCGGTATCCGCCGGGTACCGCCTCGGCCTGTCCGGTCGGGTTGATGCCGCCGACCACGAGGCCGTCGGATTCGGCGAACAACAGCCTGGAGACCTGCTCGGGCAGGTAGTCCGACATCCGGGAGATGACGCCCTGCACGCCCATCTGCCAGGCCACCGACGCGTCCACGCGGGCGAGTGCCTGCAACACGGCGGATCCGGTGCGGACGCTGACGCCACCGCCGCCGAACGACGGGGACACCCACATGCGGTGGATGCCCTGTTCCCGCAGCGCGTCGAGGACGGCCGGGGATGTCACCCGTTCTCGTTCGGTCCGTTCACGCTCCTGGGTCAGCACCGGAGTGACGGCGTCGACACGGGCGAGCCACTGTTTCGTCTCCTCGTGCGAGTGCGCGGAACCGCTCCAGAACACGTCAGCCACCTACTCTGCTTGTCGGCTCGTATCGGCTCTGCGGGAAAGGGTCAGAACAAAGGTGCCGGCCGCCGGTTGGCCGGTCGGTTTCCGGCGTTTTTCGGGTCGGCTCAAAAATTACCAACTCTGTTGACGCCCGGCTACGAACAGAAGTCCGGCCGCCCGAAGGTGCCAGCACCTGGTGGCCGCCGCGTGCCCTGGTTTCCGGGGCGCCGCGCCGCTCCGGAACAACAGTAACGACGCTGAGCTGCGGCGACATCACCTTCATCCCTTCTCGTTGCCTGGACCCACCCGCGGATCACGGACACATTGCGGGCCTCTTGCGCCGCAACTACGGGCCGATGGTAGCAATTTCGACGCAGATGCGGAACAAGGTCGCGTGTGGCGCCCGTGCCGGCGGATTCATGCCCGAACGGGGTAGGGGGCCACCCCCCGTATGTGGCGTGGTCGGATGAGGGGTGGCGGCGTCGGCGGCGTCGGCGGTCGCGCTCCGGTATCGATCGCATCGCCAAGGTGAGTCATCGTCGCGGCAACTCCATCGATACATCCACCGGGTAGGATTTATTCATGGTCCTTAGTATTCGTAATCAATTCACCGGGATTGTGAGCGAAGTTGTCT
>NZ_CADCWS010000183.1 GCF_902806475.1 Candidatus Frankia nodulisporulans
ACCTGACCAGTTACCCACCGCCAACCCGTAGATCCTTCACTTGTGCACCGCACAGCGTCGTACGTGGCACTAATGGGTGTCAACGGCTACCGTGGCCCCATGCCGGTGACCACCCGACCCCTCGCGGAGGTGAAGCGGCAGGCGGCACTCGAGCATGTGCTCACCGCCGCTCGCCGGTACGTGATCGAGAACAGCGTCGACGCGACCATGGACCAGCTCGCCGAGGCGTCCGGGGTGAGCCGGCGCACGCTGTTCCGGCTCTTCGGTACGCGCGAGAAGCTCATCGCCAGCGCCTTCCAGGCCGCGATGACGCACTACCTGCGGTCGCTGCCGCCTTTTTGCGGCGACGTCGACCAGTGGCTGCGGGCGACCTGTGAGACGGCCCACCGGATGAACGCCTCCATCGGCCCCGGCTACTGGGAGATGGCCGCCCGCACCGATCTGCCGCCGGACCTCGCCACGTTCCAGCGGTCCACCCGGCGCGACTGGAACGACCGGATCCTCGAGATCGCCGCGACCCTGTGGCACGAACAGGGCCACCGCGGCCCTCCGCCCGACGCGCTGCTCACCACCGTGGGAGCCCATCTGAGCTCCCATTTCACCGCCGCCGTCATCATCGACGCCGGCCGCGACTGGCAGACCGCCAGCGCCCTGGCCCATGCCGCCATCACGGGAACCATCGGTTTCCTCTCGGCCCCGGGCCAGGTCACACAGCTCGACAGCCCGGCAACGGCGGAGCAGGTTTCGGGAGATGCGCGCACCCATGACTGACTCCGGTCGCCTGACTGACTCCGGTCGCCAGGATGCGACGTCCGGGCCGGCGGCGGCCGACCGCGGCGCGGGATGGGTGGCGTCGTGGTCGACGTCGATCGCCGGCCCGTTCGGCCCACTCGCCCCGCCCGGCGCCGCGGTGGCGGCGTACATGCCGCAGCCCGACCTCTCCTTCGCCCTCACCCGCCCCGTCACCGACGGCGCCCGCGACCAGACCATCCGCATGATCGTCAAGCCGGACGTGTGGGGCGCCGTCGCCCGGGTGCGGCTGTCCAACGCGTTCGGCCCGAACGCCGTGACCTTCGGCGCCGCGTCGGTGGCGTTGCGGGAGTACCAGGCGAACCTGGTCGAGGGCACCTCGGTCGCCCTGACCTTCGAGGGCCGACCGGAGGTGACGATCCCGCCCGGCGAGCGCAGGTTCAGCGACCCGGTCGCCCTGCCGTTCGTCGACCGGATCACCCCACGCTGGCTGGCCGGTCGCGAGCTCGCGGTCAGCCTCGCGGTGCGCGGCGCGTCCGGGCCGATCAGTGCCCACTCCGACGGCCTGGTCACCGGCTATCTGAGCCCGCCGGGTTCGGGCGACCAGACCGGCGCGCCGGATGACCACGCCTACCCCTACACGATCAACTCGGTGCTGTTCGTCGAGGCCGTCGACATGTGGCTACCGGATGCCACCCTGGTGGTCTGTGCGTTCGGTGACTCCCTGACCGACGGCACGTTCTCCACCCACGGCGGGTACGACCGCTGGTCGAACGCGATGTCGCGCCGGTTGCACGCCGCGCTCGGCGACCGGGTGAGCGTGGTCAACCAGGGAATCGGTGGCAACGCGGTGGCCGCGGCGATGATCGGGCAGCCGGCGACGGTGCGGGTCCACCGGGACATGCTCGGCCTGTCCGGGCTCGACGTGGTGGTCTGGCTCGAGGGGATCAACGATCTGGGGATCGGCCGGGGCACCCCGGGGCCCGTGCTGGCCGGCTACCGGCAGGTGGTCGACGTGCTGCACGACGCCGGGGTGCGGGTGGTCGGCGCGACGATCCCCCCCGCGCTGGCCCCCGGTGGCACGCCGCCGGCGGACAGCCCGCTGCGGTCGGTCGGCGCGGAGCTGGCCGCCCACATCGGCGGCCGTCAGGTGGACCAGTACCGCCGGGAACTCAACGAGTTCATCCTCACCAGCGGTATCTTCGATGCCACCGCCGACCTGGCCGCCGCCGTGACCGACCCGGCCACCGGGACGCTGCCGGCGCCGTTCGTGCCCAGCAGCGCCGGTAGCGCCGGCGACTATCTGCATCCCAACCGGGCGGCCTACCAGGTCATGGGTCGGGTGGCCGCGGACGCGGTGCTCACCCTGGCGGCCGTCAGGCGGTGAGCACCGCGCACGGACAGCGCCAGCCCACGCTGGCCGCAACCACAACCCCGGCAGGAACCAGAACCCAGGTAGGGAGAATCCATGCAGCCTGACCTGATCGAGACCCAGCGCCGCGGCCGGAAGATCGCGCTGACCGGCGCGGAGGTCGACACACTGCTGACCGAGGAACGCATCTGCCGCGTCGCGACGCTGACCTCCTCTGGTGCCCCACATCTGAGCCCGCTGTGGTTCGTCTGGGACGGCACGTCCCTGTGGCTCTACTCGATCGTGCGCAGCCAGCGCTGGACGGACGTGCGGCGCGACCCCCGGACGGCCGTCGTCGTCGACGGTGGCGGCGGGTTCACCGAGCTGCACGGCGTGGAGCTGCGCGGCCGCTTCGAGCCGGTCGGCCCGGTCCCCCGCACCGGCGACGAGGACGCCCCCGAAGTCGCCACACCCGAGCGACTGTTCGCCGCCAAGTACGGCGGCCGCCCCGACGGCTCGATGTTCCACGACGGCCGGCACGGCTGGCTGCGCCTGACCCCCGAGAAGGCGGCCTCCTGGGACCACCGGAAGCTCGGCCGATGACGATCCCCGCCACCCCGGTCGACTCCGCCCGTCCAACCGGGGTGGACGGGCCCCAGCCGGTCACCACGCACCGGCACGGCCGGACCCTGGTGATCCGGATCGACCGGGAGGCCAAACGCAACGCGCTCAACCCCGCCATCGCCGCGGGCATCGACCAGGCGATGAACGAGGTCGAGGATGATCCCGAGCTGTGGTGCGCCATCCTCACCGGCGGGCCGCGGATGTTCTCCGCCGGCGCCGATCTGAGGACCGGCGCCGGCGAGCCGACCGAACGCGGTGGCCTGGTGGGGCTCATCCACCGGCAGCGGACCAAACCGCTGATCGCCGCGGTCGAGGGTTTCGCGCTCGGCGGCGGGGTCGAACTCGTGCTGTGCTGCGATCTGGTGGTCGCCGCCCGCGACGCCCGGTTCGGCCTACCCGAGGTCAAGCGGGGCCTGATGCCCGACTTCGGCGGTGCCTTCCGGATCTCCCGAGTACTGCCGCGCAACGTCGCCTTCGAGCTGCTCGCCACCGGGGACGACCTGTCCGCCGAACGGGCCGAACGTCTCGGCCTGGTCAACGTCCTCACCGAGCCCGGTGGGGCCCTCGAGGGCGCGCTCGCACTGGCCGAGCGGGTCAACGCCAACGCACCGCTGGCCGTGCGCGCGGCCCTGGGCATCGCCCGTCACGAGATCGCTCCCGACGAGACGGAGATCTGGGCCCGCAGCGACGCCGCCCACACCGACCTCATGGGAACCGCTGATTTCCGCGAGGGCATCGACGCCTTCTTCGAACGCCGTCCACCAGTCTGGAAGGCCCACTGAGCCGACAGACAGGACCGACTTGCCCGCTGACCCGGCAGGGCCAGCGGGTCAGCTCAGGTCAGCAGGTCAGGGTTCCGCGGCGCAGGGCGTGGCCGCCATCGTTGCTGTCATCGGACCAGACGACCTGACGGGATCCGCCGGAGCAGCTCGCCGCGGGTGCGAGCGCGAATCCCTCGTTGTTGTAGTTGCTCATTCCGCTGGGACGCGCGTACACGGCGGTGCCGGTGAGGACTCCCGACGCGTTGATGTCGAGGACCGCCGTCCGACCCTGGCAGGTGTCGTCGCATTCCGCCCACAGGTGACCGGTACTCGGATCGAATTCCAGGTCCATGACGGCGGAGAACCCGCTCGCGAACGTGGCGACCCGGGTGTAGGTGGTGCCGGCCTGGTTGAGCGCGTAGGCGTAGACGGAGCCGTTCGCCTCCAGCCCGGCGAAGTACAGGCCGGTGCCGTGCCCGGGGTAGCTCGCCGGGTTGTAGGCGGCGCCGGTGTGGTCGTCATGGAAGCCGTGCGCGGTCAGGTAGGAGTCGGGAATCCACGAGATGGCTTCCAGCCCGCTGTTCGCGGCCACCGCCGGCAGGTCGGCGGTGAGGTTCCACTCCCCCGTCGCGGTCAGCGCGGACGCGCTGGAGGTGGCGTCGAACCGGAGGATCTCCGGGCGGCTCACGCCGCTGTTGGCGTTGTTGCGCTCGGTGGCGACGAACAGTCCGTCCGGGGTGGTGACGACGCCCTCGGCGTCCGGGTCACCGGTGCCGCCGGGGTAGCGCAGGGCCTTGCCGGACGTCCAGCCACCGGTGGTGTCCGGCGTCCAGTTCGACCCGCTGGGGACCAGTCGGTAGAGCGTGCCGGGGCCGTTCTTCACCGCCCACAGCTGGCTTGCGTTCTCGAACGACAGGCCGCTGAGGTTCTCCCCGAACACGTTCGCCGCGTCGGCGACGGACACGGCGCTGCCGCCCGGCCAGGTCGCCGGCGGGCAGGAGTTCGTCGCCCCGCGGGTGGACGCCGCGGTGGTCGTGAACGCCCCGGTGGCGTCGGGGCAGCGCCCGTAGGTCGTCGACGCGTGCGACGTCCAGGTGTAGGAGTCGACCGGGGTGGTGACGCCGGCCTGGTAGAGCCGCACCGAGTCGGCGGCGCCGAGCCCGAACACGGGGTCCACGTCGAGGACCAGGTGGCCACCGACGGCCACGGAGGTGCCGGCCGGGATCGTGAACACGTGGGTGTCGTCGTTGTCCCGCACGCTCCAGCCGGAGACGTCCACCGCGGTCGTGCCGGTGTTCGCGAGCTCCACCCAGTCACCCGGGCTGCCGCCGCTGGACTCGATCTCGTTGATCCGCACCGTCGTCGCCGCCTGCGCCGCCTGGGGCAGCGCCACCAGGCCGGCGACACTCGCCAGGCCCAGCAGCAGCGCTGTCCCCGCCGCGGCGACCGCGGGCCGGCGGCGCGACCCCGAGCGCGACCGTGACCACACCGACGGGCAAGCTGCCGGCCGGGTGGCTGCCGACGGGGCGGGTGTCGGCAGGGGAGGTAGGGAACCACGTGACCATCGGCGCACGGAGCGGACTCCTGTTCCACGGACCAGGCCGGGGGGAAACCCCTCTCCCTGCCGTGGCGAAGCCTTCCGCACACCGGCGACGACCCGCTGAACGCGCCACCAACAACATGGGCAGCACTGATGACCACTGCGCGCAGCCACCCGGCCGCGCTACGCCCAGGATCGCACTACTGCCACGCCGCGGCGGCCTGCCCGGTGCGGGGACGCCCCAGCCGGGCAGGCCGCCCGCCGGACTAGGAGATCCCGAGCAGTTCGACCTCGAAGAGCAGGTCGGACTTCGGCGGGATGACCGGTGGGAAGCCGGCCTCACCGTAGGCGTAGTCCCAGGTGATGGTGAGGACGGCCTTCTGGCCGAGGGAGAGCTGGGGCACGCCCTCGTCCCAGCCCTGGATGACCCGGCCGATCCCGATCTCGGTCGTGAACGGTGTGCCCCGGTCACGGGACGAGTCGAAGACCTTGCCACTGCGCAAGGTGCCGACGTAGTGGATCGTCACCGTGTCGCCCTTCTTCGGGAACGTCCTGCCATCCCCCGGCGACAGCGTCTCGATCGAAACACCCATGCGAAATGCCTCTCCTACCTCGATGGAGGCAAGCAGGCCGGCCGCCGGACGACACCCGCCCGCGGAACCCGGCCCGCCGCCCGGCTCCCTCGACCCTAACGGTCCTTCGTGCCGGCCATGCCCCCACGTGGTAGGGCCCTCGCCGACACCGCGGAACCACCACGTGGAGGGATTCGGGGGCTCAGCCAGCGGCCAGCGGCCATGCCGCGGACTGGTCCACAGGAGCGGTGATCGTGCGGAATCGGTGGGTGGGCGCGGCAGGGATCGAACCTGCGACCACTCGCTTGTAAGGCGAGCGCTCTCCCGCTGAGCTACGCGCCCGGGAGTAGCCAGAGCTCCAGAAGTAGCCGGAGCCATAGCCCGCCAAGCTTACGCCTGTGCGCCATGAGGACGACACCGCAGCCGTAGCGCGGCGGAGGGGGAGCCGGTGGCGGCAGTGCTCGCGGATGGCGGCACCTGGGCCCCGAGGGCCCGGCAACGCGCACCGACTCCCGTACCCACAGTCTAGAGGGCGGCGAGGGCCTTGAGGTACTCGGCCTGGTCGCGCGCGTCGGGAATGTTGTTGACGACCTTCCAGCGCACGACGCCCTCCTTGTCGATCACGAAGGTGCCGCGTACGGAGATGCCCCGCTCCTCGTTGAAAACGCCGTAGGAGGACGCGACGGCGCCGTGCGGCCAGAAGTCGGCCAGCAGCGGGAACTCGTAGCCCTGCTGGTCGGCCCAGACCTTGTGGGCGAACGGCGAGTCGACGGAAACGGCGAGGACCTGCACGTTGTCGTTCTGGAAGGAACCGAGGTCGTCCCGCACGGAGCACAGCTCGCCCTGGCAGACACCGGTGAAGGTCAACGGGTAGAACAGCAGCACGACGTTCCGCCTGCCGCGGAAGTCGGCCAGGGTGACGACCTCGTTGTTCTGGTCTTTCAGCGAGAAGTCCGGGGCGACGGAGCCAACTTCGACAGTCACGAGCGCTTCCTCTCCACAACGATGGGGATGATCACGGTGACGCCAACTCCGATCAGGCCGACATCCGTCCAGGACACCACCACGACCGGGCCCGCCGTCGCCTGCTGCCAGCATGCCAGTTACCGCCAGCATGCCAGTTTCCGCCGACCGGGAACCGATCGGTGCGGCGCGGTGTGGCCCACAACGGGCGGCGTGGATGTTTCAGGGCCCGCGCCGCCGGCAAGTTTCACGCTCCCGAGACACACAGGCGGCGAGTGTTGAGGTGTCATCGGCCAGACTGGCCTAGTCTGGCCGATCGACGCGGGAGCCATCGACCAGACGTGCGGTACCAGGGTGCACGATCCGCGTACGCCACCGGCATGGACACCGATGAGGGCAGGACCAACGTTGACCGACCAGAGCGCGACCCCCCACGGCTTCCCTGAGCCGCATGGCCAACCAGATGTCCACGACCGCCATGGCTGGTCATCCGATCGTGCCTACCAGACGGGTCTTCCCCCGGAGCCGCCCTACCCCGCCGAGCAGCCGCGTCCGGGCGGCCAGCCGGCCAGGGAGCCGCCCCCGATCGACGGGCCGGGCACGTCCACCGGGGGCTTCCCGATCTACGCGTTCCGTGAGTCGCTGTCCGGGCCGGAACCGGAGCAGGGCTACCCGGCGACCCCCGACTACGGCTTCCCCGGGCCGGACGGGCCCGCTGGCCCGGTCCGCGACCTCGGCGGCGCCGGCATGCTCGGCAAGCATCGCAACCCGTTCGCCGCCTGGCTCGGCCTGCCGCTGCTCACCCTCGGTGTCTACCCGTTCGTCTGGGTCTACAAGACGAACCGGGAACTGGCCGAATACGACCGGCGCATCCAGGTCAACCCGACGTTGTCAGTGCTGGCCTTCCTGATCGGCTGGCTGGTGATCGTGCCACCGTTCGTCGCGGCCTGGCGGCTCGGTACCCGCACCCGCGCCGCCCAGCATGCCGCGGGCGTGCCGGAGACCAACCCGGTGCTCGCGTTCGTCCTGTTCCTGATCGGTTTCGGACCGCTGTTCCTGCAGCTCGAGCTCAACCGCCTCTGGGATCGCTACCCGGGTGCCGTCGAAGGCCAGCAGGTCCCGCTGTACCGCTGACCCAACCCATCCGGCCGCGCCCGGGTGTCGCCCGCGGGCAGGCGGGAACCGCGGACGTGGTCGGACCACGCCCGCGCGCGCCCGCGGCGCCGACGGTGGCACACCACCACCGGGACGCCGCCGCGCGGCGGACTCCGGCCACGCGCCGCCCGGCCGACCGGAAGCCGCCCACCCCGAAGGCGGGCTCCGGCCACGCCGATCCCCGGGCCGGCCTGGCACCCGGGGACGACGCCGGCGCGCTACTCAGCGATGGCGCGTGCGCTGCGACTTGGGGGCCGCGAGCCGCTGACCGGACCACTCCTGGGCCGCGCTGAGCGTGCTGGTCTGCACCAGGCCGGCGGTGGGCACCGCGTCCAGCACGTCGCTGGGAGCAACGTGACCGTCCCGTCCCGCCTTGGGTGTCAGCAGCCAGATCACACCATCGTCGGAGAGCTGGCGGCGCGCGTCGATAAGCGCGTTCGCCAGATCGCCGTCGTCGTCGCGCCACCACAGCAGCACGATGTCGACGACGTCATCGGAGCCCTCGGGGACTAGCTCGGTACCGCTGGCACTGGTCACCGCGTCCAGCAGGTCCTGGGCGATGTCATCGTCCTCGTTGAGCGACTGCACCTGGGTCCCGGCGGAGACTCCCAGCCGCTCCGCCCGGCGCTGACCCTCGGCGTTCGCCGCGGTCGGACTCACCCTGCGCTACCTCCTGTTCGTTGTTGACGCTCCGCGGTGGGCGCGGAGACGTCCTGTTCGTGTGTCGACGCAGCCCGCGATGGTGTCCATCACGCGACGCGTCTCGACCTAGTCCACCGGACCTGCCGTGGCTGCGCAAGTGCCACGCCGTCAATCGTGGACCGACCAGGGCATCCTCGATGATGGAGGTGGGTGGCAGGTACCCGGTTGCGAGTCGTTTCATCCCGGCGACGCGGACCTTCATCCTCGCCCGGCCCCGTCTCACCCCGCCACAATGGCCGTAGGTTAA
>NZ_CADCWS010000184.1 GCF_902806475.1 Candidatus Frankia nodulisporulans
AAGGCTCCAGTCGACGGGCTGGGCGCCCTGGCGCAGCAGCAGGTCGTTGGCCCGGCTGAACGGGCGGGACCCGAAGAAACCGCGATCGGCCGACCGGGGGGACGGATGGGTCGACTCGATCACCGCCGCGCCGTCCAGGAAGGGCCGAAGGCTGCGCGCGTCGGCGCCCCACAGGATGGCGACCAGCGGTTTGCCCCGCGCGGCCAGCGCCCGGATCGCCTGCTCGGTGACCGGCTCCCAGCCCTTGCCGCGGTGCGAGCCGGGCTGGCGCGGGGCCGTCGTCAGCGCCCTGTTCAGCAGGAGCACCCCCTGGCTCGTCCAGGGGGTCAGGTCGCCGTTGGACGGGCGGGGCGCGCCGACGTCCGTACTCAGCTCCTGGAAGATGTTCTGCAGGCTGCCCGGTAGCCGGCGCACCTCGGGTGCCACCGCGAAGCTGTAGCCGATGGCCATACCGGGTGTGGGGTAGGGGTCCTGACCGACGATCAGCACCCGCACGTCGTCGAAGGGCTGCTGGAAGGCGCGCAGCACATGCGGGCCGGCGGGCAGGTAACTACGGCCGGCGGCGATCTCCGCCCGCAGGAAGTCGCCCATGGCCGTGATCTGGTCGGCTACCGGTTCGAGGGCCCGCGCCCAGCCCGCCTCGACGAGTTCCCGCAGTGGTTGCGCTGGCATGGCCGGTCAGCCTACTGCGCGCTCCCCGCACCTCGGTGGCCGCGCCGCCGCGGGAGCACGGTGATGCCACCGACCCACACGACCGAGGGGCTTCGGGCGGGGGCTTCTGATCCGGCACTGATCCACCGCGAGGTGGGCGGGGTGTGACGCCGAACCCGTTACCGCCATGGTGTCGCGCCCCGGTCCCACGCTTGTTCCTCCGGCACCGAATGATCGGGCACTGATCCGTCGATCTCGGGGACCGAGTGTGTCCGGGGTGTCCGTATTCCGTCATTCCAGTTCACCGACCGCCCCGACTGTGCTTACTCTGCTGGCGACGGGAATGGACGGAAAAGGAGATCTTCATGCTCAGGTGTCCGCGTACAAGCTGTCGACGGTCCCGATGAGTGCGCCGGTGGTCGTCGCGGTGGTGGGTGGTGGGGCCAGCGGGTGCCTCGCCACCGCCCAGCTGGCAAGGTCCGCGTCGGTTACCGGCCGAAGGTTCACGATACTGCTGGTCGAACCGGACGAGGTGGGTACGGGTCTGGCGTATCTGACCCGGGATCCGCGGCACCGGCTCAATGTGCCGGCCGCGAAGATGAGCGCCTTTGATGATGATCCGCAGCATTTCCTGCGCTGGCTTCGCCGGCATGTCGCGGTCGACTTTCCGCCGGGTGGCTTCGCGCCCCGCCAGTTCTACGCCGACTATCTTCGTCACACCCTCGAGGAGACGCTGCGCGCCGCGAGCGGTGTGCGCTGTGAGCAGGTGCGTGCCCGCGCCACCGACATCCGCCGCCATGGTCGTCGGCTGCGGCTGACCCTCGACGACGGCACCAGCCATCCGGTGGACGGTGTCGTCCTGGCCCTCGGCCACGGCGCCTCGACGACCTCCTGGGTGCCTTCGGCGCTGGCCCGCTCACCCCGGTTCATCGCCGATCCGTGGCGTTCGCAGGCCGAGGCGTACGTTCCGACCGGCAGCGACGTGCTGCTCGTCGGCGCCGGCCTGACGATGACCGACATGGCCCAGCGTTGGAGCAGGGCCGGGGTGCGGCTGCACGTCACCTCGCGGCACGGGCTGCTGCCGTTGCCGCACGCGGTCGAACCGGCGCCGCCACTGGCCGCCCCGCGGCTGCCCGCCGGGCCGATGAGCCT
Organism: Candidatus Frankia nodulisporulans; assembly: GCF_902806475.1. GTDB lineage: Bacteria > Actinomycetota > Actinomycetes > Frankiales > Frankiaceae > Frankia > Frankia umida. The sequence continues at coordinate 1,804 of NZ_CADCWS010000184.1, forward strand.
CGGGCAGGCCCGCCGGCTGGTCTTCGCGCACATCCGCGCCGCCGGGGGCGACTGGCGGCGGGCGGTGGACGCGCTGCGCCCGCTGACCGCCGAACTGTGGTCGCGGCTGCCCGTCGCCGACCAGGCGACGTTCCTGGCGACCACGGTGCGCCGTTGGGATCAGGTGCGTCACCGCGTCGACCCCGCCGTCCACGCCTGGCTCGAGCAGCGCCGCACCGAAGGATCGCTGGTCACCCACGCCGCGCGGGTCGTCGGCGCACGCGAGACCGAGACCGGTGTCGAGGTCTCGCTCAGCGACGGCTCCCGGGTGCTCGCCGCGGCTGTCCTGAACTGCACCGGCGCGGGCTCCGGTGTGCGCACCAGCCACGATCCCCTGGTCATGAACCTGCTCGCCGCGGGCCTGGCCACCCCGGACGCACTCGATCTGGGCTTCGCCACCGACGCGTCCGGCCGCCTGGCCGCCGCCGACGGGCCCCACCCGGCGATCTGGGCGATCGGACCGCTGCGCCGCGGGCAGCTGTGGGAAAGCACGGCGATGCCGGAGATCCGCGGCCAAGCCGCCGCGCTCGCCCCCGCCCTCGTGGCCGCGCTCCCCGGACCTCGGGGCGTCCGACGCGTGCACGACCCCTACGGTCTGCCGCTGACCGCGAGTTCGGCGGCGGCCGGCCGTTACGTCGCCGGGCTCGGCCGCATCCTACGGGTCCGGTCGGGCGCCGAGACGCTGGTGGCCGAGGCGGTCGAGGCCGACCCGCGGTTCGCCCTCGGGCAGGCGGTGCTGGCGCTGCTCGGCGCCGAATGGGGCGCCGACGTCGACGTCGAGGCCGCCCTGGCGCAGGCCCGGCGGTACGCCGGACGGGCCGACGAGCGGGAACGGCGTTTCATCGACGTCGTCACCGCCCGCATCCACGAACCGGGCGGAGCCGGGTCGGCGGCGGCGCTGCTCAGCTACATCCACGCCTACCCCGAGGACGCCCTGGCGGTCAGCATCGCCGTGCCCACCATCGCGTTCAGCGGTGCGACGGAACTTCCGGCCGAGGCCTGGGCGCTGGTCGAAGGGCTCGCTCCGGTCTACCGCGACAACTGGTGGTACCGGGGGCTGCTCGCCTTCACCCGTCAGGAGCAGGGACGTTACGAGGAGGCGGCCGAGCTTTCGGCGCTGGCGCTCGCCGTCGAGCCGACCGCCGGGCACGCCGTCCACGCGAAGACCCACGTCCACTACGAGACCGGTGACCATGCGGCCGGGCTGGCCTGGTTGGACACCTGGATCTCGACCTGCGGTTCGGATTCGTCGCACCGGGCCCACTTCTCCTGGCACGCGGCCATGCACGAGATCGCCCTCGGCGAGGACAGCGCGGTCCGGGCACGTTTCACCGCCCAGCTCGCGCCGCCGGCCGTCGCCGGTGTCCGGGCGCTGGTCGACTCCGCGTCGCTGCTGTGGCGCGGTTTCACCGCCGGCACCTGGACGTCGGTGGATCTCGGCCCGGTGCTGGACACCGTCCCCGGTGGCCTGCTCGTCGATCCGCCGACGCCGTTCGTGGCGTTGCACGCGGCCATCGCGCTGGCCGCCGTCGGGGACTGCCAGCGGCTCGCCGCACTGCGCCGGTCCGCGGCGGCCCGCACCAGCACCGTGTTCACCGACACGGTCGCACCGCTGGCCGACGCCCTGATCCACCTCACCCTGGGCGATCCCGACCGGGCGACCGAGGCGCTGGTCGCCCTGCCCGGTGTCGAACGGCTCGGGGGCAGCGCCGCCCAGCGCGAGATCGTCGAGGACACCACGATCTACTGCGCCGTCCAGGCCGGCCGGCCCGACATCGCCCAGGCCCTGTTGCGGAGCCGACTCGAGCGTCGGCCCTCCCCCCGCGACGCCCATCTGCGCGCCGCGCTGTGCACCGGGCATCCGGCCAGCCGCGAGTAGCGCACGGACGTCGCCGCGTGGCCGGATCGATCCTGGCCCGACCCGGCCGCGCGGCGACATGCGAACGTGTGCGGGAACGGTCGTGAGAACTTCCGCGGGGCCCGGTGTCGAATCGGGGCGGCGGCGTTCGTAGCAGGGGTGAGCGACAGTCGCCCACCGGGGGCGCCCGCGAACCACAGGAGCTGATCTCGCGATGCAGTATCTGATGTCCGTGATCCAGGACCGTCCCGAACTCGGCACCGAGCAGGAGCAGGCCGCGATCGACGTGTTCAACACGCGGCTCCAGGAGCAGGGGCACTGGGTCTTCGCCGGCGGTCTCGGGTTCCCCGACACGGCGACCGTGGTCGACAACCGGGGTGGCGAGGCGCTGGTCACCGACGGACCGTTCGTGGAGTCCAAGGAGTTCCTCGCCGGCTTCTGGATCCTCGAGGCCGCCGATCTCGATGTGGCCCTGGCGCTTGCCGCCGAGGGTTCGAAGGCCTGCAACCGCAGGATCGAGATCCGTCCGTTCCTGTGAGCGAGGTCGACGTCCAGGCGGCGATCACGCGGGCCCACCGCGCCGAGTGGGCCCGGGTGGTCGCCATCCTGACCAGGCGCCTTGGCGACTTCGACCGCGCCGAGGAGGCGGCGGCCGAGGCGTTCGCGACCGCCGTCGAACGGTGGCCGACCGACGGCGTCCCACCCAGTCCCGGCGCCTGGCTGACGACCACCGCGGGCCGTAAGGCCATCGACCGTCTGCGGCGGGAGAGCAGACGCGACGACAGATACCGGGAGGCTCGGTTGTTGTCCGGTGACGACGGCGACACCCCGCCCGAGCCGATCGGCGCAGTCGACGACGTGCGGCTCCGGCTGATCTTCACCTGCTGTCATCCGGCGCTCGCCCCCGAGGCCCGCGTCGCGCTGACCCTGCGGATGGTCGGCGGCCTGACCGTCCCCGAGATCGCCCGCGCCTTCCTGGTGCGGGAGACCACGATGGGTGCGCGGATCACCCGCGCGAAGTCCAAGATCGCGACGGCGCGTATCCCCTACCGGGTGCCGGCCGCGGCGGATCTGCCGGCCCGCGTCGGCGGCGTGCTCGCCGTCCTGTACCTGGTGTTCAACGAGGGTTACCTGGCCAGCGGCCCGCCCGGCACCGACCCCGTCCGCGCCGACCTGACCGCCGAGGCGATCCGCCTGACCCGCCTGCTGCGCGCCCTGCTCCCGGACGACGGCGAGGTGGCCGGCCTGCTGGCGCTGATGCTGCTCATCGAGGCCCGCCGCACCGCCCGCGTCAGTTCGGACGGCGTTCTGGTCCCCCTCGGCGAGCAGGACCGCGGCGCCTGGGACACGGCGCTGATCGCCGAGGGCCACCGGCTGGTCCGCGAACGTCTCGCCGCCGTCGCGGCGGCCACGACGGCGGGGTCGGCGCCGGGGCGCTATCAGATCCTGGCCGCGATCAACGCCGTCCACACGTCGGCCCGCGACGCCGACGACACCGACTGGTCGCAGATCATCGCCCTCTACGACCAGCTCATCCGCCTCGACCCGGCGCCGATCATCGTGCTCAACCGGTCCATCGCCGTCGCCGAACTCGACGGACCGGAGGTCGCCCTGGCCGCCGTCGACCGGCTCGCGGCCCCGCTGTCCACCTACCACGCCTACCACGCCACCCGGGCGGATCTGCTACGTCGCCTCGGCCGCGACCAGCAGGCACGCGCCGCCTACGACCGGGCTCTCGCCCTGAGCACCAACACCGCCGAGACCGCCTACCTGACCCGCCGCCGCGACCACCCGCGGGCGACCGTCCGCCCGGATCATGGGTGACCCGCTCCGCCCGGCGCCGCCCACCCATGGCTTCGGGTTCGGCTTCGCGCGAGGGGTGCCGTCCAGCCTGGTGCAGGTAATGCTCGGCGGACGGAAGGTGACGACCGGCCGACGGCAGGACCCACAGATCCACGGACGGTTGACGGGTCAGCTGTTCGGGGGCGTCATCGTCGCTGAGGGAATGTCGACGTAGCCGATGATGTCGGCCCCGCGCACGGCCAGATCGCGGTCGGTGAATCCGTCGAGCCGTTCGGCGTCGCGGGCCAGCACCGTCGCCCCGCCCCGGTCGACCAGCATCATGTAGATCCGGGTCGTGATCCCGGGATAGCCGGGATAGCCCATGATGCCCCGCGGCCCACGAAAACAGAGCTCGTCGGAGACGGTGAGCACGTCCCCGGGGTAGTAACGGCCGTTGCCCGGGTTGCGCCGCGGAGTCGAATCGGTCGTGCCGGGATCCGCCCACCCGGCGCCGACGAGTTCCTTGCCGGCCGGCACCGGCGCCGACAACCGGCCGCCCACCTCCAAGGACGGGTTCCAGGCAGGGTAATAGGTGTAGGACGCCTGCGAGACCCGGACGTCGTACTGCGCGGCACCTCGCTGGTCGACCACGGTCGCCGTCGTTCGCAGCGGCAGGTCGTAGCATCCCGACGGGCCGGTCGCGGTACGCGCGGCCTGCAGCGCGGTCGACGCGGTCGACGCGGCGCCGCCGAACAGCAGGGCGCCCAAGCCGAGGCCGGCGCCGAGACCGATGCCGAGAAGGCCGATAGCCGCACCGACCAGCACCCGGACCGGCCTTGCCGGCCACCCCCGGCCGGCCCCCACGGGAGCAGGCTCGACCGGCTGAGCCGCCTCCTTCGATTCGACGAGCTCGGCCGGCGGGATGGGCTCGGCCGGGTCGACGTCGGGCGCCTGGCCGAGGCCGGCGCTGTGCTGCAGCCGATGCCAGGCGGCCAACCAGGCGGTGCGTCGCTGCGGATCGAAGGCCTCGACGATCCGGGTCACCGAGTGCTCGGTGAGCCGACGTCGCCGGTTACGCAGGTCGTTGATGGTGGTCTTGGACAGCCCGGTTCGTGACTCGACCGACCGGTCGTTGGAGCGTCCCCACAGCCGGGTGATCGCTTCGTGCAGATCCTGGTAGCTGGCGACCCCGTCCGGGTCCTCCGACGGTGTCTCCCCCGTGTACGACATCGTTTCCGTTTCCCGCCGGGCCGCGGCACGTCCCGCGGCGTCTGCCATCCCGTTCGGGCACATGGGTAGTTTTCGCCCGTTTCGCCTGTCCTGACAGGACAGGACGGGACAACCGGTACTCATCATGCCGACAAAGCGCCACGTTCGGTGCCATGGTTCCAGCTACGTTTCTGTCCGGCCCGGCCGTCCGGGGGGAGGCCGGGCCGGACAACACGATGGATGCGGGCACCGAGTGGCCGTGTTTCGTCAGCAGGGACGAGCCGGAGGCGACCGCCCGGCCGGGTGATGCGTCGAAGGTGAGGTGATGGTCTCGTGCGCATCCGACGGCTGCTGTCGCCGCGGCGCGAACCATTGAACTGCCAGGACGCGCCGAATCGGCGGCCGCCGGACATCGTCCGCGATCTGATCGCCGTGGCCGACGGTCTGGTCGACCTGACCGACGACGAGGCGATCGCCGACCCCGCGGCAGCGGCCGCCTTCGCCCGCTGGATCACCCAGCGAATCGGCATCATGATCATCCACTGTGAGGTGAGCTGGATCGCCGATGAGGGACCGTTCGATCCGGCCAGGCATGAGGCTGTGGCGTCCCGGCCGGCACCGGACGCCGAGCAGGCGGGCCGCATCGCCGAGACCGTCCGGCCCGGCTACCTGTGGCGCGACCAGATCGTTCGTCCCCAGCAGGTGATCGTCTACGCGGCGGCCGTCCCACTCACCCGCGCGTAGGCAAGGCGAGGGAAAGGCGCCGCTCGTGACGTCCACATCGTGACCGTCACGGACGGTGGCGATTCCACCTTCGATCCTGTGGTCACCTCTGAGCCGGCCGCGGATCAGCGCTGGTGGCGGCGATGGTGGACCTGACGATCCGCGACGAAGGCAACGGTGTGCGGTCACCACGCGCACTCTGGTGGATGGTGCTGGCGTACCGTCGCGGCTGTGCTGCTCGCCGTTCTGGCCGCCTTCGCCTGTGCGTTGTGTTACGGGGCCGGCTCGGTGCTCCAGTCAGTAGGTGCGGCCCGCACCGCGACCGCTACCGCGCCGACGTCCACGGTCACGCCAACGTCCACGTCCACGTCCACGGCGTCGGCGTCGGCGTCGGCGGGCGGCGTGACGGGTCAGGCCGGCAGCGGAGACGGTGCGCGGGAGGTCGCCGCGGCCTTCCGGCCCTCGGCGCTGGCCCACCTCGCCGTCCAGCTGCCCTACCTGGCCGGGCTCGGGCTGGACCTGCTGGGCTGGTTGCTCTCCCTGCTCGCGGTGCGGGGCCTGCCACTGTTCGCGGTCCAGGCCATCCTCGCCGGTTCGGTCGGGGTGACAGCGGTGCTCGCGGTGGCCATCCTCGGCGCCCGGCTCTCCCGCCGGGAGGTGGTTGCCCTGGCCACGCTGGGCGCCGGAATGGTGCTGCTGGCGCTGACCGCACGACCGGGACGGGCCGATCCGGCGTCGACGGCGGTCTCCTGGGGACTCGTCGCCGGGGTCCCGGTACTCGTCGGGCTGGTCGGACTGGTGCTGTGGGCCTGGCCGCGGCGGGCGGGCGCGCTGCTCGGGCTGCTGTCCGGACTGGCCTTCGGCGGGGCGGCGCTGTGTGCCCGGCTGATCGAGGCCCGACCATGGTCGGACGTGCCGACCGACCCCGCGACCTGGGCGTTGCTGGCCTACGGCGGGCTGGGCCTGGCCCTGTTCGCCGTCGCGCTGCAACGTGGTGCGGTCACCACGGCGATGGCCGGCCAGTGCGCCGGCGAGACGCTGCTGCCGGCCCTGGCCGGAACACTGCTGTTGGGCGACGGTGCCCGCGCGGGACTCGCACCGCTGGCCGTCCTCGGCTTTCTCGTGGCCGTCCTGGCCGCCTTCGCACTGATCATCGCCGGCGCCGGCGACGTGGACG
>NZ_CADCWS010000185.1 GCF_902806475.1 Candidatus Frankia nodulisporulans
CACATCAGTTCGCCCAGGTGATCAGCGGAGAGTGCAGCCTGCGGGAAATCATCCACGTGCGGCCACACAACGATCAGGACTCTGATCGGACGCATTCATGACCGCCGTCGCATCCTCCTCCTCGTTGCCCGACCGAACCAGTCAGACCCCTGGTCCACAGCCCCGTGGGCAAAATCCGACCAGAAAGGATCCGATTGCGGGACGGCGGTTGCCCCCACACCTCGTGGGCACCCTTGCCGTAGTGGACTGGAGGGTGGCATGTGCAGATGGATGGGGTATCGAGGAGATCCGATCGTCCCGTATTCACTGTTGTACGAACCCGAAAGATCACTGATTGCCCAGAGTGTCAGGCATGGTCCGGACCTGCTCGAACCCAACGGCGACGGGACGGGTCTGGGCTGGTACAGCCGGCGCAGGACCCCGGCGATCTTCCGCAGCGACTCACCCGCCTGGGGCGATGAGAACCTTCGGGAACTGGCCGAGGAGATCAGCTCCCCGATGTTCCTCGCGCATGTGCGGGCGAGCACCGGAACATCGGTGCAGAAGACGAACTGCCACCCGTTCCGCTATGGGAAATGGATTTTCGTGCACAACGGTTACATCGACAGCTTCGGCTCGCTTCGCCGTGAGCTGCTGATGGCCGTGCGCCCCGACCTGTTCGGCAACATAAAAGGCAGCACGGATTCCGAGCTGATGTTCCACCTCGCCCTGACGTTCGGCCTCGAGGAGGACCCGATCGGAGGGTTGGAACGCATGGCCGGTTTCGTCGAGAGCGTCGGAGCCGCCGCGGGTGTCGCCGAACCCCTGCAGATGACGGTCGGGCTGGCCGACGGCGAGACACTGTTCGCGGCCAGATACGCCAGCGGGCCGGTGGTCAACACGCTGCACATGAGCGAGAGCGTCGACGCGATCCGGATGCTCTACCCCGAACACGAACGCCTGCGGCACATACCCGGCGACGCCCGCGCCGTCCTGTCGGAACCGCTAAGCGAACTACCCGGGGTATGGCGGGAAATACCCCCGTCCACGGCGATCGTCGTCACCGAGACGCCACATCAGCGCACCTTCCGTCCACAGCCGCCCGGGTAGGAACAGGGAAACCGCCCCCGGGTTCCCATGTGGCACGCGACGATCGCGGGAGGAACCAGCATGAACGCCTATCCACCGATCGCGGACCACGGTCTCGTGGGCGACCTGCAGACCGCGGCGCTGGTCGCCGCCGACGGAACCGTGGACTGGTGGTGCACCCCGCGGTTCGACTCGCCAAGCATGTTCGCCTCGTTGCTCGACAGCGATCGCGGTGGGCACTGCCGGCTGGCCGCCGATCTCGACGAGACCGAGGAGGTCGGCGTCCGGCAGCTCTACCTGACCGACACCGCCGTGCTCGTCACCCGGTTCATGGCCCCGGGCGGGGTGGGCGAGGTGGTCGACTTCATGGAGCCCGACCCCTCGAGCACCCCCTCGACACGCCATCGGCTGATCCGGGTCGCCCGGGTGGTTCGGGGCAGGTTGCCCTTCGAGCTGCTGTGCCGGCCGCGGTTCGACTACGGCCGGGCGTCCCACACGTCGCGCCATCTCGACGACGGATCGGTGGTGTTCCACGGACCTGACACGGATCTGCACGTGCAGGCGACCGCCCCGATCGTGCTTCATCCGGACGGCCACGATCTCTCCGCCCGTTTCACCCTCGACGCCGGCGAACTGGCCGCGGTCGTGCTCACCAGCGACAGCGGTGACGCCGGCACCCGCGGCGAACGCCTCGGCGGTCCGCCACCCACGGTGGAGAGCATCACCGCCGCGTTCGACGCCTGCCGCGACTTCTGGCTGACCTGGCTACGGGCGTCGCGCTACCGCGGCCGGTGGCATGAGATGGTCACCCGCTCGGCGATCACCCTGAAACTGCTCACCTACGCTCCCACCGGCGCTCCCATCGCCGCCGCCACGATGGGTCTGCCCGAGCAGATCGGCGGCGAACGCAACTGGGACTACCGGTACACCTGGGTTCGCGACGCCTCCCTGTCCGTCCACGCCCTGAGCACGCTCGGCTTCACCCGCGACGCGAACGCCTACCGCCGCTGGCTACGCGAGCGCCTCGACGCGGGCTGGACCGCCTCCGGCGAACCGCTTCAGATCATGTACCGGGTCGACGGGGAACCCCACCTGACCGAGGAGATCCTCGACCATCTGGAGGGCTACCGCCGGTCCGCGCCGGTCCGCGCCGGCAACGCCGCCGCCGACCAGATCCAGCTCGACATCTACGGCGAGGCCGCCTACGCCCTCGCCGAGGCGAAGGACATGGGCGGAATCCGCGGCTGGAACGCCTTCGCCGCCGTCATCGACTGGCTCACCGACCACTGGGACCGCCCGGACGAAGGCATCTGGGAAACCCGCGGCGGCCGGCAGAACTTCACCTACAGCCGCCTCATGACCTGGGTCGCCTTCGACCGGGCCATCCGGATCGCGACCGTCTACTCCCGGCCCGCCGACCTCACCCGCTGGCAGACGGCCCGCGACACCGTCTTCCGGCAGATCATCGACCGCGGCTGGAACGGCAAGCGCCATGCCTTCGTCCAGCACTACGACACCGACGTCGTCGACGCCTCCCTGCTGCTCATGCCCCGCGTCGGTTTCCTCGCCCCGACCGACCCCGACTGGCTGAGCACGCTCGACGCGATGAACGACGAACTCGTCAGTGACAGCCTCGTCTACCGGTACAACCCGGCCGCCTCCCCCGACGGCCTGCGGGGCTCCGAGGGCACCTTCAACCTCTGCAGCTTCCTCTACGTGCAGGCCCTGGCCCGCGCCGGCCGCCTCGACCAGGCCCGCTACGCCTTCGACAAGATGCTCACCTACGCCAACCACGTCGGCCTGTTCGCCGAGGAGATCGGGCCGTCCGGTGAACAGCTGGGCAACTTCCCCCAGGCCTTCACCCATCTCGCGCTCATCGACGCCGCCCTCGCCCTCGACGAGGAGCTCGACCGCGCCGAGAACCTGGGCCGCTGACCATCGGCGACGCGACCGGAAGCGAGGTACGTGACGACGATGACCGAGCAGACGCCCGACGCGGATACCCGAGCCCTGCCACGGTCGGCCGGCGCCGACCGGCGGCTCCTGGCACCGCTCGCGCTCGCGCAGTTCATCTGCAGCTTCGCCGGGTCGAACATGAACGTGATGATCAATGACATCAGCCGGGACCTCGACACGACCGTCCAGTCCGTTCAGGTCGTCATCACGGTCTTCCTGCTCGTCATGGCCGCGCTGATGATTCCCGGCGGCAAGCTGACCGACCGGCTCGGCCGCAAACGCTGCTTTCTGATCGGACTCACGGTGTATGGGGTGGGTGCCCTGCTCAGCGCCGTCGCACCGGGCGTGGGCCTGCTGCTGTTCGGCAACTCGATCCTGGAGGGCATCGGCACGGCCCTGCTGATTCCCCCGGTCTACATCCTCACCACGGTGCTGTTCACCGACCTCACCGCCCGCGCTCGCGCCTTCGGGGTCATCATGGCCGGTGGTGGCCTCGGGGCGGCGGCGGGCCCGCTCATCGGCGGCCTGATCACCTCAGCGATCAGCTGGCGCGCGGCCTTCGCCTTCCAGGCCCTGATCGTCGCGCTCATCATCGTGCTGAGCCGGTCCATCACCGACCCGCTCCCGGCGGACCCGCACCGTCACTTCGACGTTCCCGGCTCGATCCTGTCCGCGGGTGGCCTCACCCTGATCGTGCTGGGCATCCTCGCCGCCGACGACAACCTTGCCCTCACCGCCGCCCTCCTGGCCGCCGGCCTGCTCGTGCTGGCCGGATTCCTGCACTGGGTACACCGCGAGGAGCGAGCCGGCCGGGAGCCGCTGCTGTCCACCAGCCTGTTCCGCAACCGGGTCTCCAACCTCGGCCTGGTCACCCAGAACATCCAGTGGCTGCTGCTGATGGGCTCGTCCTTCACCGTCGCCACGTTCCTCCAGGTGGTCCGCGGCTACGACGCCATCCGGACCGGCCTCATCTTCACCGCGGCCACGGTCGGTCTGCTCATCTCGTCCACCGCCGCCGAACGACTCGCGAAACGCCACTCCCAGAGCACCCTGATCACCGCCGGGTTCACCCTGACCATCGCCGGCATCATCGCCCTGATCGGCCTGGTCGCCGCATCACACAGCCCCTGGGCGTTCGTGCCCGGGCTGTTGCTGCTCGGTCTCGGCCTCGGCGCGATGCTCACCCCCTCGGTCAACGTCGTCCAGTCCGCCTTCTCCGAACAACGCCAGGGCGAGATCTCCGGGCTGTCCCGCAGCATCTCGAACCTCGGTTCGTCCTTCGGCACCGCCATCGCCGGGACCATCCTCGTCGCCGGCCTGACCCGGAACGCCTACGCCATCGCCATGGCCACCCTCGGCGTCCTCGGCGTCGTCGGTCTGGTCGCCGCCGCGCGGATGTCCCGGACCAGCGCCGGGGCCAGCCCGCTGGCCGACAGCCGGCCCGGCCGCGGACCGCACGACTGACCCGCACCCGGCAGCCCCGGGCGACCACCGGTCGTCACCGGTCATCACCAGTCGTTACCGGAACAGGGATCTCGCGCGTCGTCCGACCGCGCGGAGCACGGACAGGCCCCGCGCGTTGTACCAGGCGCCGACGGTCGCCCCTCCGGTGAGCACCACCCCGAGTCCGATCAGCCACGACAGAAGCGTGAAGACGACGCCGATCTCGCCGTAGTTCCGCTCGTTGTCCACGATCGACGTCGAGAACAGCAGCCGACTCACCACTCCGAGGCCGGTCAGGCCGATCGTGGTGAACACCGCCGCGGGCAGGACGTCCCGCCAGGCCAGCCGACCGCGCACGAGAACCCAGGTGCCGATCCAGAACAGCAGCACCATCGCGGCGATGACGATCAGAGCCTGGCACACCTGGCCGGCGACCGTGCCGGTGAGCGCCGCCCCGGTGGCGGTGGTACCCGCGAGAAAGACGATCAGTCCGGCGAGCCAGACCACCTGGGCCGGCACTCCGCGCAGGCCGAACGCCGGAACCCGGAAGACCCGCAGATACACCGACTGCACCGCCCCGGCCAGGCTCAGCCCGCCCAGGGTCAGCCAGAGCGCGCCGAGGACCGTCCAACCGGACTGCGCGGATCCGCCGCCGCGGGGAGTGAACAGACGCTCGACGGCCATGGCGGCGTCGTGGTTCAGTCCCATCCGCCTGACGATGATCTCGGCCGCACCCCCGGGGCGCAGCGGCGACACCGCGGCCAGCGTGATGACAAACGGGAAGAACAACATCAGAATGAGCACGGCGAGGGTCATCGAGCCGTTCATCAGATCGCTTTCCCGCAACTGGCGGGCCAGGCCCTCCGCCGACGAAGAGCGCCATCCTTCCTGAACCTCGCGATATTTTTTCGATGCCCACCTCCGGGCGTCGGAAAGGTGGCTTCCCGCCTGCTCGTGGCGAATCTGACCGCCGGCCGGTCCCCGCTGCCGACTCACCCCCACAGCATCACTCGAAGTGACGGTCTGAGCATCCCACCGGGTGCGGCAGCGGCAGCGGAATTCGATATTTCCGGAATCTCGCGGCGCCTTTTTCCAGCTCGTCGAAAACCAGTTTTCGACGAGCCCTCGCAGGGAAGGAGCCGGCCGCGAGACCGCGCTGGCGGCCGCACCACGCACAAAGCAGGAGGGACCGTGCCATGGTTGCCAGTGCTGGCGACAGCTCCGACGGCCCGGCGCGTTCTCATGACATATCCGTACGGACCATCGGGGCGTCCCTCCTGCTCCTGCTGGCAGTCGTGCTGGCCCCGCTCGCCGTGGTCGCCACCTGGGCGGACACCACGATCTCCGACTCGGACCGGTACGGGGACACCGTCGCCCCACTCGCCACCGACCCCGCGGTGCAGAACATGGTGACCAACCGGCTGACCGATCTGGTCGTCAGGAATGTCGACGTCGATCAGGTCACCGCGTCACTCAACGACGTTCTCACCCGAAACGACGTTCCCCCCGTTGTCGTGAACCATGCCGACGTCCTGGCCGGCGCGCTGCACAGCACCCTGACCAGCGCGGTACATCAGGTGGTTCAGGGGGTGGTCACCAGCGACCAGTTTCCCCCGCTGTGGGAGAACGCGAACCGTCGGGCACATGCCGCCGTGAAGAAGGTTCTCACCGATGAGGGCAACAACGTCCTCCAGGCCAAGGACGACACGATCGTGCTGGATATCGGCCCGGTCGTCGACAGTGTGCAGCAGCGACTCGTCGACGCCGGTCTCGAGAAGGCCGGCAGCATTCCCGACGTCGACCGGCAGATCGTGCTACTGCGGACGGACACCCTGACCAGAACTCAGGACGCCCTGCGTCTGCTCGCCGTCCTCGGCCTGTGGCTGCCCGTCGCCGTGGTGGCGTTCGCCGCGCTGGGCGTGTGGCTGGCGCCCGCGCACCGCGTCGGGCTCATGGCCCTGGGCATCGGCACCGCCGTGACGATGATCGTCCTGCTCGTGGTGCTGGCCGTCCTGCGCCAGAGCTATCTGGACTCCGTCGCGCCCGACGTCCAGCCGCGCGACGCGGCAGCGGCCATCTACGACACTCTCGTCCGTTTCCTACGAGACAGCGCGCTTACCTGGCTGACCGTAGCCGTCATCACCGTGGCCGCCGGGTATCTCCACGGGCCGGGCCGCGGCGCCCGTGCCCTGCGCGCCGGCGCCAGCCACGCCACCGGGGCCGCCGGCCAGACCCTGGCCCGGGCGGGTGTGGGTACCGGCGGCGCGGGCGACTGGCTGGCCCGGCATCGCCGCCTCACCGGCGGAGTTGTCATCGGGGCGGGGCTGCTGGCGCTGGTGCTGTGGAACTGTCCGACCCCGGCAGCGGTCGCCCTCATCCTGCTGACAGTCGTGGTCGCCCTGGCCGCGCTGGGTGTCCTCGCCGCCGCCGGGACCACCCGACCCGAGCCCACGAACCCCGCCGACTGGAACGACTGACCCCTGGCCCCTGGCCGAGCCCTGGCCCAGCCAAGCTCGGGCGGGCCGCACGGCGCGGCTCAGGCCGGGGACCGGCCGGCCACGATCCGGACCAGAGCCGGGAACATCCCCCACAGGCCCGGCCGCGCGGGTGGCACCCCGGGTGCGTGCACCGGGATCCGAACGCCGACCGCGGCCGGAAGCGAGCGCAGCTCCAGCGGTGGCGGCAGGCACAGCGCCTCCCCGTCCACGCCGACACTGACCGGTCTCGCGGAGTCGATTCGCAGGGTGGGACTGGTCCACTGCTGGAAGCCGCGGAACCGGCTGATGGCACCCATGGACTCGAGTGCGACGAGGGCGGGTAGATCACGGGCGCGATCGACACACAGGGTCGTCACACCGAGCTGGCCGCTGTCGAGGTGGGGGCGGGTGCCGAAACCCCCGAGGCTGTGCAGCTGGTAGGCGTTGTTGGACACGAGCAGGACGTCCGCGGTCGACCCGGTGTGACCGTCCGGGCCGGTGAAGCGGAGATCCGGCGCGGCGCGGTCCGCGCCCAGCAGGTCGGGCAGCCTCGCGGCCGCCGTGGGCACCTTCGCGTCACGGTAGCTGTCGGACTGCACGATGTCGGCGTAGACACCCAGCGAGACGTTGTTGACGAACACGCGGTCACCGAGCTGGCCCAGGTCGACGCGCTGCTCGACCGCGAGGTCGAACGCGTCGAGCGCCCCCACCACATCCCTGCGGTCCAGGCCGAGATCAAGGGCGAAGTGGTTACGCGTACCGGCGGGGACGCAGACGAACGCCATCCCACGCCGACGCGCCACGTCCGCGACGACCGCCTGCGAACCGTCGCCCCCCGCCATGCCCACCACATCGGCGCCGCGGTCGGCGGCGTCCTCGGCGAGCGACCGCAGATCAGCGTGTTCCGTGAGGGTGACGACCTCGATCCCGCGCCGGAGCGCGGCCTGGGCGAGCTGGTGACGCCCGGCGGCACCAGCACCGGAACGCGGGTTCACCACCAGGACGCCGTGCCGGGCGGCTCCCACCCGACGCCCCCGCGGTCGGTGCCGTCCGAAGGCGCCACGCGCCGCGATTCCCGACATGACGAGCAGACCCGCGGTGACCAGCAGGGTGGCCAGACCGATCACCCCCGCGAAGGCGATCAGGGCGCCAAGGGTGCAGACCGCCAGCACAGCCGCGCCCAGGCGACGCGGCCCCCGTCCGACCAGCGCCGCCCAGCCCGCCATCAACGTGATCGTCACGGCGACGACCGAGACCGGCAGGGCGATCGGCCGGTCGATCAACCGGGCGATCAGGACGGCGACCACCGCGGCGAACGCCAGCAACGCCACCGAAGCCGCCAGCCGCTGGGAACAGGACACCGGCGCTCCCGCGCCCCGCCCCGGCCGGCGAACCATCCGGGAACGCATGATCACCCACCCCTCCGAGCTGTGGGAAAACCGGGAGTGCGACCCAGAAAGCGGCCGAAAACATTCTCTTCAACCCGTTTCCACATTGCCCGTTTCACCGTCCCATCCGCGACCCGGGCCAGCAACTCGATCAGGAACGGAAAATGCGCCCCATATTGGCACCATGCCGACACCCGACGCGCCGAGCCCGTATTTCGTGAGCCCGGGCGGCAGGCTTCTGATGCCA
>NZ_CADCWS010000186.1 GCF_902806475.1 Candidatus Frankia nodulisporulans
AGGACACGGTCGCCGTCGTACAGGATGACGGCCTGGCCAGGGGCGGTTCCCCGGACAGGGGCGCCCAGCGTCACGATGAGCGCGTCGCCGCGGCCCTCCGCCTCGGCGGGGACGACCCCGCCATGCGCCCGGACCTGGGCCTGGCAGGTGAGGACTCCCTCGTGCGGCCAGGCGGCGCGATCGGCGACGAGCTGGTGGACGTCGAGGGCCTCGGCCGGGCCGACGGTGACGGTGCTGGTCGCCGGGGAGATGTCGAGGACGTAGCGGGGTCGGCCGTCCGGTGCGGGCTGGCCCAGACGCAGGCCGCGGCGCTGGCCGACGGTGAAGGCGAAGGTCCCGTCGTGGGCGCCGAGGGTGGCGCCGGTCTCGGCGTCACGGATGGGTCCGGGGCGCGAGCCGAGCCGGTCGCGCAGCCATCCGCCGGTGTCACCGTCGGCGATGAAGCAGATGTCATGGCTGTCGGGCTTGTCGGCGACGGCGAGTCCACGGGCGGCCGCCTCGACGCGGACCTGCGCCTTGGTCGAGTCACCCAGCGGGAAGCGGGCGGCGGCGAGCTGCGCGGGTCGTAGTGTCCCGAGCACGTAGGACTGGTCCTTGCCGGGGTCGACCGAGCGACGCAGTGTGCCGTCGGCGTCGAGGCGGGCGTGGTGACCGGTGACGACCGCGTCGAAACCGAGGGCCAGGGCGCGGTCGAGCACGGCGGCGAACTTGATCCGCTCGTTGCAGCGCACGCAGGGGTTCGGGGTGCGTCCGGCCGCGTAGGAGGCGACGAACTCGTCGATGACGTCGGTCTCGAACCGCTCGGCGAGGTCCCACACGTAGAACGGGATGCCCAGCACGTCGGCCGCCCGACGGGCGTCGCGGGCGTCCTCGAGGGTGCAGCAGCCGGTCGCCCCCGTCCGGTCGGACGCCGGCGACCGTGACAGCGCCAGATGTACACCCGTGACCTCGTGGCCCGCGTCGGCGGCGCGGGCGGCCGCGACCGCGGAGTCCACCCCACCGGACATCGCCGCAAGTACCCGCATCCCAGACACCGCCTCTCCCGTTGCGTCCTGCTGTCCGTCCGATCCGTTCCCGGCCGACCAGCTCACGTCCGTGCGTCCGAAATCGTCAGACGCCGGATGTTCCGGCCAACGCCGCCCGGCCGGCCCGTTCGGCCGCCGGGCCGATCGCCTCGACGAGCGCGTCGATATCGGCGGCCCGCGAGGTGTGGCCGAGGGTGAACCGCAGCGAACCCCGGGCGTGATGGTCGCTGGCGCCCATCGCCAACAACACGTGCGAGGGCCGCGCCACTCCCGCCGAGCACGCCGAACCGGTGGAGCATTCGATGCCGCGGGCGTCGAGCAGCATCAGCAGCGAGTCTCCCTCGCAGCCGGGGAAGCTCAGATGGGCGTTGCCGGGCAGCCGCCGCAGCGGGTCGACCCCGCCGGGACGATCCAGCGGCGGGCCGTTGAGGACGGCCGTCGGCACCTGCTCGCGGACCCGGCGCACCAGATCGTCGCGCAGCGCCGCGAGCCTCCCGGCCTCGACCGGCGACTGCGCGCACGCCACACCCGCCGCCGCCGCGAACGCCGCGACTCCCGCGGTGTTCAACGTCCCGGACCGGATGTCGCGTTCCTGACCGCCGCCGTGCGTGTGCGGCTCGAGCAGGAGTCCGCGCCGCACGACCAGCGCGCCCACCCCGACCGGACCGCCGATCTTGTGCGCCGAGACGGTGATCGCGTCGGGACCGTCCTCGCCGACGGCGACCGGGATCTGCCCGAAGGCCTGCACCGCGTCGGTGTGGAACGGCACCCCGTAACGGTGCGCGACGGCGGCGAGCCGGGCGACCGGCTGGACCGTCCCGACCTCGCTGTTCGCCCACATCACCGACACGACGGCGACACCGGCGGGGTCCCGCCCGATCGCGGCCTCCAGGGTGCTCGGATGCACCAGGCCGACCTCGTCGACGTCGAGCAGTTCCACCTGGGCGCCCTGGGTGGCGCCGAGCCAGTCGACGGTGTCCAGGACCGCCCGGTGCTCCACCGCGCTGACCAGGATGCGCCGCCGCGCCGGATCCGCCGCGCGGCGCGCCCAGTACAGGCCCTTGAGCGCCAGGTTGTCGCCTTCCGTGCCGCCGGCGGTGAACACCACGTCGGACGGCCGGGCACCGAGTTCGGCGGCCAGCGCCTCCCGCGATTCCTCGACGACCCGGCGCGCGCGGCGGCCGCTGGCATGCAACGACGAGGCATTGCCGGTGTCAGCGAGCACCGCGGTGTACACGGCGAGCGCTTCCGGCCGCATCGGCGTCGTCGCCGCATGGTCGAGGTAGGTCACAGAGAAACAGGGTAGTCGGGCCGAACTGTTCCACGTGGATCTGTCGATCACACCGTGGCCCGACCCGACCGACGTGACCCGTGCGCCCAGGACGACCGCCGCGCCCGGGACGACCGCCACCAGCCGGGCATCGACGGACGAACCGGCAGCAACGGCGCGGCGCTGCGCTGCGTCAGGCAGCCGGCCCACACCCCGACGCAGTAGGCGCCGTCGTCGGCCAGCCGCAGCAGCACGTAGGGAACCAGCCCGACCGCGGGCCGCCGCTCCCACCAGTCCCCCACCAACGGCAGCGCCACCGCGACGAGCACCACGCCGGACGCCCGCCGCACCCGGGCGCCACCGGTTCCGGGCAGTGCGACACCGGTCAGGGCGGCGCCGGCCAGCACCGGGAGCCAGGTCCGTCGCGTGGTCTCGGCGGCGAACACGAGCGCGCGGCGGCGTTGCCGCCCGGTCAGCGTCAGCACGGCGCCGACCCTCCGGTCCACCCGCGCCAGCCGACGCGAGAGCCGCAGCGCCGTGCGGGCCACGGCCACCAGGACGACGGGCCCGGCCAGGCCCACCCCGATCCGGCCGCGCTGCGCCGCGAGCAGGCCGGTGAGCAGCATGGTCGCCGCGGCCGCGCCGGAGGGACGCAGCAGCCCCGGATGGCGCCGAGCCAGCGACGCCGCGGACGAGCCGTAGTCGTAGCGCTGCCGCGCCCACCCGGACCAGGACGCGCGCGGCTGGTGACAGACGACGGCGCTCGGCTCGTACCGCAGCGCCTGCCCGGCCCCGAGCAGCCGCCAGACCAGGTCGACGTCCTCGCCGTAGCGCAGCGACGGGTCGAAGTCGACCTGCTCCCGGCGGATGAGCAGCGCCGCGGTCGGCACATAGGACACCCGGGAACCCGGCTGGACCGGCGCCGGGCGGGAGCCGAGATCGAGCGGCGAGTGATCGGCCTCGTACCGTTCCCGCAGGCTCGCCGGACGCCCGGCCGCGACCGGGGAGGCGACCCGCGGCGCGGCCGCGACGACCTGGGCGTCGACTAGGTGCGCCACGAGCCGGTCCAGCCAGTCGGGGGTGGGTTCGACGTCGACGTCGCAGAAGGCGACCAGGTCGGTTCGGGCCGCCCGGGTACCCGTGGTCCGCGCGGCGGCGGGCCCCCGCGCGTGGTCGTGGCGCAGGACCCGCGCACCGGCCGCGGTGGCCTCGGCGGCGGTGGCGTCCCGGGAGTCGTCGTCGACGACGACGACCTCCGCGCAGTGGACGCGCAGCGTGCGCACGAGCGGACCGATCCGCCCGGCGCCGTCGCGCACCGGCACGACAGCGGTGATCCGTTCCCGGCTCGAGCCCCGCGCCGGTGCGACCGGTGCCAGGGGATGGAACAGGCCGGCCTCGACCAGCCGACGGGCGAGCTGCCCCGCCCCGGGCCCCGCCGCCCCGACGGTCGCACCGTCACGTAGGGCGAGGAAGGCCCGCCGTCCGCCGGCGGACAACGTGAACAGGCGCAGCGGCGACCCGCCCAGCAGGACCAACCCGCCATCCCCGCCCCCAGCACCCCCGGCGCCGGTGTCGGTCGCGGGAGTCAGCTCCATCAGGTCCGGATCGGCCCGGACCCGCATGAACGCGGGTAACGGCCGCGGCGGTTCAGAAGTCGCCGGCGGCACGGCGCAGGTCGGTGAGCAGGGAGTTCAGGGTGCGGATTCCGCCGTCGCCGAGGCCTGGGTCCGCGAAGACGGTGTCGTTGAGCTTCTCGGTCGCCGCCAGCGCCGTGGCCCGCCCCTCCTCGGTGATCTCGGCCAGGATCGCCCGCCGGTCGGTCGGATGGGGGTTGCGCCGCACCTGCCCGCGCGCCTCCAACCGGTCGACGGCGCTGGTGACGCTGGTCGGATGGACCTGAAGCCGGCTCCCGATCTTGTTCAGGGGCAGCGAGCCGCGCCGGGAGAACAACAACAGCATCAGCAGCTCGTAGCGGGCGAAGGTCAGATCCAGGGGGCGCAGGACCTCGTCGACCCGGGCCAGCACGATCTGCTGCGCCCGCATCAGGGAGGTCACCGCAGCCATGCCATCCGCGACCTCGCCCCATCCGTGGGCGACCCAGTGCCGCTGGGCCTCCGCGATCGGATCAGTGGGCAGCGGTTTGGGGGTGGCCACGGCTTCGGTCGCTCCTGCGTGTGGGGGGACGTCTCCCGCCCGACCGCCGGTCGGGGACCGTCACGGCCGACGGTCAGCGTCCATTGCACCCCAGGACGGACGTGTAGGCAAAGATTCAGCCGTGTCCGAGCATTGCGCGTCGCACCCCTGAAGCGCTCGGTGACTAAATTCATATATTTCTGCGATATTGACCACCAGCCTCGAAGAACGCTTCGGTGATCTGACCGAGCGAGCACACCCGTATCGTGTTCATCAGCGCGGCGAAGACATTTCCGCCACCCGCGGCGGCGGCCCGCAGTTCGGCCAGGGCCGGCAGGGAGGCGGCCGCGTGGCGCTGCTGGAAGGCGGTCAGCCGGCCGAGCTGGGAGCGCTTCTCCTGTTCGGTGGCACGGGCGAGTTCCAACGGACGTCCACCCGCCGCATCATCACCCTCGGCGCCGCCGGCACCAGCATCCCCGCCTGCCCCGTCCGGGTCGTCACCACCGTTGCCACCGGCGGCGCGGGTGGGAGCCTGAAAGGTGTTGACCCCGACGATGGGCAGCGTGCCGTCGTGCTTGCGCCGCTCATAGAGCATCGACTCATCCTGGATCCGGCCGCGCTGGTAACCGGTTTCCATCGCCCCGAGCACCCCACCGCGGTCGCTGATCCGTTCGAACTCGGCGAGGACCGCCTCCTCCACGAGATCGGTGAGTTCCTCCACCGCGAACGAGCCCTGCAGCGGATTCTCGTTGGCCGACAGGCCCCATTCCTGATTTATGATCATCTGGATGGCCAGGGCCCGGCGCACCGAGCTCGGGGTGGGTGTGGTCACCGCCTCGTCGTAGGCGTTGGTGTGCAGGCTGTTGCAGTTGTCGTAGAGCGCGCACAACGCCTGCAGCGTGGTCCGGATGTCGTTGAAGTCCATCTCCTGCGCGTGCAGCGAACGCCCCGAGGTCTGGACGTGGTACTTCAACATCTGGGATCGTTCGCTGGCCCCGTACCGTTCGCGCAGCGCGATCGCCCACAGGCGGCGGGCCACCCGTCCGATCACGGTGTACTCCGCGTCCATTCCGTTGGAAAAGAAGAACGACAGGTTCGGGGCGAACTCGTCGATGCCCATACCCCGGGCGAGATAGGCCTCGACATAGGTGAATCCGTTTGCCAACGTGAACGCGAGCTGGGTGATGGGGTTGGCTCCGGCCTCCGCGATGTGATAGCCGGAGATGGAGACCGAGTAGAAGTTGCGCACCTCGTGGGCGATGAACCACTCCTGCACGTCCGCCATCGCCCGCAGGGCGAAGTCGGTCGAGAAGATGCAGGTGTTCTGGCCCTGATCCTCCTTGAGGATGTCGGCCTGCACCGTGCCACGCACGGTGGTCAGGGCCCGGGCGGTGATCTGCTCCCGCTCGGCGGCGGACGGTTCGCGTCCATGCGTGCGGGTGAACCCGTCCCGTTGCTGGTCGATCGCGGTGGTGAGGAACATGGCGAGGATCGTCGGCGCCGGACCATTGATCGTCATGGACACGCTCGTCGACGGATCACACAGGTCGAAGCCGTCGAACAGGCCCTTCATGTCGTCCAGCGTGGCGACCGACACCCCCGAGGTGCCGATCTTGCCGTAGATGTCCGGTCGGGCCGCGGGGTCCCGCCCGTACAGCGTGACCGAGTCGAACGCGGTGGACAGCCGGGTGGCCGGTGATCCGGCGGACAGCAGGTGGAACCGGCGGTTGGTCCGCGCCGGATCACCCTCCCCGGCGAACATCCGCGCCGGGGCCTCACCGACCCGGCGCAGCGGATAGCACCCGGCCGTGTAGGGAAACGCCCCCGGCAGGTTCTCCCGGCGCAGAAAACGCAGCAGCCGGGCGTCATCGTCGATGTCGGGCACCGCCACCCGTGGAATCCGGCTACCGGCCAACGTGGTCCGCCACAACGGTGTCGGGATGTCCCGTCCGCGCACCTGGTAGACGAGTTCGTCCGCCTTTCGCGCCGCCACCGTCCGCGGCCACTGGACGAGCAGGTCCCGGGCCCACGGCGCCAGCTCCGAGTCGGCCCGTTCACGCAGCTGCCCCACCAGGTCCGCCGCCGCCGCCGAAACCACCAGCTCACCCGTGGCCGTCCGCTCGGTCATGGTCATGGGGGTGAGCGTCGGTGTGGCCGCGGCGGGCTCGCGCAGGGCGTCCTCGGCGGTGGCCAGATGTTGGCGGCGCCGGGCCAGCTGGGCATTGCGCTGTGTCTGCGCATGATAGTCCCGGACCGTCTCGGCGATCTCCGCCAGATAGCGGGCCCGGCTGGCGGGAATGAGGGTGCGCAATCCCTGGGACGCGCGGTTCTCGACGCGGTCCAGCGCGCCCGGTTCGGTGGCCAGGCCCCGCTCCCGCAACAGCACGACCAGATGCTGGTAAAGGGCCGTCACACCGTCGTCGTGGAAACGCGCGGCGGAGGTCCCGAAGACCGGCATGTCCTCCCAGCTCTGGTCGAACACCTCCCGATTGCGCAGCAGCTGCCGGGCGACGTCGCGGCGCGCGTCCTGCGCCCCCCGGCGCTCGAACTTGTTCACCGCGACCACGTCCGCCACATCCAGCATCTCGATCTTTTCCAGCTGGGACGGCGCGCCGTACTCCGGAGTCATCACGTACAGCGAGACATCGCTGTGTTCGGCGACGGCCGCATCCCCCTGGCCGATCCCCGGAGTCTCGAGGATCACCAGGTCGTAGCCGGCCGCCCGGCAGGCGACGATGCTGTCGCGTACCGGCACGGGCACCTCGCTGCCAGCCCCGCGGGTCGCCAGCGACCGAAAGAACACCGGCTCGTCGCCCATGAGCGAGTTCATCCGGATGCGGTCACCGAGCAGCGCGCCGCCGCCGCGGCGCCGGGACGGATCGATCGCGAGTACCGCGATCCGCAGCCGACCGCCCTGGTCCAGCTGGAACCGTCGGAGCAGTTCATCGGTGAGCGAGGACTTCCCCGACCCCCCGGTACCGGTGATCCCCAGTACCGGCATCGGCGGACGGCGCAGGGCCTGCGCCCGCAGCGCCGTGGCGAGCTCGCCCGCCTCGCCGTCCGCCGCCTGTCGCCGCGACATGAGCACGGTGATCGCCCGCGCCAACGCGTACTGCCCGCCGCCCACGACCTCCTCGAGCCTCGGCCCCCGCGCCGCCAGGTCCACATCACACACCCGGATGATGCTGTTGATCATCGCGGCCAGCCCCATGGCCTGACCATCCGCCGGGGAGAAGATGCGCGTGACGCCACGCGACTGAAGCAGCTCGATCTCGGCCGGCACGATCACCCCACCGCCACCGCCGAACACCCGGACATCACCAGCGCCGCACTCCCGCAGACGCTGAACCAGATAGCTGAAGTACTCGACGTGTCCGCCCTGATAGGACGACACCGCCACCCCCTGCACGTCCTCCTGGACGGCGGCGGTCACCACATCCTCCACACTGCGGTCATGCCCGAGGTGCACGACCTCGGCGCCCTGGGCCTGCAGCAGCCGACGCATGATGTTGATCGCCGCATCATGTCCGTCGAACAGTGCCGCCGCCGTCACGATCCGCACCGGATGGACCGGCACATGCAGGCCCGTCCGCGCCGCCGCGGGTCGCCCGGCCACCGCTGGGCCGGACGCGCTCACCGCCGCGGGCACAGTGCTCTGCTCGACCGATGGCATCTGGACCGATGGCATCGCGGCACCTCCCGGTCAGCCCGGGCAGGACCCCCCGGCCCGCACCCACTGATGTTCCGTCCCCCGACAGTAGGACGTCCATCTAGCTGGGGCCACTTGATCTCGACAGGACCCAGGTCCGACGGCTCTGGTGCCCGCGCTCACGCCCGCGAAGCCTCACCAGTCGTCGATCACCGCCGTTCCGTGATCACCGCTGTTCCCTGGCCCGCGGGGCACCGTGGTCTGCAGGCTGCGCTGGCCATCGCGCCGCCAGCTGCGCGCCATGTCCGGCGGTATGTGGCTTGGGCTGGGATGCCGCGTGCCCGGGCGGCCTGAAACAGCGACGAAGATCCGCGCCTGCCGAGGGTTGTTCGAGGATCTCGCTGTTCCAGCCGGAACGCTCCTCGGCACCAGGCCGAATACCCCTCGGCGTGCGGGTGGCGCCATCGC
>NZ_CADCWS010000187.1 GCF_902806475.1 Candidatus Frankia nodulisporulans
CGGGCTCGCCCCGGCGGCCACGCGCCGGGCGCACCCGATCGGGCACACTGGACCGGTGACCCGTTCGCTCGTTGTCAAGGCCACCGCCGGCACGGACGCCCCGGAACGCTGCTCGCAGGCCTTCACCGTGGCGGCCGTCGCCGTCGCCGCCGGCGCCGAGGTGTCCCTGTGGCTCACCGGCGAGTCGGCGTGGTTCGCCCTGCCCGGCCGGGCCGCGCGGTTCGACCTCGCCGAGTCCGCCCCCCTGCAGGACCTGCTCGACGCCATCCTGGCCGGCGGACGGATCACCGTGTGCACCCAGTGCGCGGCGCGCCGCTCGTTCGGCCCGCCGGACGTCCTGCCCGGCATCCGGATCGCCGGCGCCGCCACCTTCGTCGACGAGATCCTCACCGACGGCGTCCAGGCCCTCGTCTACTGAGCGTCCAGGCCCTCGTCCGCTGAGGCCGACGACCCACCCGCACCCGCCCCCCGGGCTACGGCTCCCCCGCGGCTACGGGGCCGTCGGGCGCCGTGATGCCGTTGCAGGTACGTTCGGCACCGGCCGCGGCAGCCGCAACAACAGACCACGATCAGGACACGCGGAATCGCGTTCGGCGCTGAGCCGTATGCGCTCTCCTGATCCCATGATGGCTGAGTCCGATGTCCTTTTCGCCGTAGTCCTGTTCGCGGCCACCGGGCAGCGAACGGTCCGCCGTATCATCGCGCCCTTCCCGGATCGCCGGTCGGCTCTTGCCTTCGCCCGGGAGAACGGCCTGCGCTGTTTCACGATCGGCCCGATGCACTTCGCGGTGCCGACAACGATGCCGATCGAGACCGGCCGGCCGCACCCGACGCGCCCCGCGGTGACAGCCACCCGGGTGAACCGATCCACCGTTGTTTCAGCGGGTCCGCGGTGACCTCAGGCCGGACTTCGGCGGACGCGGCCAGAAACCTCAGGCAGTGACCTCGACCTGGGCGTCCACCGGCTCGCCCTGACGGGCGACGACCCGACGCTCACCACTGGCACCGGGCACCAGCGCCCGCACGGTCCACTGGCCGGGGCGGGCGAAGAACCGGAACTGCCCGGTGGCGGAGAGCGGCACCTCGGCGGTGAAGTCGCCGCCCTCGTCGAGCAGGCGGGCGTAACCGGTCGAGACCGGCTCGCCCTCGCGCACGACGACGCCCTGGATCACGGTCTCCCTGGCCACGTCAATTCCCTCCACCGACGGTCCACCACTGGTCGCGCCGCACATGGGTCACGCACCCTTCTCGATCGGCACGCCCACCAGCGAGCCGTACTCGGTCCACGAACCGTCGTAGTTCTTCACACCCGCCAGACCCAGCAGTTCGTGCAAAGCGAACCAGGTGTGTGCGGACCGTTCCCCGATCCGGCAGTAGGCGATGATCTCGGCGGACAGATCGACGCCGGCCTCGGTGTAGAGCGCGGTCAGCTGCTCGTCGCTGCGGAACGTGCCGTCCTCGTTGGCCGTCCGCGCCCATGGGATGTTCTTCGCCGTCGGAATGTGCCCGGCCCGCTGGGACTGCTCCTGCGGCAGATGGGCGGGTGCCAGCAGCAGGCCGGAGAACTCGCCGGGCGAACGGACGTCGATCAGGACCTTCTCACCGATCGCGGCGATGACCTCCTCGCGGAAGGCCCGAATGTCGGTGCGTGGCTCGCCGGCGGTGTAGGTCGTCGCCGGACGGGGCGTCACCTCGGACGTCAGCTCACGGCTGTCGAGCTCCCACTTCTTGCGCCCACCGTCGAGCAGCCGGACGTCCCCGTGGCCGTACAGGCTGAAGTACCAGTAGGCGTAGGCCGCGAACCAGTTGTTGTTGCCGCCGTAGAGCACGACGGTGTCGTCGTTCGCGATGCCCTTGGTGGACAACAGCTGTTCGAACTGCCCCTTGTCGACGAAATCCCGGATGACCGGGTCCTGCAGCTCGGACTTCCAGTCGAGCCGGACCGCACCCGGAATATGCCCGCGGTCGTAGGCGGAGACATCCTCGTCGACCTCGACCAGAACGACCCTGGGGTCGTTACTGTGCGCTTCGACCCAGGCAGCGTTGACCAGAACCTGTTCGCGGCTCATCCCCGCGCCCCTTTCACGGTGACCGAACGAAAGAACACGTACATGTGGCAACCGAGACAGACCTCGAAAGCCGCGTTGAGAAAAGCCGCCGCAAAGGCGAGCCCGGTGACCACCAGACCCAGCGCCGAGGCTCCGGACAGGAGTCCGATCACACCCACCACCCCGAAGACCATGCCCACGAGCTGGGCGAACCGGGGTGGGGTGGCGTCCTCCATAACGTCCGGCGGCGCCAGCCGGGGACGAACCAGACGCCGGAACACCAGCGCGTAGGGCGCGTACCGCACACCGGCGGCCGCCCCGATCGCCGAACACCACGGTCTGACCGAGAAGAAGCCACCCGCTGCCCGTGAGGAGCACGATGGCGAGCACCACCGTGGACACGGCGGCGGTGAACCGCATACCGCGAGGGTCGACCACCGAAGTTCTCCTGACTACACCTGATCACCGAGATCTGATCATCGGAACTGGACCTGTCGGCGGCGCGCCGACCGAGCGGCGCACCACGGGAACCCGATCAGAAAGGGCAACACAGACAGCTACGCACGCGACAGAGATCGATCGCGCGACGACGTACAAGCTGCAGGAAGAACATGGCCCGTGCCACGGTAGCAGCGGTGGTCAGGTCCACGCTAAGACATCGCCGATGATTCCGAAGAATCGCCATCCGCCCGTTTTGTCCCGTCCAGGGGCATGATCTCGGCGAGGGTGGCGAAGACGGCGGCCCGCGTGGGCGGAGCGCCGCTGGCCCGCCGCGTCTCCCGGCCCGCCGCGTCAAGGACGACCACCGTCGGCGTGCGTCGCACTCCGAGCGCACGGACAAGATCGAGGTGCGCCTCCGCGTCGACCTCCACATGCCGGACGCCCGGCACGACCTCGGCGACCCCGGCCAGCACACGCCGCGTCACCCGGCAGGGCGCGCAGAAGGCGGTGGAGAACTGCAACAGCGTCGCCCGCGCGCCCAGCGTCTCACCCAGCGCGGCCACCTCGGCCCCCCACGTCGGCGCCGCGTCGGACACGACCGACCCGGCCGCGGCCACCTGAGCGGGGGCGGCCGGCCTGGCGGTGGCGGGTGCCGGGACATCCACCGGTGGCTCCTTTCGCGCACCGAACCAGGTGCTCGAGCGGGGGGACGACCTCGCTGGACGGAACCGACCATCTCGGACGCGCAGGGTGACACCCAGCGCGCTCGCCAGTGCGACCGCTCCCAGTAGCACCCACAAGCCCGTCACGGTTCGTCCAAGCGCCTGGCGACCGCCGCTGTTCCCGCGACGGCTCCGGATCGGGTCACAGCCCATCCGTCCGGGGGGTCAGCCGGTGACGCGGCCGACGGTACCGGGTTCGAGAACAACGTTCTGACCGGCGGCGTCGAAGAGGATGCGGTCCGATCGGACGGTCGCGGAGGTGAGCTGGAGGTTGAACGGCAGGCCGGCCACCGGGACCCGCACGGTCAGCAGCCGGCTGATCGCCGGACTCAGCGCCGTGCCCACCGGTGCGGTCAGCTCCCGCGGGGAGAAGGTGATCTCCGCTGGCGCGACTCCGATGTCCGCCGTCCCCACCGCGTCGACGGTGGTGCCCAGGATGGGCAGCGATCCGGAGACCTGGATCGCCGTCCCGGCCGGCCCGACCGTGACAGCCGACCCCTGGCTGCGCAGGTAGGCGTTGAGATCGGTGTAGGTCAGCTCCACGCGGGCGGTGAGCCGATCGACCGGAATCCGCTGCACGTCGCCGTGCAGCACATCCGCCAGCGGCACCCGCACGCCGACGAGTTCGGCATGCAGCTGGTCGACCCGCAGGCCCTGCTCGACCTGGCCACGCACGTCCACCCGGACGTCGCGATAGTCGCCATGCAGTACCTGGGTGAGGAAGGGAAATCCGCCCAGTGACACGTCCGGCTTCGTGGCCAGCCCCTCGCTGCGCTGCGCCTGGGTGGCGATCTGGCCGGCCACCACCCGCGGGGTGATCCGGTCGACGGCGAGGAGCAGCCCGAGCAGGACCACCACGATGACGGCGGCCACCCGTGCACCCCGGCCGGGTCGGTTGGCACTCATCCGGGCAGATGCCGCCCGACGAGGTACACCAGCGGCGCGGCGCAGGCCAACGGCACCGCGGTGGCCACGAAGGCGCCGGCCACCGCGGCGGCGGCCGACCCACCGACCCGGACGACTCCACCACCCCTGGCCAGCCGCTCGTGGCCGGCCTGATCCTCGCCGGCCTGATCCTCGCCGGCGCGGACGAGGACCAGATCCACCAGTCCGGCCGTGACCGCGCCCGCCGCCGCGGCGGTGAGACCCGCGACCACGGACAGACCGCCCGGTCCGAGCGCGCCAAGGCCCGCCCCTGCGGCGACCGCGACGGCCACCCCGACCGGCCCGGCGAGCGCCGCCGGCAGGCCGGCCCATCCGACCAGCCGGGCCACCGCGACCACGATCCCGGCGCCGAGCAGACCGGCGATGGTCATCAGATCAGCCGGCTGCTCCGCGCCCCGCCCGGCCCGTAGCGCCAGATACCCGGTGAGCAGCAGGCCGAGAACGATCCCGCTCAGCGCGGTGACCAGCTCGGCGCTGACCCGCTCGCTGGATGGAACACCCGCGCCACCGGAGGTGGCGGACGTGGCCGGCCTGACCATGTCGGCGGCCGGGGCACGCAGGATCACGGCTCGACGCAGCCCCAGTTGGTAGACGATGACCGCGGCGACGCCGGTCCCGCCCACCCCGACGATCGCGTGGAACGGATGGCCGTCCGTCAGCAGCAGACTGAGATCGCCCAGCAGGGCCCAGACGGCGATGAGCGCGACGGTGCCCGGCGAAGCCCGCAGCACCCGACCCCAGGCCCACGCAAGGGCCACTTGCAGGACGATGACGACAACCGCGAGTGCCCACGTGGCCAGCGCCGCCGCCCCGATCGCGAGGCCGGCGGCGAGCAGCACGGCACCGGGCACCGCGAGCGCGCCCGCGGCGCCTGGGCGCGAGCGGGTGACCACACCGGATCCGAGATCGCCAGCACTCACGCCGTCATGCTGTCACGTCCGGGTAGGGCACCGCGGTGGCGGTCCTACGCCGCGGCCCTGGCCGCCGATCAGCCGCCGGCGAAGGGTGGCAGGACCTCGACGACGGCTCCGGCCGCCAGCGTGAGGGTGGCCGGGTCACGTTGTCCGGCGGGCTGGTCGTCCACCAGGTAGGAGCAGCGTCGCAACAGGCTGGGCAGGGTGCCGCCGTGGCGGGCCGCGATCGCGTCCTGCACCTGCGCGAGGGTGGACGCGACGAGCGTCTCCTCGGTCACGCCGGCGGCCGCTCGCGCCGCCGCCCAGTAGCGGACCGTCACCGTCCCCGGTGCCGCGGCCGGACCACCGGTCATGATGCCCACCCCTTTGAGGATTCTGGCGCCGAGCCCGTCGCGGGGCCCGCGGCACACCCGTCCGCCCGGACGGGTGTGCGGGCGGGCCCGGCGAATTCGACCATGTGGGACCCGATGCGGTCCAGCAGACCAGGCGACAGTCCCGCCTCGGCGTGCCCGAACTCGGGCTCGATCCAGACCTGCGCGTGACCCCCGCTCGCGGCGCCAAGAGCCCGCGGATGCTCCAGGGTGAAATACCGGTCGCGACCGCCATGCACGATCAGCAATGGGGTCGGCGCAATGGCACCGATCAGCTCCAACGGAGACAGCGGAACGGGCACAAAAGCGCCCGGATCGATACGCACCCGTAACCCCGCCCGGGCCACCATCCGGCCGGTCGCGGACTCCGCGAACCAATGGATTCGCCGCATCGGCGCAGTATCTCGAACGAACCACCGACTTGCCGCACTCACGCTGATCACAGCGTCGGGCGGATGCCGGAGACGGTGCCCGTGACAGAGCGTACCAGTTTTTGCCAATCCGGCATGACGGAGGACGGCTCCCGCGCCCATCGACCACCCGATGGTGACAACGCGCAGGTAGCCGAGGGTGCGGGCAGCCCCCACCGCGGCATCGACGTCCAGCGCCTCACGATCGCCGAACGTGCACAGCCCGGTTGATCGTCCGTGGCCGCGCAGGTCCATGACCTGCACTCCGACATATTTCCGCAAACCCTTCGTTACTTCACGTAACGCAAGGCGTTCCATCGAGCCGGAGAAGCCATGGGCCACGACAGCCGCCAGGTCACGTGACTCTCCGTACTGATCCGGAATTTTTGGATCATGCCTGGTGGCAAGGATCTCAGAATCAGCGGTCGGTAGTGACCGGTAGACGGTAGGAGCGCAGTAGGGCACTCGGCTATCCTCCCCACATACCGGCCTTCGTTTCATGCCCATGACGGTCGTGCGACACCCAGTGCCGGACATAGAGTTGCTCATCGGGTCGACGCTGCCCCACCACACACCACTGGAGGAGTCGTCTTGAGCGTCGTCCTTTTGCTCACCAACGCCCCCGGTCCCTCCGCCGAGTCGTTTCCGTCGCTTGGGCTGCTCACACACACGGTGCGGGTCGCTCCGCTGGAGGCCAGCGCCCTGCTGGACGCGCCCCCGGTCGACGTGATCGTGGTGGACGGGCGCCGGGAGCTCGTCATCGCTCGTGGCCTGTGTCGACTGCTGCGCACCACCGGACTGACCACTCCGCTGCTCGCCCTGGTCACCGAAGGTGGACTCGCCGCGGTGTCCGCCGACTGGGGCGTCGACGACGTCGTGCTTGACTCCGCCGGTCCCGCCGAGGTCGAGGCCCGGTTGCGACTGGCCATCGGTCGGGTCGCTGCTGCTGGCGGCACCGCCGAGGCCGGTGTCATCCGGTCCGGCGACCTCTCCGTCGACGAGACCACCTACTCCGCGAAGCTGCGGGGCCGGCCGCTCGAACTCACCTTCAAGGAGTTCGAGCTGCTCAAGTACCTGGCGCAGCACCCCGGTCGGGTCTTCACCCGGGCGCAGCTGCTGCAGGAGGTCTGGGGCTACGACTACTACGGCGGCACACGCACGGTGGACGTGCATGTTCGCCGCCTGCGGGCGAAGCTCGGCCCCGAGCACGAGGCCATGATCGGCACGGTTCGCCACGTCGGCTACAAGTTCGTGGCCCCGTCGATCACCCCCCTCGCGGACGGGCCCAGCGGCCGGGTCGACCGCGATGACGCCCGCACCCCCGAGCGGGTCTAGCCCGTCCCTCGTTGAGCCGTAGCCAGTTCGACGATCCGCGCGGCGTCACCACCACATGACGGATGGCTCCCCCGGTGGCCGTTGTCGCGATCCGCGGCGTCATCCCACAAAGCGTGGTCGCTCAGTCCGGTTGTCGTCGGGCCCAGCGACCACGCTTCGCCGTTTGACGGCGACGGCGACGGCAGCGGCAGCGACGACGGCGACGGGTTCAGGCGTGACCGCGGCGCGCCGCACCGGATCCGCGGTTCACGCGACATCCGCGGAGGCCGCTCGTACGGTCGGGTGGTGACCTCCTCGACCTCGCAGCCGTCCGCGGCCATATCCTCCAGCGCACGGCTGGACTGGCGTCCGACTCTCAGCGGTACGGACGTCGACGGCATCGAGAGCCTGCTCGCCGAGGCGGAGCGAGCCGACGGTAGCGGGCCGGTATCCGAGGACGTCCGGTTGACGTTGCGCCCGGGTCTTGCGGTGGACGCCGGCCATCACCTGCTCGCCCGTCTGTCGGCCGGTTCCGCGGACGCCCCCTCACCAGCCGCTCCCGCCGCGACCGACCCGGGAGGCGTGCCGGTCGACCCCGCCGAACCGCCGATCATCGGATACGCGCACCTGGGCGGTCCACCGGAAAGTCGGCAGGCCGAGGTCGTGGTGCACCCCGCGCACCGCCGTCAGGGTGTGGGTCGGGCGCTGGTCACCGCGCTGCTCGCCGCCTGTTCCACGGCGCGGGCGGAACTCGACATCTGGGCGCACGGGGATCTGCCGGCCGCGGCGGCCCTCGCCGATCCGCTGGGCTTCGTCCGTGCCCGTGTGCTGTTCCAGCTGCGCCGCCCGTTGGACGAGCCGCTGGAGCAGCCGGTGCTGCCCGCCGATGTCACCGTGCGGCCCTTCGTGCCCGGCCAGGATGACGAGGCCTGGCTCGCGGTCAACGCCGCGGCCTTCGCCGACCATCCCGAGCAGGGCCGCTGGACGTCCGACGACCTGGCCAGACGTCAACAGGAACCGTGGTTCGACCCGCGGGGATTCTTCGTCGCCGAACGCGACGGGCAGGTGGTCGGTTTCCACTGGACCAAGGTCCACGCGGTCGACCCGACACCCGCACCGGATGTCCCACCCGCCCAGGTCGGCCCGATCGGCGAGGTCTACGTCGTCGGTGTGCGGCCCGGTTCTGGTGGTTCGGGCCTGGGCCGGGCGCTCACCCTCATCGGCCTGCGTCATCTGCGGGACCAGGGCCTGCTCACCGTCGCGTTGTACGTCGACGAGGACAACGAGCGGGCGGTGCGGATGTACACCGGGCTCGGTTTCATCGAGCATGCGCGGGATGTGTCCTATCACTGGCGCCAGGCTG
>NZ_CADCWS010000188.1 GCF_902806475.1 Candidatus Frankia nodulisporulans
GGAGATCGATAACGATCACCGTGATGTTGTCGCCGCCGCCGGCCAGGAGCGCGGCGGAGGTGAGGTGCCGGGCGACGGTCAGCGCCGACGCCTCGGGTGGGAGTTCCTGCACGCGCGCGGCGAGGCGCTTGGGGGCCGACAGGTAGTTCCACAGCCCGTCACTGCACAGGATGAGACGACCGGGCCCGGTCGGCGTGCACGTCACCACGTGCGGTGCCGTGCCGGGGCTGGACGTGCCAAGCCAGCGGGTGATGGTGTGCGCACCCGGACCTGTCTCGGCGGTACCCGCCGGTCGCAGCCCGGCCCGTACCGCTTCGGCCGCCACCGTGTCGTCGGCGGTCAGCAGGTGCGGCCCGGCCTGGTCGAGCAGGTAGGCCCGGCTGTCGCCAAGCCAGCCGATGGTGATCTGCTCGGCGGTGACGATCGCGGCGACGAAGGTGCAGGCGGGGGTGTTGTCACTGCCGAGCGCGGTGGCCAGGGCGCCGCGCTCGGCAGCGGACGCCGCGGCCCGCAGCGCGCTCGGCTGCCAGGCGGTGCCGGGTCCGGCGGCCGGATGGCGGCGTGGTCCCAGCGGACGGGTGTCCCCGGCGGCCAGGTCCCGCTCGAGCGGGTCCCGATCGTGGGCCGGCGCGCCCTCGTCCCAGGGGTCGTCCCCGAACGCGGACGCCTCACCGGCCTCGGCCGGGCCACCGGCGTCGGACGCATCGCCGGGCGTGGCGCCACTCCCACCGCCGTCCCCGGCGTGACCGTCCCCGCCAGGACCGACCCCGGTGGGATCGGTGAGGCCGGGATCGGTGAGGGGGGAGGTGTCCAGGAGGATGCCGGTGCCAGCGCCGACCGTGATGGCCTCGTGGGAGACGACCTCGTCGGCGGTGCCGGTGGGTGACGACATGGTCGTGGCGATGTGGGTGAGCAGGTCGACGGCGTCACGGGCCGCGCGCACGGCGGCCGGACCGGAACCGGGAGCCGTGGACACCCCGTCGCAGACGGCGGCCAGGATGATCGACTCGAGGCCGCCGGTCTCCGCGCCACCCAGGCCACCCGCGCCACCCGCGCCACCCAAGCCACCGCCCTGTGCGACGGTGCCGCCGCCGGCATGGCCGGCCGGGATGGTGTGGTTCGCGATGGGTCCGGGGGGCGCGCCGGTGTCCTGCCGCGAGGGGTTCGGGTGGACGGTGCGCAGGGCGAAGCCGTCCTCGTTGGTGTGGTGGACCAGGCCGACGTTGCTGACCGCGGCGGCCAGGTCAAGGTCGAGCTCGCTGTGGTCGCCGTTGCCGCCGACCATGGACGTGACGATGTCGACGGTCGGCGTCTCATCGGTGACCGGCACCGGATGGGAACCCGCGGGGTCGCCGACGGTCGAGGGGACGGACGAGCTCGACGGGGTGGGAGGCGTGGGGGAGGGCGGCAGCGTCATCGGAGACATCACAGGAGGGTTCGGGGGCGGATGCGGTTGGCGAGATCCACCAGGTGGTGGCGTTCGTGTCGGGTGGGAGCGTGCCGGGCGAGGGTGCGGTAGGCGTGTTCCAGGCCCAGACGGACGGGCACCGGTTGCAGTGGCGTCCCGGCGATCTCGGTGCCCGGGTCGGGCGCCTGGGCGCCGGAGCGTAGCAGGCGCAGCGCGTCGGTGAGCAGGTCCCGGGTGAGCGCGGCCCGGGTCGCCGGTGGCAGGTCCAGCTCGGCGAGAATCGCTGACGCGCTGCGCAGACCCGCGAGGGTCGGTGTCGCCGGGTCGTCACCGGCGACACCGAGGGCTCGCACCAGGTGGATGCGTGACCGCAGGTGCGCGTCCGGTGTGTTCGGTGTGTTCGGCGTGGACGTCACCCGACGGTAGGCCTCCAGCGCCCCGGTGCGGTCCCCGGCGGCCAGGCGCAGCCGGGCCAGCCCGAACGCCGCGCTGGCGAACGAACTGTCGGTCCGGGAGACCAGGTCGTAGAGCACCCGGGCCCGATCGGGATTGCCCGCGGACTCGGCGGCGACGGCCAGCGCCAGCTTCGGGGCGAGCTCACCGGGAACCTCGTCGTAGACCTGCTCGAACGCGCTGGACGCCGCGGCGGCGTCATCCTCGGCGAGCAGCAGCAGCCCACGCAGCCAGTGGACGCGCCACTGCCGCGGGTCGTCGGCCGCGATGGCCGACAGCTGCGTCCGAGCCGCATCCCGTGCACCGGTGCGGATGTGCAGGTCGGCCAGCCGGAGCCGGGCCGCCGGACTGGCCGCTCCCAGCGCGGCGAGCAGGTCCGCGAGCTGGGCGGGTGGGACGTCCGGCAACGTCGCGAGGGCAGCGGCGGCCGGATCGGCCGGCTCGGCCAGCAGCTGGGGCAGCACCCGCCACGACAGCACCGGCCACGGCCCCGCCAGTTCACCGCCAGTTCCCGTGCCACCGCCAGTTCCCGCACCACCGCCAGTTCCCGTGCCACTGTCGGGGCTGGCGTCGGGGCCGAAACGGGTGCTGCGGACGGGGGCGGGGAGCGGCCGACCGCGTTCGGCGGCGACGATCTCCCGCAGGACACCGAGCAGCTCACCGTGTAGTTCGGTGGCGCTGGCGAAACGTCGAGCCGGGTCGCGGGCGGTCGTCTTCGCCAGCAGCCGGGTCAGCGACTCGTGCCGGGCCAGCACCGTGTGCGCGGTGGCCGGCGGCAGACTGAACCGGTACGTCGAGGTGAAACCGCGCAGGTCCAGGGCGAGGGCGGCCAGGGTCCGTCCGACGGCGTACAGGTCGCCGGCGACCGAGGGACCGTCGGTGCCCACCTCCGGCGCCTGGAACCCCAGCGCCCCCATCGCGGCGCCGCCGCGGCCGCTGCCCGGTCGGCGCTGGATGGCCCGCAGGTCCACCAGCCGTACCTGGTGTCCGCTGGCCATGATGGTGTCCGGCCGGACGTCCCCGTACACCAGCCCGCGGCGGTGCAGGTACTCCAGCGCCGGCAGCGCGGCCATGACGTAGGCGATCGCGGCGGTCACCGGCAGCGGGTCCGGTCGTCCCACGTCGGTCTGCCGTCGTCGCTGCATATCACGAAGCGTAAGACCAGAGACGTGTTCCGTGACGAGATAGCTGGTGTCGCCGTGCTCGAGGCACGTGTGGGCCTTCGCGATCCCAGGATGGTCCAGCTCCGTGAGGAAGCCCCGCTCGGCCATCGCCGCGACCCGGACGTCCCGCTCGGGGGAGGTGCACAGCCCTCGGAAGACGACCCAGGGCGGCGCCTCCGCGCTGTGGTCGAGGGCCAGGTAGGTCCAGCCATGGGTGCCGTGGGCGAGCACACCCTCGATCTCGTACCGGCCGATCTGGTCCCCAGGCCGCAGCGACGGCCGAAGGGAGTAAGGCTGTCCGCAGCCGGCGCAGAAACCCTCCGCGAGTGCCTGCTGGCCGGCCCGGGCCCGTCCCACCGGCTCCCCGCAGCCCCGGCACACCCGCAACCGCAGCGGCAGCCGCGGGTCGATGAGCGGCAGCGACGCCGGATCGGGCCGTTCCACCGCGGGCAGTTCCACCAGCCCCGCCCCCAGCTCGTTGACCGATCCGGAGCCCGACCGTCCCGACGCGCCACCGGACCCGCCTGTCCCACCGCCCGAAGCCGCCGGTTCGCCACCGGATCCGCCCGACCCGCCGGCTGAGGTTCCCTCCCCACCGGCCGGGCCGCGGACGATGCCGGTTCCCGCCCCGCCGCCCGAACCGGCACCGTCGACGGCGCCGTGCTCGGAGGCGTCGGACGTCCGCCGCGAGCGCCCGCCGGTCGCGCTGCCGGCCGCGGACCAGAGCTGGTTCTGCCCGGGCCGGGGCGCCGGATAGCGCGCCGGAGCGACCGAGGCGGGACGCGCCGGCGGCTCGGCGCCGTCGTCACCTTCGCTTCTCGTCCACACGGTCGGCGGCGGTGCGCTGGGGAACCCGGAGGCCCCCACCTCGTCCGACCACCCCGACCATCCCGGCCGCGGCGGCAGCGTCGCCGCATCGTGATCACCGTTCGTCTCGCCCAGCACCCCACGCCCGGCAGCGCCGCCGCCGGTGCTCGCACCACCCGTGCCCGCACCACCTGCGCTCGGACTTCCCGAGCTCGCGCCCCCGGACGGTTTCGCCACGGGCGTCGGACGGGATGCCGGCGTGGCCGCGGACGTCGGACGGGATGCCGGCGGTGCGGCGGGGCGAACGGGTGGTGCGGCGGTGGGAGCGGGTGGTGCGGCGGGGTAGACGGGAGGAGTGCGGCAGGCGGGGGGAACGAGGGATGCCGGCCGTGCGGCGGGAGGCGCCGGGGATGTGAACGGGGACGCCGAGGGTGTGAACGGGGATGCCGGCGGGACGGCGGGAGAGAAGGTGGTGGGCCGGGTTGGGTCCAGCTCGGGTCCGCCAGGGGTGGGAGTCGCCGCCGAGAAGATGGTGGGCGGGGGCGCCACCGGCTGATGCGTGATCTGGGGGACCGCGGAGGGTCGCAGCGTGGCCGAGGCCGCGACGCCGCTGCTGGTGCCCGCGTTCGTGTCGGTGCTGATCTCGTGGGCCGCGGAGTTGGCCGGGCCGCGGGACCAGCCGCAGGCCGGGCAGCGACCGTCCTGGAGCACACCGTGGCACGTGGGCCGCGGGCAGCGCTGGGGATCGGTCACTGCTCTCCTTGTCACTGGCCAGGCCGCCCGCCAACGTGAAGCCCGCACGATGACCGATGGTAGGTCGCCAGATCACCGATTTCGGCCAGCTGTCGCGTTCTCGTCATCCGACCCGAGATGCCCGATCCGCGCATCGTCGCATCATGGCTGGACGCACTCGTGCATCGCGCTCGGCGCCCGAGGGCGGGGTGGCCGGCGTCACCACCCTCCGGTGGCCCGCCGGCCACCCAGGGGAGGGCACCCTCTCGAGCACCGCCCGCGGTCGACCCTCGCATCTCGTGATCCACGCCCGGTTCGCCCGGGGCCGCCGATGTGGCGGCCTCCACCCGCTCGCATCCCCTGGATCCTCCCTGGAACCGGGGGCCGGCGCAGGTCAGCGATAGTCGTTGATGCGCAGTTGGAGACCGACGAAGGTGAGGACGGCGGCCAGGCCCAGCGTGATCGACAGGGCGGCGGGCAGCGTGTCGACGGTGTCGGTGGCGGCGGTGAGGTCGTCCGTGAGATGGGTGCGGCTGGCGTCGAGGACGGCCACGGAGCGTTCGTCGAAGGTGCGCAGGGCACCGGTCGCGTCCTGCTGGGCGAGCAGCGCGGCCGGCCAGAGGCCCTCGGGTCGTCCCGCGCCGTCGCGGATGCGCGCGGCGATGTCGGCGTAGCCGGTCCAGGCGGGGGTCAGAGCGGCGCGGGCGGCCTGGTCGGGGCCACCGGGGGCGGCGATCGTGGCGAGCAGGCCGGAACCGTCGGAACCGGCGGCGGGGGCGCTGGCCGGGTCGTGGCGCAGGCGGGTGCTCGCGGCGGCGGAGTCGGCGTCCAGGCGGGGGGCCTCGGATCGGTCGAGCAGCGCGCGGACGTCGTCGGTCCAGGCGCGCAGGGCCAGCACCCTGGCCTGCGAGGTCCGGGTCAGCGGACGGTAGCCGTGGTCGCGGCCATCCGCGATGTGATCATGTTGGGTGGCGAAGGCGAGCAGGGTCCAGCCCACGGCCACGGCGGACAGGACCGTCGCGGCGGCGAGGGCGGGATTCAGGACGCGGTTGGTCCGCCGCATCAGCCAGATCTGGGTGCTGACCAGCGCCCCGAACGTCAACGCGCCGAGAACGACGACGCCGACCAGCGGGTTCGTGGCCTCGGCCCGGTGCAGGGCGTGTTCGGCCCGGCTCTGCTCGGTGGCGACGATCCGGTCGGCCGCCGGCAGGATCGTGCGCCACATCAGTTCCGAACGGGCGGCCTTCGCCTGCGCCACCTCGCCACCGTAGGGGGGGAGCTGCTGGGCGATGACCGTGAGCGCCGGGCCCAGATCGGCGTCGGTGCCGCCGTCGGTGTGGGGGTGGGCGCGGGCCAGCACGACGAGCTGCACCCCGACGTCCGCCATCGCCCGGCGGTAGGCCTCCCGCTGGCGGGCGACCTCGAGGCCGTCGTTGCCGCCGAGGCGGGCGCGGGTGGCGGCGGCGTCGGCACCGGCGAGGTCCGAACGCAGGCGCAGTGCCGCGACGAGTGTGGCGGTCTGCCCGCCGCCGGGTCGCCCGGACAGCGCGTCCAACGTCCCCTGCCGGGCCTGGCTGGTGGCGAACGCCGTGATCCACAGCGCGACCAGCAGCACCATCACGACCAGCGAGACCAGCCGCAGCCGACCGGGCGGCGAGGACCACCAGTCCGACGGCCGCCACCCCCACGCCGACGGCGAGAAGGGCGCCGGCGAGGACGGCGATGGCGCGGATGACGGTGCTGCGGAGGCGACGTCCGGGGGTGTGCCCGTGGCAGGCTGCGACGACGTGCCCACCCCGGTCATATCGGATGATGCTAGGCGACATCGGGCGCACCCCGGTCGATCTGTCCGCTGGGTGTCATCCCCCCGGGCCACCCCGAACGGACCCGCCCCGGCCGCCGCCACACCCGCGACCAGCCCCGGAGCAAGATCCGCCCATCCGGGTCGCGCCGAGGGGGCGGAAACGGGAGGTCCACCGGTGGGAGGCCGAAGCGGACGCGGCAGACCCGGCGGTCAGGCCTGGCTGGCGGGCGCGGAGCCCGCGGCGGTGGCCCCCCGGCGATCCTGGCAGCGGTGGTGGTGTCCTGGGTGACCTCGCTGGCGGGGGCTGGTCGTCCGAGGAGGAAGCCCTGGCCGTAGCCGATGCCGGCGGCTTCGACCGTGGCGAGTTCCCGGGGGGTCTCGATGCCTTCGGCGACGACTCGCCCGCCGATCTCCCGGGCCACCTCGACCAGGCCCGCGGCGATCGCCCGCCGGGCGGCGTCGGTGTCGATCCCGCGGGTGATCACCCCGTCCAGTTTGATGATCTCGGGGCGTAGGCGTAGCAGCTGGGCGAGTCCGGCGTAGCCGGTGCCGATGTCGTCGATCGCGACGCGGATACCGCGGGCACGCAGTTCCCCGACGGTGCACAGCAGTTCCTGGTCGTCGCTGATGTGCTCGTGCTCGGTGATCTCCATCACCAGCCGGCCGGCGGCGACGGGCGGCAGGGCATCCACCAGACCCGCGACCAGCGTGGAGGGCGAGACGTTGACGGTGAGTGTCAGGTGGGGGGGCAGCATCGGCAGGACCCGCAACGCACCGTGGATCGCGATGCGTTCGAGTTCGGTGGCAAGACCGACGGTGGCGGCGTTGGCGTACCAGTGCTGCGGCGCGGCGGTGAGGTCGGGGAACCGGGACAGCGCCTCGAGGCCGACGATCCGCCGGTCGCTCAGGCGCAGGATCGGCTGGAACACCACCTGCGGCCCGCCGTCGTCGATCAGGTCGCTGACCTCCTGCCAGACGCGCCGACGCCGCGTCCACATCTCCTGGAGGTCCAGCACCGAGTCGGTGAGGAAGGCGGCCATCAGCCGCAGGAACCGTTCGTCGCGGGCCGCGTTGCGCGCCGGGTGCGGCCGCGTGGTCAGGCAGGCCAGCACCCCGTAGATCCCGCCGTCGCTGTCGAACACCGGCGCTGACGCGGTCGAACGCACGGCACCTGGTCGGGTGTCGCCGCCGAGCAGGCTGGCGAGCAGGCCGCTGTCCCTGGTCAGCGGCACCCCCGGGGTGAGAGCCAACGAGCCCGGATCCCCGCGGATCACCTGCACGACCAGCTCACCCTGTTCGGACCGGGCGAGCACGGCGACGTCGACATCGAGCTGCCGGCGCAGGATGTCGAGCAGGTCCGCGACGATGGTCTCGGCCTGTGGCAGTTGGACCGCTGCGACCGACTCCAGCGCCCACTCCATCATCGTGACCACCTCCGGGTTCCACGGGCAGGATGCCCCCCGGGCGCCCGATCCCATGCGCCCCGCGCGACCCCGGGTGCGCCCGGACGCGACCACCGCGGCCACCCGTCACGGTCATCCCGATCGTCGGCGAGGGGGGTGTGCCCGGTGGGCAGGGACGCAACCTGGGCGAACCGATCGCGTTTGCTGATTGGTGCCATCGCGGATCCGCGTTGGACATCGCCGGGAAAACCCACCATTCTGATGAACATGTTCGGGGAGTCAGCGACCAAGCGGTGCGGGGGGCACGGAGCTCCCCGGCCCGGTGCTGTCCTGCCCGCGTCCACGCCTGGGCGGATTCTGACCCGCAGGCGTGTCGTCGACTTCGGCTTCCTCGCCTCCTCGGCCTGTCCGACCCGCTGATCCTGCCGTTTTCGGACGGGCGGGCCCGAGCGTGTTCGGGCCGGTCGCCGGTTCGATTCGGCTGACATCTCGTGCCCTGCCGGCGTCCCGCTCCCGCGGTGTGACATTCCCGGCCCTCGCTGTTCGTCGCAGTACAGATGCCGCGGCCAGGGCGGCCCCACGACCAGCTGCCCGGCCGTCCAGGGGGAAATGTATGCCGTTGTTTCGGATCGGCTGGACCAGTCTCGTCGCGGTGACCGGTCCCGATGTGGCGAGGCGGTCCTTTTCCCGGCATGACCCGAGGGTCATCGGCGTCATATCCGGGCGGA
Organism: Candidatus Frankia nodulisporulans; assembly: GCF_902806475.1. Classification (GTDB taxonomy): domain Bacteria; phylum Actinomycetota; class Actinomycetes; order Frankiales; family Frankiaceae; genus Frankia; species Frankia umida. The sequence continues at coordinate 8,499 of NZ_CADCWS010000188.1, forward strand.
CAACGCCAGGTCGAAACATTCATTAG
>NZ_CADCWS010000189.1 GCF_902806475.1 Candidatus Frankia nodulisporulans
ACCACCTCGGCGCCGGCGAGCAGGTCGCGGACAGCGGTCAGGAAACCGGTCAGGGTGGATGGGCTTCGCCATTGAAATTTTCGTAGTGGAGAAGGCCGCGATGGAGATGTGGAGTTGCTTTTCCTGGTGATCCATTTTCGATGAAAGCGTCGGCGAGTCTTTTGCAGCTCTGGATGGTGGTTGGGTGATCTGGTCCGAGGGTTTTTTCGCGGCCGGTTAGAGTATGTTCGAGGGCGGGGGTCGCTCGTTCGGGCTGGCCGCTGTCGAGATAGGACCGTCCGAGTGCCTGGGCGCTTTCGAGGGTGTGCACATGGTTGGGGCCGAGGGCTTTGTCGCGTCCGTTGAAGGCCTGGTCGAGTTCGCGGATGGCGTCGTGGTAGCGGCCGGCCTGTCGGTAGGTGAGGCCGAGGCTGTGGTGGCTGTCGAGGGTCGCGGGGTGCAGGGGGCCGAGTACCTCTTCGCGGGCCTCGGTTACGGGTTCGGCGTAGCCGAGGGCGGCGGTGGTGGCGCCCATGCCGCGGTAGGTGACGGCGATCCGGTGAGCGGTGTCGAGGGTGTGCGGATGCTCGGGGCCGAGAACGCTGACCTGGGCGCTGTGGGTGGGGAGCAGGATCTCGGTCGCTTCCAGGCGGCGGCCGCCCTGAGCCATCACGGCGCCGAGGTTGTGGCGGCTTTCGAGGGTGTCGGGGTCGCGGTCGCCGAGGGCGGCTTTGCGGTCGGCGAGGTTCTGGGTGAACAGGGCCTCGGCGTTGTCGAGGTGGCCGGTTTTCTGGTAGACGCGGGCGAGGGTTTCGCGGCTGGCCAGGGTGTCGCGATGGTCGGGGCCGAGGAGGCGTTCGCGGTCGTCGGCGTTGCGTTCGGCCAGGGGGCCGGCCTCGGCGAAGTTGTCGTTGTTGAGGGCGGCGCGCAGGTAGATGTGGCGGGCGGCGAGCGTGTCGGGGTGGTCGGGGCCGTCGAGGCGTTCGCGGGCCTGGGCGGCGCGGGTCGCGAGCAGTTCGGCTTCGGCGGGCTGGCCGCGTTCGAGGCGGTAGGCGGCGGCGTGTTCGGCGAGCCAGGCGGTTTCGGGGGTGTCTTGGTCAGGGCTGGTGTTCTCCAGCACGGCCAGGGCGTGGGGGAGCAGCGTGTGCCAGGCCTGCCAGGTCGCCGGGTCGCCGACGACGTTCTCCGGCAGCGCGGCGTGTAGGAGGCGGCCGATGCTCGCGTTGAGGTGGGCGGCGTGGTCCGGGGTGGTGCGTCCACGTAGGACGGTGACCAGGACCGACGGTAGGTGCAGCTCGTCGCCCTGGTAGCGGACCAGGCCGTGGCTTTGGAGGTCGCTGACGGCGCGGGCGAGAACCCGGGGTCTGGCCGTCGCCGCGCGTAGCCCCTCGGCGGCCGCCGACCAGGGTGCGTCCGGGCTGGGTCCGTCCGGGCTGGGTGGGGTGGTGTTGCTGGTGAGGGCGTCTGGGTGGTCGCGTAGGAGCCAGAGGGGGAAGGGGGTGGCGGTGTCGGCGTGCGCGGCCAGGCGGAGCAGTTCGCCGGCGGTGGGGGCGTTCGCGTCGACGAGGCGGATCGACGCGTCCGACAGGGTGACGGCGGTGATGCCGGGGCGTCCCGGGGCTTCGCCTTCGGCGAGCAGGGCCAGCGGGTCGGCGCGTAGTTCGTCGAGGTAGTGGCGGGCCTGGAGGCTTTCGCTGATCATCAGGTGCGCCGCCTGGTCCAGCGCCTGGGGGAGACCGCCGAAGCGGTCGGCGATCTCGCCGGCGGCGGTCCGGTCGATGGCGGGGAGGCGGTCGGCGAGCAGCTCCACGGCGTGGGCGCGGTCCAGCGCCTCGGCGTGGATGACCTGGCCGTGGGCATCCCAGCGGTCGTCGCGGGAGGTGACGAGGATGCGGCCGTCGCCGGAGGTGGTCGGTAACCAGTCGGGTAGGGCGTCCCGGCTGGTGGAGGCGTCGACGACGAGCAGCCAGCGGCGGTGGCCGGCGTCCAACTGGGCGAGGACCGAGGCCGCCGAGGTCTCGGCGGGCAGGCCCAGCAGGGGTGCGGCCGCGCTGACCTGGTTGGCGATCTGATCGGTGCGGCCGGCGGGGACCCACCAGACCGCGTCGAAGTCGGCCCGGTACGCGCGGACGTACTCCAGGGCCAGGCTGGTCTTGCCGATCCCGGCGGTTCCCGTGAGGGCGACCAGCGGGCGGTCACCGGCCATGGCCTCGGTCAGCTGGTCGAGCTCCGGGCGGTCGACGAACCGCGCGGTCGGCTCCGGCACGTTCCAGATTTTTGGCAGTTCCGCGGGGAACATCGGCATGGGCCGGGGCTGGCCCACCAGCAGCGGCCGATCCGTGGACCGCGGCCCGGGGGGAGGTGCCTGGCCGGGCCGCCCCTCGACGATCGGAGCGGGGAAGTCCGGTGAGGCTGACGGCTTCTCCCGGCCGTCCAACGTCGCCCTGATGTCGGTGCGCAGACGCTCACGGGCCTCCGGCTCCGACAGTCCGAACAGGTCGAGGGAGACGACCGTGCTCAGCACCCCGACGGGGCGGAACTCCTCGACGCGAACGGGTATGAGCTTGCGCAGCGTTCCCTGCGGGTCCGCGGCCCAGGCGCTGCGCATCTCCTCCAGGCCGAACCTGGACCGCATGTACGCGGGGGACAGCACCGCGATCGTGCGCGCGGCGTGGATCATGCCCTGTTCCATCTGGTAGCGCCAGTTCGTGCCGGGTGTGGAGTCCCAGGCCTGGATCAGGACCTTGTAGTCGTTCTCCTCCAGGTGCCAGGCGATCCACGTGGCCCACGCCGCGTCGGCGCTGGTGTAGGATACGAAGAAGTCCCAGGTGAACCCATCGTGACGGCCCCGCTCCACGATGCACCATTATGTCGTACCGTGCCCAGGTGCTCACGTGCGGGCAGTCGTCGCCGGCCGTGGAGGTGGGGTCAGGGGACGTAGGCGAGGGTGAAGGCGAGGGTGGCGTAGAGGGTCATCGCGGCGGTGGAGGCGACCAGGGCCGCGGTGAAGATCTCGCGGCGGGTGGTCACCAGGGCCGCGACCAGCAGGAACGGGAAGGCGCCGTAGAGGTAGCGCTCGCCGGAGTCGAGGTTGCTGCCGGTGAGGACGGCGACGAGCACCAGGGTGCTCCACAGCGCGTACGACACCGGGAGCAGACGGTACATCACGATCAGGCCGACGACGGCCAGCAGAATCCACGGGACGTGCAGGGCGGTGCCGAGCTCACCGTGGAACGCGCCGGTGGCGGCCTGCCACAGCACCGAGAGCGGGTTGCTGGTGGCGCCGTGGCGGGCGGCGTCCCGCTGCATCGTGAAAGGCGCCAGGCCGTCCCCGTAGGTGTGCGCCGACCAGGCCACGTAGATCCCGGCGCCGACCAGCGGGGCGAACACCGCCACCACCCGCCAGCCCAGGGCCGCGCCGCGGCGGCGCCCATCCGGTCGCCACAGATCGCCGGGCGGCCCGGCCGTCACCGGGGACGGGGACGGGGACGCGGACGGCAGGGTGGACGCGGCCGTGGACGGGTCCGAGAACGCGGCCGGCGACGACGGGCCGGTGAGCGCCGCGGCGGCGGTGCGGTGCGAGGGCGAGGACGAGGACGCGGTCGTGGGGGAGCGGGGCACCGAGGCCGTGGACAGGGGCGGCGCGCCCAGACGGCGGACCAGGGGGAGCGCGGCGAGCCGGGAACCGCGGGTGGCCTCGATCGCGAGCGGGACGACGAGCAGCACCCCCAGTGGACGGCACAGCCCGCCGAGCAGGCCGGCGAGCGCGGCGAGTTCGAAGCGGCGGGTGCGGGCGCCGAGGAACACCGCGACGGCGAGCAGCCCGGCGACGGCCTCGGCGTAGCCCATGACCAGCACGAACGCCGGCGGGGCGAGCGCGGTGAACCAGATCAGACGCGAGGTGGCGTCCTCACCGAGGCCCTCGACGGTGGCCAGGCGCACCAGCGCCAGTGCCAGGCCCAACGCGCACACGTTGACGATCACCAGCAGGATCGGGCCCTCACGCCCGGCCGCGCCCGGCACCTGCGCCAGACCCCGCACCGCCATCGGTAGCAGCGGGAAGAAACGGCGGCTTTCCGCCCCGGCGTCGCCGTAACCCGACTCGGCGATCGTGCGGTACCAGCCGGCATCCCAGCCGAGCAGGCCGGTGGTGCGCAGGGTGAGGTTCTGGTCGCCCTGGGCCTGGTCGGCGATGAAACGGGTCATGGCCAGGGCCGCGCCGACGACGACCCGGGCGGCCAGCCAGGCGAGCAGCACCTCGCGCCAGCGCCACGGGTCCGGCCGCCTGCGTGCCCCGGTGTGGCGTCCACCGTCGCGCCGGCCGTCCCGCCGCGTCCCGCGTCGTTCGTCCACGACGACGGCGGACGCGGGGGTCGGCGGGGCGGCGGTCATCGTCAGGACGCCTGGAAGCGCAGCAGAGCGTAGTTCTCGTAGACCTTCGCCGGCAGGCCCTGCTTCATCACCTGGTCGGCGTGCGGACGGGCCTGCGCCAACGTGGTCTGCACCTCGGTGCACAGCTCCTCGTAGGTGCGGTACGCCCCGGAACCGGCGAGGAACACGGTGTGTTCGGGGCCGGCCTCGGCCAGGGCGCGCCGGGCGATCTCACGTCCGTCGGCGTTCTCGTTGCGCTGTTCGTAGTCGACCCAGTTGACCCGGTCCGGTGCGTCGTACGTCGGGACGACGTGCACCTTCAGCCACGGCGGGATGGTGCGGGCCAGGCCCGGGCCGATCTGGTCGGGGCAGATCAGCATCACATCGCCGGGATGGGCCAGCCGTTCCAGCACACCGGCGGCCTCGGCGGCCTGCGACCGTTCCCGGTGCAGGTCGGTGGTGCCCGCGAGCAGACCGATGGCCGCGGCGACGGCGATGACGCCCTGGAAGATCCGGCCGTGCCCGATGACGGTCGAGCCCAGGCCCAGGACCAGCAGGAACGGGACGAACGCGGTCGCGGTGTAGCGGTCAGCCCAGGCGTTGCCGACCAGCTTGCCGGCGGTGACCGCGACGAACAGGGTGCCGGTGGCCAGGAAGAACAGGGTGCGGCCGGGTTCCCGTCCGCGCAGGTCGATGAGCAGGAACCGGCCGCCGGTGGACTGCCCGGCGAGACCGGCCGCGGCCAGACCGGTGATCAGGAACAGCAGTAGCCGCCCGAGGGTCGTCGGACCGCCGGCCCACTGGCCGTACGCGTGGGAGATCGCCGCGTAGCTGGCCGGCTCGCCCCACGGGGTGCCGGTGTGGGCGAGTTGGTCGAAGAAGCTCGGCAGCCACGGCGCGAACACCAGCCCGCCGCCGACCAGCCCGATCAGCGCGTAGATCGGCCCCCGCCGCGCGGCCGCGGCCGACGACATGCCCCCCGCGGCGGACGCGGACGTCGCGCCCGAGGTGCCACGTCCTCCCGAGCGGTGGCTGCCGCCCCCCGAACGTCCCGTCGAACCGGTGGACGTACTGCCCGAAACCCCCGCGACCCCTGGCACCGGCGCGCCGGCCGGGCCACCGCGACGGGCGCGCCGGGCGCGATACCAGGGGCGGACGATCAGCAGGCCGAGCAGCCACACGCCGACGGTGACCAGCAGGTACAGACACCAGTAGTGGGTCAGCGCCAGGCCGCCGGCGGCCAGCGCCAGGCCGATCACCGACTTCACCGAGGGCGCCCGCAGCACCCGTTCGAGCGCCACCCCGCCCAGCGCCGTGAGCAGCACGATCAGGCTGTACATGCGGGTCTCGGTGCCGAAGTACAACGCGAACGGCGAGGTCAGGTACAGCACCACGCTGACCCGCGCGCCACGCTCACCGATCACCCGCCGCGCGAGCAGGTACAACGGCCAGGCCGCCGCGATGTTGACCAACGCCGACAGTGATCGCACCGCCACGGTGCTCTCACCGACGAGGGCGATCCAGCCGTGCAGCAACAGGTAGTAGAGCGGCGGCGAACCGTCCTGAAGCAGGCCGTCCCACATGGTGGTACCGGATCCGGACAGGGGCAGGCGGGCGATCGCCACGCTCTGCGCCTCGTCCAGCCACAGGGCCTGGGTGGCGGTGAACCGTACGATCACCGCGGCGGCGACGAGCGCGCCCACCACGATGGTGAACGCCCGCCCCGCGCGGTCGGATGCGTTGCCGACCTGGTCGACCGGTTCGGGCTTGTGCTCCGCCGGGCGCACCGCGACGTCCGTCACGGTAGTTCCTTCCGTCCACGTGGTCCGCGGTGCGGCGGGTCAGCCAGGCCGGGGTGTCCTCGACCGGCCGGGCAGGCCCGCACCCGCAGTGCTGGAATCGTGCGGGCTGGCCCTTCGGACGGGCCGCCCCGCATTCGGGCTGGTCCCGTCGTACGGGCTGGTTACGTCTGGCGGGCCCACGCGCCCGCGGGTCCGGACGGGTGCGGGGGGCAGGCCGCGGGTGCCGCCGGGCATGGGCCACCGACCGTCCGGCGATCCTGTGATCACCGAGCGGTGGGAGACCACACCCAGGCACCTATTCTGGCGGTGCCGGCCCGCCCCGGCTATTCCGGGGGCGGGCCGGCACCCCTATCTCGTCGCGTTCGCCGTCGAACCATCGGCGGCGGTCGGCGCGGGGCCGGCCGCCGGGTCAGGTGCCCGACGTCGGGTCAGCGCTTGGGGGAGGAGGCCTCTTCGTGGTAATCCTCGTCGACGTTGACCTCCCACACGTCGTGGTGGGTGCCGTCGACGATGTTCTCGACGGTGAGCAGCGCGGTCAGCATCGAATGGTCCTGGTTGTTGTACCGGTGCATGCCGTTGCGCCCGACCGGGTGCACGTTCGGCGTGTTCTCGGCCAGCCAGGCCCGAATGATGTCCACGTTCTTCTTGTACTCGGTGTCATAGTACGGGTACGCCTTCGGCATCCGGACGACGTAGCCCGTCTCGACCTGGCTCGCCCGGATCAGGCCGAGTTCGACCAGTTCCCGGGTGCCGAGTGCGATGAGGTCCTCGTCCGAGCTGCTCCAGGTGTCGTCGCCCTCGAAGACGAAGTACTCCAGGCCCAGGCAGGTCTTGCCGTCCTTGACGAGATACGGCGACCAGGACGCGAAGTTCTGGATGCGGCCGACCTTCACCGTGGGCGCGTGGATGTAGATCCAGTTGTCCGGGAATCCGGCGGACTCCGGCACGACCAGCGCCACGGTGAGGAAGTCGCGGTACTTCAGCGCGTTCGCCGCGGCGAGCACGTGTGCCGGTGCCGGCGGGTCCATCACCTTCACCAGCGACGAGAACGACATCGACGAGATGAACTCGTCGCCGGTGTACTGGTACTCGCTGCCGAGGTCGGTGCGCGACGACTCGGGCGCACCCGCGCCCGGCCCGTACCCGCCGATGACCTCGGTGGTCAGCCCGGTGGCACGGCCGTTCTCGTGGTGGATCTTACGGACCTTCTCCTCGAAGACGACCCGCCCACCCTGCTTGACGATCTTGTCGGTGGCGGTCTCCCACATCATGCCGGGCCCGTACTTGGGGTACTGGAACTCCTCGATGAGGGACGTGATGTCCTTCTGGTTCTTCTTCGGCAGCACCGCGTTGACGATGGCGTTGAACATCGATAGGCTCTTGATGCGCTGCGCCGCCCAGTCCGAGGGCATCTCGTTGACCGGAACTCCCCAGACCTTCTCCGTGTAGGTCTTGAAGAAGGTGCGGTACAGCCGCCAGCCGAAGCGGGCGACCAGCCAGTTCTCGTAGTTGCTCTGGTCCTTCGGCGGGCGCACCCGGGCCGCGGCGTAGGAGGCGATGCAGCGCGCCGCCTCGACCACACCGAGGTTGCCCAGCGCGTTCGCCGGCTTCAACGGGTAGTCGAAGAACTTGCCGTTGTAGTAGATGCGGCTCGAGCGCGGCCGCATCAGGAAGTCCTCGTCGGGGAGGATCTCGTGCCAGAGCTTCTCGACCTCGGGGACCTTCGTGAAGAAACGGTGGCCGCCGATGTCGAAACGCCAGCCGTCGCGCTGCGCGGTACGACTGATTCCACCGACGACCGAGTCACCCTCGATAATCGTCACGGGCACGTCCCGTTTCACCAGCTCCCAGCCGGCGGTCAGGCCAGCTGGCCCGGCCCCGATGACGACTACCTCTGGCTTTTCGGTCACTGTGCCGGACCTCTCCTCAACACACCTGCATGGTCACTCCCGCGCCGGCGCCGGTGCACCGGACCATGGGGGCGCCGGACCCTGGGGCCGGCTACCGGGTGAGTGTTGCACGTGTACGGCTGTGATCCACCCGCACCCCCTCGCCGTTCCAGGACAGCCAACCGTGGTACGCGAGTCGTCCGGCCCGACCCCGCACCGATCCCCCGGGACGGGGGTGGTCGGCCGCTCTGGGATCGTGCGGTGGTGAGCACGGTGCGCCGGTGCGGCGCGTGACGCCCCGTCGCGGTGCGGCGCGGGACGCGGGCCCCACCCCGGCCGTGCCCGCCGCCGGGCCGGTGACCGGCGGATCCCGTCCGGTGCTGGCCGCGGTCCTGGTCAGCTGGTGCGCGCTGGCCTGCGGGATCGCGGCCAAGGACGGCCGCTACGGCGCCTGGGCGATGGCC
>NZ_CADCWS010000190.1 GCF_902806475.1 Candidatus Frankia nodulisporulans
TGGGCTGGAAACTGGAGTTCCCTCGCACGCGCACGCGTAGGGCCCCCCGTCGGGAAACCAGGAAACGTGGAAACCTGCAGGTCAGAGCCGGTTGCAGCCCAGGAAACCGCAACCCGCGGTTTCCTGGGCTGCAACCGGCCTGAGTAACCCCGAATCAGGACGGTGCCTGACGCCTTCGCGACATCGCCAGGCGGGGCCGTGCGACACCCGGCGATATCGGCGCCTGCGGCCTGGGAACGCCGCAGTGGTGCGGCAGGGGCACCGCAGATCCCTAGACCCCGATTTCTTGATCGTCATGCAGGGGGTCTAGGGGTCTAGAGGCCAGGTCAGGCGGGGTGCGGAGGGGGGCTAGGAGACCATGTGGGTCTAGACGGACCCGTTCTAGACCCCCTCTAGGGTCTGTTCTGGGTTTGGATCATATGGTTGGCAGGCTGCGTAGCCAGAGGATGGATCCGCGTAGGTGGAGTCCCGCGGCGTAGCTTTCGGGTGTCTTGTCGTAGCGGGTGGCCAGACACCGCCATTCCTTGATCTTGTTGATGCCGCGTTCCACGGTGTTGCGGTCTTTGTAGAGCGTGGCGTCGTGGCTGACCGGGCGGCCTCCGACGCTGCCGCGCTTCTTGCGGTTGGCCCTCTGGTCGGCCTTCTCCGGGATCACCGCCCGGATTTTCCGTGTGCGCAGGTGGGCGCGGTTGGCGCGGGAGGAGTAGGCCTTGTCTCCGGCGACCGCGTCCGGCCGGGTCCTGGGGCGTCCGACCGGCCCACGCACCTTGATCTTCTTCAGGACCGGGAGGAAACACGGGCTGTCTGCGGCCTGTCCGGGAGTGAGGATGATGGACAGTGAGCGGCAGCGCCGGTCGGTCGCGAGGTACACCTTGCTGGTCAGCCCGCCCCGGGAGCGTCCCAGGTCAGCGGCCTTCAGTCGGGCCTTGCGGCGTCGGCGTACCGCGCGGCGCCGTGCCCGTTCGGCTCCCTCATCATCTTCGGGCACCTCGACTACAGGGTCGTTTTGTCCGGTTTCTGAAGCCCCTTTTCCTCCGTCAGGGCCTTCTCCATGTCCTCCAGGAGATCCGGGTCGACCACCATGCCCGCCGCGTGGTGATGCGCGCGGGCGACGGTGGAGTCCACGCTGACCAGGCTGAGATCGACATCGTCGCGCGCCGCCGCCTCGGTGATCATCGCGTCCATGAGGGCCTGGAAGACCCCGTCACGTGCCCACATGCGGAACCGGTCGTAGATCGTCGACCAGGAGCCGTAGCTGGCCGGCACGTCCCGCCAGGGGCTGCCGGTACGGAACCTCCACATCACCGCGTTGACATAGCTGCGCAGGTCAGGGATCGGCCCGGACGCCCCCAGCGGGAGATGCGGCTCGATCAACTCCCATTCACCATCGGTCAGATCACCACGCGTCATACAACCGTGCTACCAGCCGAAGCACCCGAACGCGAAGGACGATCACCCTGCTTGTGATCCAGACTCGGAACAGGCCCTAGGCCCCGCCTCTAGGAGTTCTGGGTGGCGGTGACGATGCCGACGTTCGCGTCCGGCCAGCGGCGCCACCAGTCCTGGATCTGCCCGGGGCTGGTGCTGGCCGCAGATGGCCAGTCCCGAACCAGGGGCTGCTTGCCCGGCCTGACCACCGCAGCGTCCGGCGAAGCGACGGGGACCACCGGCCAACCCAGCCCGGCATAGAACATGGCGGCATGGCGCAGGCTCAGCCGGCGAGCAAGGGAGACGGAGGGTGCTTGATCGGGGTGCATGAGTTGCCCTTCAGGGACTCATGCCGATCCGATGAGGCCGATGCCACCCGCTCAGGCCTGACGGCTCACGAGCTAACGGGCACTATGGGAGTCGCGCCTCCCCCGACAGGGAGCGCACGACCGGTCTCACGGTCGGCGAGGGATACGGAAGATCCGCAAGGACAGCCCAGGGGTGGTCGCCTCTGGGCTGTCGCCTTTTCAGGTGATCACGTCTGCTCCGTTCGGTGCTGTGGTGGAGGAACCAGCGACTAGCGGATTGTGACGTTCTGTAACTGAATGTGGGTGTGGACCAGGAGGGGAGGGAGGCGCAGGTGGATGCCTCGATCCCGGTTTTGTGGCCCCGGCGGGGTCGGCGTGAGGGGTGGGTCCCTCGGGTCCCTTGACTCCCTTGGGGTGCGGCCTGCGACTATTCGCGCTGCTAGGCGGCGGTGCTGGAGCGAGGGAGGCAATAAGGGACCCAGCGAGGGAGAACTCCCTCGCTCCCTCGGTCCTCCCTCGACCCTCCCTCACTGGGTCCCTCGCCTTGGCGGTCACGCTGTGTCGAACTCGTCGGCTGTTTCGTCGGCAGAGTCTGGGTCGCTGTCGGCTATAGCGGCGGTGACGCGGTCGGCGTTGACGCACATCTGGCCGCGAGTCTTGTAGGGGCGAGCGGAGTCTGGGAGCTCCTTGCGAAGCCGTTCGAACGTCCACCCCCGGTAGAGCTGAGGGCGCAACGCGGCGAGGCCGGCCAGGACTTCCTGGGTGCGCATGATCGGGTCCAGCCCGCCGGCGGCGCGGATGACGGTTCGAATGTCAGCGAGGTAGTCGACGTGCTCGGCCGGCTCTGCCTCGTCGGCGGGGGCGACGGCTGGTGGGGTGTCGAGCATGGCCATGGCCCGCTCGACGACGGGGGTGACGTCGTCAACGCCGTCGCCACGTCGGACGTAGAAACAGCGCAGCAGCCCGTCGGTGGGCGTGAACCCGGATGCCATCGCGGTGCCGAGATCACCGAGGTCCACCGCGCCGTCCGCGGCGACGGTCATCGGCCGCAGGGTCGTGGCAGAGATCCCGGCGCGATGCTTGCCGGTGCCCAGGATGGCGTCGTTGCCCTGATGATCGGCGATGGCGAAACACGCCCGGTTGGACAGCACCTTGGCGACCTTGCGTGGCAGCGAGTCCGCCGACGGGACAGGTGTGGCGAAGATCAGGGTGACGCCGTACTTACGGGCCTTAGCCACGATCTTCTCGACCAGTTCGGCGGCCTCGTCGCCGACGTCGGAGACAAACAGCTCCTGACATTCGTCGATCACCACAATCCTGGGTCGCATGCCCGGGTCGGCTTCGGCCAGGGCACGGGTAAGTTCCGGCTCGCCGGCCGCCGAGAGCTTCCGGCCACGGTCGGACAGCTCGGACATGAGCTGCTTGAGGGCGGCGAGCACGGTCGGGATCTCGTCCGGGTCATCGGAGACGAACAAGGTCCGCAGCCGAGGCCGCAGCGGGTCGTAGTCGGCGTTGACGGCCATGCAGTAGACATCGATCTCCACGAGCGGGTCGAGGATCGCACCCAACAGACCGGTGATGATCAGCGTTGATTTGCCGGAGCCCATCATCCCGGCGACACCCCAGTTGGCTTGGAACAGCCGGCCGAGCACGATGTTCCCACGCGGGTCGACCCCGACCGGCACACCTTTGAAGTAGTCCGCGACGCCGGTGGTGAGTAGTGGCCACGGCGCGACCGGCTTGGTCAGGCTGCCCTGGTCGGCGACCCACAGGTCCAGCACGCCGGGGGCGTCGCGAGGCTCGGTCGGCCACACCTCCACCGGCAGCCGGAGCAGGTTGTGGGCGAGTACGGGCTTGCTGTTGACGATCTATCTCCACGGTGACGCCTTCGGGGAGCAGGAGCCGGGAGTGCCAGCCCTTGCCGTCGTGGACGGGCGGATCGATCCACCGCGGCGTCCACCCCTCGCGGAACTTGCGGTTCAGCGCCGGCATGTTCAGGTTCCGCAGCGCGTTCGTGATCGCCCGCTCGTCCGGGATCACGTCCCGGCCGGCGCCGGCGTCGCCGGCTGGCGGCGCAGACACCCAGGCAGGTAGCTCGGAACGGGAACGGCCCAGATGCCACAGCCATGCCGCGGCCCCACCGGTGGCAACGAGCAGGAGGGCGGCGCCGTAGACGGCGAGAAACCAGCACACGAACGTGACCAGGCCGATCACCCCGACGAGCGGGGCCAGGACGTAGCCGGGGTCGTGGTGGCCCAACGCCAGGACCACACCGAGCGCGAGCAGCAGCGCGGCGAACCCGGCCAGCCCCGCCGCGACGGCCCGCAGCAGGTCGACAGGCGAACGCACCCAGTCCATGACGCGGGCATGGCGACGCGCCTTCTCCGCGACGTCACGCGCCTCCCACTCCCGCAAGCTCTCCTGATCCCCCGCGATCTCCGCACGGCGCATCTGCCGCTCATACCGCGACGCCCCATGACTGTCCCGCCACCTGCCGCAGGCCACCCCGACCCCGGCGACCGGATACCACAGATTGCGGGCGACCAGCTTCGCGCCGGCCTTGGTCTGCGGGTGCGAGGCGACCGCACGCACCCCGGTCACCACGACCCACGTCCGCGACACCACGGCCCGGGACACCACCAGCGCGCGGGGGCGGTAGAGCTCCACCCCCGCCGAACCGAGGACGTCACCCTCCAGCACCACCCCAGCCGAGGTCGCGCCGTCGGCTAGCTCGGCGGCCGGCGGGCCGACGACGCCGCGGTCAGGGGCGCGCCGGTCGGGGACGACCCGCGCGGTCCACGGACCGGGCAGCACCTTGCCACCTACCGGGGTCGCCATGTCGTCGCCAGGAAGCCCGGTCACGCCGTCACCCCCCGGTCGTCGCCACGGACCAGTGACAGCGGCGCCTGCCGGCGCGCCGCATGCTCGGCCAGCAGCCGCTTCGCGCGAACCTGCCCGACTCCCAGATGGGTCGCGGCACCGCGGATCGACAGGCCAGCGACTGCCCCGCCGAGCGTGTCGAGCGCATCAAGCAGCTCGGTGTCCAACCGCCCCGGGGCGGCGACTGCACGGGCAGCGGACGGGACGGTGACACCCCGGTTGGGGCGTGCCCCGGGGTGCCCCGGGGATAGCCGTTTCCGCAGGTCAGCGGCTGTTCTCTCGGGCGCCTGATCGGGTGCAGCCACAGGAGTCATCTCGGGGAGGCCGGGAGCCACCTCCCCGGCGGCGGCCACCACCAACGCGGGGAACACTTCAGGGACGGTGATGGCAACCGTGGCGCCGAGCACGCCGGCGGTGGTGGTGCCGCGCGGCGGCCGACGGGCCGCTTCCATCGCCAGCAGCTCGGCCGCAGCCCGGTCCTGAGCACGGGCAACCTGGCGGCGGACCGACGCAACGGCCAACTGCGCGCTGGCCGTGGAAATCTGCGCGGCGACCCACTGCGCGTCGCCCGGAGACAGTTCCGGCCGAGTGACCCTGCCCAACGTCCACCACAAGGATTTGGCGGCGATGCTGACCGACGCGCCGATGCAGGCCATGGCCAGGCCACCAGACCGGTAGCCCTCCACACCGATTGCAGTCACGGTCACCGCGAGCAGCGCCCAACCGACCCGGTCGACCACCGTCCGCCGGTCCGGGCGGAACCGGACCATGAACGCCATCCCCAACGCCGCGCACCAGGCAAGGTCGAACACCCCGCCGGCGAGATACGCCGCCGGCGTCCCCTTCAGCAGGTGGGCGATGGACACGGTCGACCAGACAATGGAGATCGTGGTGAGCATGAGAACCAGGCCGACGACGCCGCGGGCGGCGAGGACGTCGAGGTCTCGCGGGAGGACCGGAACGGCGACCTGGCGGCTGCGGGTGACCGGTGCGGTGACCCCGTCGACGGTGTGACTGTCGGCGTACTCCTGCGTCTCGATCCGGTACCTCATGCCGCACCACCGAACAGATCATCCTGGCCGTCGCAGACCGAGCACAACGGCCCCGCCGGCGTCACGTCCAACTGCCCACGGCAGCAAGTACACCGCCGACGCGGCGCCAGCGGCACGACAGTCATGGCGATCCGCAGACTGCGAGCGTCCACCAGCACGATCGACGGGCAGGCCTGGTGCTGCACGGTCAGCGCGAACCCGCACGCCCGGCAGCAGACACCACGGTCGGCAGCGAGCTCCGCGGTGTGCCGGCGGCGGACGTCCAACTCCTCGGCGGCGGTCACCCGGCGGCCGGCCTGCAGCGCGGCGAGGATCACCGGATCGAAGATCTCTTCGGGATGGTCGACCGTGATCGCGATCCGACTCGACCGGCGGGCACTCATGCCACACCACCCAGACGGGCGGCGGGCGAAGCCTGGTGCGCAGATCCGCACCCAGGCAGGGAAAGATGACTCATAGCGGTCTCCTGTTCTTGGCAGGTGGTCCGTCAGCCCTCGGGCCGGTGGTCGAACACCGACTCGGGGGCGCTTTCAGTTGTAGGTCAGGCGTGCTACGCGACCCTCTCCCCCAACCCCGACCCCGACGGCGGAAGCCGGCCTGTGGCGGCGAGCGCTCCGTAACTGGACGTCAGCTCGGCGAAGGTCAGTCCAAAGTAGGCAGCGACTTTTGGGAGATCGTCGATCCTCCAGCTCGAGTTCCCCGAGAGACGTTGCGAGATCACAGCTGGGGAGATCCCCAGCGACTTGGCCACGTCCATCTGCCGCTTACCCGTCCTGGTCATCAGGAGCTTGATCGTCTCGTTGATCGTCGCCTCCAGACTCTCCACGCAGTCGTCCACCATGACGCCACCCCTCCCTTCAGCAACTACTTTGCGTTTCGTTGAGCAACTCTAGCTTCGCGAAGCATGTCGCGCAACGATTAAGTGCGATCTCAACCCCTAAGGCTTAGCGGCGGCTGGCTGGACCCGGGCGGGCCCGACTGCTGCGAGCTGGGCGTGAGTTGCCGGTCGTGCGACCCCGACGGCAGCATCGGATGGTGCAGCTTGGAGTTGGCAGGGTGTGTTGCGGCCCCCGGTTGCACTGGTTGCACCCCAGGAAACTGCGGGTTGCGGTTTCCTGGGAGTTTCCTGGGTGCAACCGCCTCTGACCTGCAGGTTTCCACGTTTCCTGGTTTCCCGGCGGGGGGCCCTACGCGTGCGCGCGCGAGGAACCCCGGTTTCCGGCCCGCTGCAACCCGGCCTAGGCCACCCGGGCGGCCTTCGACCAGGGGCCGTCGACAAGACCAGGCCGTGGGGTAGTCAACGGTGTTGTCGACAGCCGCGCGTCGGCGACGGCGTCACGGACAAGGGAACGGGCTTCCTCCTTCGCCCACGCCGCCGCACTCTCCGCCTTCGCCCGCTGCGCACGGTCCCACTCCACGGCGAAGCCCCGGGTTTTCAACGCCCGGGCCAGCTGCACCGCCAGGGCCGGGCCGTCGTTGACACACAGGAAACCGGCGCCGGAGGCGAGACGGACCGCGGGACGGCGCACCGTGCGGTACTTCTGCCTGATCTCACCCGTCTGCGTGTCCAACGACAGGCCCCGCGGCACCCTGACCTGCCGCGTCACCCCCTGCGCACGCGACAGACGACGCAACGTCCGACCCACGAACAGCGCATCGGCGGGCGTCATCTCCACATCCACGGTCGCCTTCTTCAGACCCCGGTAGCCCCAAAACCGGCCCGGAGTCTTCCCCGGCTCCCGCCACTCCACCGGCACCTCGTGCTGATACTCCTTCGCCCCATAGCTGCCGTGCTTGCTGAAGTACACCGCCATCCGCTTCGGATCCACCATCCGCGCACCCGCATGCAGGTCCACGGCCGTCCCCGCCCGCTCATGCTTGCGCCGCTCCTCAGCATCGGGATGCCCCACGACGTCCGCCCACACCACCGACAGCCACTGCGCGTACGGCAACCCGTCACCAACCCCGAAACGCCGACGGACCTTGGCTTCCCGCTTGCAGTCCCCAGCCGCACCCGCCGGCTGCGGCCCCCACAGATGGACGTGCGGGGCGCCCCGGTGCTGGAACTCCAACTTCCAGATCCCTGGCCACTCGAACCCCCAGGCGGCGGCGAACCGCTTCCAGAACGCCTGCATGTGACGCTTCACCGCCGCACCCGACGGGGCGACGGTCAGCCAGTCCGCCGGGTAGGTGAGCGTCGTCATCGGCAGCGACAAGCCAAGGTCCAACAGCGGGGCGCAATCCAACTGCGCCAACGTCTTCACCATCCGAGACCGAGACTGCCGCGACCACTCACTGATGACACGAGTCGGCTTCGGCGTAGGCATGTCCTTACCGTAAGTCGCCCGGTAGTAGCCCTGCTCCGACGCCCACTTGCTGGCCTTCTCCCGCGCCCGCTCCGCAGCACGCTCCCGACGAGCCACATCCGGACGGTGCAGCGACACCACCCCCGGAGCAACCGTCAGCACCGGCCGAGGCCCCTCCGACCCATCCCACGGCTCCCGGCGATCGAACTCCGCCGCCGCCGCGATGACCTGCTCCAGCCCCGGGAACGCCTCCCCGGACGCCCCCCCCTGACCTCCGGTCTTACTTCCGTGGGTGGATACCCCGCTAGTTCTGCGACATATAACAAGCCCTTCGGTGGGCGACATCAGGTTCCCGAGACCCGAACCACCCCGCACCCCAAAGAACACACGCTCAGCAACCGTGAGGACCTCATCGCC
>NZ_CADCWS010000191.1 GCF_902806475.1 Candidatus Frankia nodulisporulans
GTCGACCGACGTGTCGAGCAGGGCCCGGGTTCTGGCCGCGGACAGCAGGATCGCCTCGTTCTCCCCGTTCTGCGCGGCGGCGAGCCGCGTGCGCGCCGACCCGGGCAGCGCCTTCCACAGCCGCATGGACAGTTCGATGCGCACCGGTGCGCGCTGCGCGAGGTCGAAGACGTCGCGGGCCTTCTCCCAGGCCCGCATCAGTTCGTTGACGGCCTTCGGTTCCGCCTCCACCAGGCGCAGCAGCGTGGTGCGCCCCAGCCGCTCGGCCAGCACGGAGACGGTGAACTGTCGGGTGATCCGGTTCGCGCCGGACGTGTCGCCGCTGGCCACGCCGATCTGGTCGAAGGTGCCGTCGGCCCGCACCACCAGCGGAACGAGGTCGGTGGTACCGCCGCCGCAGTCGACGATGACGAACCGGGAACCCGGCCGGTGCCGGGGTGCACCCAGCCCGGCGACCTGGGCCGGGCCGACCGGGCCGAAGCCGCCGGCGCGGGCCTCACTGGCCATGCAGTACAGCGCGGCCACCTCCGGTTCGAGCACGATCGACAGCCGGTGCGCCTCGGCGGGGAAGCCCGCCGCCTCGGCGGTCCGGCGCATGACCTGCCGGTCGAAGTCACTCCAGATCGCGGGCACGCTGAGATACCAGGTGATCGGCAGGTCGCCGTACCCTGCCCGCTGGATGTGCTGACGGGCGACGATGTAGAGCTCGTGCAGGTAGGCGGCGATGAGGTGTTCGGTCGACCGACCGGTCTCGTTGCGACCACCCTCGGCCTGGCTCGGGCTGCTCCCCTGCCCACTGCCAGCACGCCCACCCAGGCCGCCACCTGGCCCCACACCCGATCCCAGCCGCGGATCCGGACCCGGCACCGGGCGTGACCCGGCACCCGGTGCCATGCCCGGACCGGCGGCGCCCGGACCGTCACCGGAGGCCAGCCGCATCTTGAAGTCGACGGCGAAGCCGCCGGCCCGGTCACCCCCGTCGGTGTAGCGGTTGAGCGCCTCGTAGCACCAGGCCAGGGTCTCTCCCCGGCCGTCCAGCAGAATCGCGCTACGGTTCTTGGAATATCCGGAATCGGCACCCGGCCACTGGTCATTGCAGTTGATGTCATGGCTCGGGATATACCCGCCGGTCAGATTCGTCAACGCCCACGCATACCCGGATCCGAAAGTGCCGAAATCAACGGCGGCGACAATCGACGGCGCTGCTCCGTGCACCTACATCCCCATTCTGCGAAGAATTTCCTGTTCCAGGATGAGCTCACGTTCCGTGTGTGCTGGCGGTTCACCACCGTGGCCGGCCGACGGCTCGTCCAGCCCGGCGCCCAGTACCGCACCGCCGTTGAGCACCCGGACGAGGTCGGCCGCGGACGGTCGCATCGTCGGCGACTTGTGCAGGGCACTCTCGACCACATCCCGCAGCGGCGTTTCGAGCCCGCGCAGGTCCGGAGCCTGACCGAGCGTGCGGTACCGGCGAAGGCGACGGTGGCTCCCCAGGCGAAGATGTCGACCTTCGCCGTCGCGGGTCTGGAGTCCAGGATCTCGGGGGCGATGTACCCGAGGGTGCCGACGAAGGTCGAGTTCCGGTCCGGTTCGTGGGGGCTGTCCGCGACCCGGGCCACGCCGAAGTCGATGACACGGGGGCCCATCGACGACAGGATGACGTTCTCCGGGTTGAGGTCACGGTGGATCAGCCCGACCTGGTGCATCGCCTGCAGCGCAGTGGCCAGCACGAAGGCGAGCTGGTCGAGTTCGGAGCCGACGATCGGCTGGCCGTGGCGAATCCGATCACGTAGCGTCTGACCCTTGACGTACTCGGTCACCAGGTAGGGCGAACCGCCGTCGATGTTGAAGTCGAGTACCTGGGCGGTGTGCTGGCGGGCGATGCGCCGCGCATTGGCCGCCTCCTCACGAAAACGCCGTAGGTACTCGGCGTTGGCGGCGAGATCATCTTTGATCATCTTGATGGCCACCGGCCGGCCCGCCGGATCACGCCCCAGATAGACCCGGCCCATGCCGCCCTGACCGAGCAGGCCGTCGACCCGGTACGGCCTCCGCCGCGGATCCTTCGGGCCAAGCCCGTACCAGCCGCCGCTCATGACGGCCTCGTACCGACACCAACAACGGCACCGACAGCGGCACCGACAGCGGCTTCGGCCCGGAGACCGGGAAACGCATCGACCCGTGCGCCGAGCCTGGCCGGAGCCGGCGAGCTCGCTGATCCGGCGAAGCTCCGCCAACGGTATGCCAGCGGGTATGGAGACGTTCGGCACTGGTGGAACACGGGCCCCCCGATCCGTGTCCGAAACGCGGAAGAACAGCAGTTTTCTCGGGAACTATAGCATCCTCGCGCATCGACCCAGGAATGCCGGCGGAGGCTTATGGAACCAGCCGCGAGACCGGGAACCGGCCGGAACGAGTCGCCACCCGTGGGAAGCCGGCGGAATCCACCGGGAAGCCGCCGCCCCACGTCCGACACGTGCGGGCGTGGGGCATGACGTGCGGGCGTGGGGCGTGCCCTGGCAGCGAGCTGTCAGGGCATCATCTCCGCTGGCAGCGGGACGCGGCGCGCGATCGTCAAAACTGTCGGTGGTGGCGGGCATGCTGGCGGGCATGACGGTTCGAGACGAACACACGATCCCCGCGATCGTCGCTGACGGCCTGGTCAAGCGGTATGGCGAGACCACGGCGCTGGCCGGAGTCGATCTGGAGGTGCCGGCCGGCACCGTCTTCGGCCTGCTGGGGCCGAACGGCGCGGGCAAGACGACGGCGGTGCGGGTGCTCGCCACCCTGATCAGCCCGGATGCCGGCACCGCGCTCATCGGCGGGTACGACGTGCGCCACGACAGCCACCGGGTGCGCCGGCTGATCGGGCTGACCGGGCAGTACGCGTCGGTCGACGAGATGCTCACCGGCTCCGAGAACCTGCTGATGATCGGCCGACTGCTCGGGCTGTCCCGCCCGCAGGCCAGGCAGCGGGCCCGTGAGCTGCTCGCCGAGTTCCGGCTGTCCGACTCGGCCGACCGGCCGGCGAAGACCTACTCCGGCGGGATGCGCCGGCGCCTCGACCTGGCCGCGAGCCTGGTCGGGCGGCCCCGGCTGCTCTTCCTCGACGAGCCGACCACGGGGCTCGATCCGCGCAGCCGCAACGAGATGTGGGAGGTGGTGCGCGACCTCGTCGGCGTGCACGGGGTCACGGTGCTGCTGACCACGCAGTATCTGGAGGAGGCCGATCAGCTCGCCGACGACATCGCGGTGTTCGACCACGGCCGGATCATCGCCCAGGGCTCACCGGAGGAGCTCAAGCGGCAGACCGGTGCGCAGACCCTGGCGGTGCGCCCGGCCACAGAGACCGATCTGGCGCTGGTCGTGTCCACCGTCGCCGCCGTGGTCGGCGCCGACCCGGAGGTCACCGGCACCCTGGTCAGCGCCCGGGTCACCGATCCGGCCGCACTGCCCGCGGTGGTACGCCGCCTCGATGACGCCGGTGTCACCGTCGGTGAGATCACTCTGCGCAGTTCCAGTCTGGACGAGGTCTTCCTCGCCCTCACCGGTCATCCCGCCGACGAGGAGGCCGCCGCGAACGGTGGCCACCCCGCGGCGGCCACCGGGGGCCCGTCCGAGGACGACGCCCACTCGAGCACCCACGACGATGACGACCCCGCCGCGCGGATTCCCGCGGCGACCAGGAGCTGACCGCCATGTCCACGCTGACCGCCGCGCTGCCCGAGTCGTCCACCCACCGGGAGGTCTGGCCCGATCCCGGCCCGGCCCGGGTCGGCCCGTTGGAGACGCTGCGCCACGTGCGCACGCTGGCCTGGCGCAACCTCGTCCAGGTCAAGCACAATCCGATGGAGCTGATCGACTTCAGCGTCCAGCCGCTGATGTTCCTGCTGCTGTTCACCTACGTGTTCGGTGGTGCGATCGCCGGGTCGACCAGCGACTACCTGACGTTCGCGCTGCCCGGCCTGATCGTCCAGAACACGCTGTTCACCACGCTGAACACCGGCACCGGTCTGAACACCGACCTCACCAAGGGCGTGTTCGACCGGTTGCGGTCTTTGCCTATCGCGCGGTCGGCGCCGCTGGCCGGCCGCATCCTCGCCGACCTCGCCAAGCAGGTGTGGGCCATCGGCATCCTGCTCGGCCTCGGCTACATCTTGGGCTTCCGGATCGAGACCGGGCCCCTGCAGGCCGTGGCCGCGGTCGGGCTGGTGGTGCTGTTCGCGCTGTGCGCGTCGTGGATCGCGGTGCTGGTCGGGATGCTGGTCTCCGAGCCGGAGAAGGTGATGGTCTTCGGCTTCACGCTGATCTTCCCGCTCACGTTCGTCAGCAACGTGTTCGTCCAGACCAGCACGATGCCCGGCTGGTTGCAGGCGGTCGTCAAGGTCAACCCGGTGACGTCGCTGGCCGACGCGACCCGCGGGCTGTTCGTCGGCGGCCCGGTGCTGAATCCCACCTGGCATGTGCTGGTGTGGGGCGTGGTTCTGGTCTCGGTGTTCGCGCCGCTGGCGGTGCGCGCGTTCCGACGGCGGGTCTGACGGCCGGCGACGGTGGTGGCCGGGGCATCGACGCGATGATGCACACCCGTGGACGCCCGGTCGACGCCTAAGATCGACACCGGTACCGCCGGTGCCGTAACGATCACGGGAGGGAGTCCGCGTGATGAACGGTTCCGATCTGCTGGCCGACGCGTTCGGGCGCGTGCGCGACGAGGTTCGCGATGCCGTCGCCGGGCTGAGCGGTCTGACCCTCGGCGTTCGCGTCGACGGCTCGGCGAACTCGATCGCCTGGCTGATCTGGCATCTCACCCGGGTGCAGGACGACCACATCGCCGAGGTCGCCGGTCTCGACCAGGTCTGGACCGCCCAGGGTTTCGCCGACCGGTTCGGTCTGGAGCTCGACACCGCCTCCATCGGCTACGGGCACACGTCCGCGCAGGTGGACGCGGTCCAGGTCGATGATCCCGATCTGCTCGTGGCCTACCACGAGGCCGTCCACGACCAGACCGTCGCCTACCTCGCCACCCTCACCGAGTCCGACTTCGACCGGATCGTCGACCGGCGCTGGGAACCGCCGGTCACCCTCGGCGTCCGCCTGATCAGTGTCGTCGCGGACGACCTTCAGCACGTCGGTCAGGCCGCCCTGCTGCGCGGCGTCCTCGAACGCCGGGGAGCCTGAGCCCACCATGGCCCGCCGCTACGTCACCCGTGACGGTCGGCCCGTCGACCTGGACCTCTGCGAACCCGCCGCCGTACTGCACCGCGCCTACGTCGCCCCACTGACCATCGAGACCATCATGCGTGACGCCGGCATCGCCCATCCCCCGCCCATTCCCCCCTGGCCCGCGGTCACCACCGACGGAGACGTCGAACTCGCCGATCATGCTGAGGACGGAAACCATCCGGACAATCCGGATGCCTCCGACCAGTAGGTCGGATCGTCGGTGGGATCGAGGCGTGGGGTCAGGGCTGGCGGGAGTCAGGGGTTGGGGGTGCGCCAGAGAGCGCGCAGCTCGGCGTCCCAGTCGACGGAGTCACTCTCGCGGCCGCTGGGAACCTGGGCCTCGATCTCGGCGAGGAAACGGGTGACCACGGAGCGGGGCAACTCCAGGTCGGCCCGTCCGGACGGACTGGACAGCGAGACGGTCACCACCGCGCGTCCGTGCGAGCGGTTCGGACGAATCCGCACGTCACCGGTGCCGGCGCGGCTCTGGGTGCCGTCCGCGAGCAGGGAACGCGCGAAGATCCAGGTGATCGACTCGCGGGCGGGGCGCAGGATGAGCTCGACCGCGAACGGGTCGGCCGGGTCGTAGCGCAGGGTACCCGCGACGGCCGCTCGGGCCCCATCTTCCGTCACGAAATCGGCACAGAGGTCGCGCACCACGACATGCGCGGGCGTCGAGCTGTGACGGAGCATTCGCTGCCTCCCAACACGATCGGAACCGACCCTGTCAGCATCGCTGCCGTGACGGCTTCGTCGCACTCCCCGTGGGACCCGAGTCCACAGGCGGAACAACCCTCCGGCCACGGGCCGGTCGGCCACGCGAGCGTGCCGCGGCGGCGTCCGGCGCAGGTCGCAGGTGCGGACGGGTGGGACGCGGGTGGCTCAGGCCCAGGTGTACAGGTCGCGCGTGAGGTAGGGACCGAGGTTGGTGGCCTCCGGCGGGGTGCTCTCCCGAGCCACCCCGACGATCGCGCCGTTGGGCCGCACCCGACCCAGCTGATCATCGAGCTCGTGGTGCTGGCCGGTCTCGGGACGCTGCTCGCCCGCCCGCCACTCGCCGGACGCGCCCACCGTGGTCAGCGGCAGGGCGCCGCCGCTGGGGACAGCCCGGCCGCCCCGAAGCACGATCACCTGGCGGAGCACCTCGGAGATCATGCGTTCCACATCGGCGGACGGGCCAGGACCGGTCACGAGATCACCGGTGAGGCTGCCGGCGGCCGGGACGCCCGAGGTGGCTGGGACGGCCGGGACGGCCGGGAGAGGGATGGTGAGGGTGGCGCGCAGGAGCCAGCGTGGCCCGTCGAACCCGAGCACCCGGACGAGCCGGCGTTCGCCGCCGGTGCCGGCGAGAAGGCGCAGTTCGGGGCCGCAGGGGCCGGCCGTCTCCTGGACCGGGCCGGCCGCGGCGTCGGCGGGCAGGCCGGCGAGGGCGAGGATGGCCCGCGAAGAGATGCTCAGCTGCGCGCGCAGGGCGCCCCACAGCGGATGCGACCGGGGTGCGGCGAACGCGGCGAGGACGAGTTCGATCTGGCCGAGCCCGACGACCGCGACGGTCTCCCGCTCACCGCGGGCGGTGCGCCGACCGGACACGCCGACCGTCGAACCGGGCCGCACCGGGACGACGAGCGAGCCGAGATCGACCCGCGGCCATCCGTCGTTCGGGGCCTCGGCGAGGTCGTAGGGGCCGGTCGGGGTGCCGAGCCCGAAGCCGGACCCGGGCGCGGATGCGGGCCCGTGCTCGGGCTCGGGCCTCTCCGGGCGTGGCCGCGCGTGGGAGGTGCGTACCTGCCGAGATGATGCCCATCTACCTGGCCGCATGTGCGTGCACCCCCTCGCCGTCCGCACTCCCATGGTGTGGGTTCGAGGCCCCCCTGTCGACCACCGCGTCGGATCGGTGACAGTGGGCCGGTGGATGTTCGGGGTCGGGGGCACCTCCGCCGGGTACCCGCCGATCGGACAGCGGGTAGGTTCGGGTGAGTGAGCGGAGTTCGACCCCACCTGCCGGGGCACGCGATCATCCAGGCGGTGACGGAGCCAACCGTCACCGCGACGGCACCGCTGAGCGACATCACCGACTGGGCCCGGGGTAGTGGCCTCGAGATCGTCATGCTGCTGACCGGGGCAGTGCTGCTCACTCGACTGGCCACCTGGATCGGCAACCGGGTCACCAGCCGGATCGACGTGCAGTCCACCCAGGACCGGGTGGTGCGCACCGAGGCGGCCAAGCATCGCCACGCCGTCGCCCAGGTGATCACCTGGGTGGCACTGGTCCTCGTCTACAGTCTGACGGCGGTGCTCGTCCTGCAACGGTTCGGCGTGCCGGTGACCGGTTTCGTCGCGCCCGCGACGCTCGTGGGTGTGGCCCTGGGTCTGGGCGCGCAGCGCGTCGTGCAGGACATGCTCGCCGGGTTCTTCCTGATCGCCGAGCGACAGTACGGCTTCGGCGATCTGGTTCGGCTCTACGTCTCCGGTGGCCCGGGGACGGGTTCCCTGGGCACCGTCGAGGAGGTCACGCTGCGCATCACCCGGCTGCGGACGTCCAGCGGTGAGGTCGTCACCACGCCGAACGGGCAGATCGTCCAGGTGATCAACCTGTCCCGGGACTGGGCCCGCGCCGTGATCGACGTCCCGATCCCCGCGACGGCGGACGTCACGACCGTCAGTGACCTGCTCAACCGGGTCGGCGTCGAGGCCTACACCGACGAGGTGCTCCACGACCTGCTGCTGGACGCCCCGTCCGTGATGGGCGTGGAAAGCCTGGACCTCGACGAGTACCGCATCCGCGTCGTCGCCCGTACCCAGCCCGGCCGCCAGTTCGAAGTCGGACGGACCCTGCGGGCCCGCATCTCCACCGCCCTCAAACGGGAGGGCATCACCGTCTCCGCCGACCTCGACACGGCCACGCCCTCCGCCACGTGAGGATGCCATCATGACCCCGCCCGCCGGCGAACGCGTGATCCGTTTCGCCCAGTCGATCCACATGCGACGCTCCACCGCCGCACTGATCGTCTTCCTCCTCGCCACCGCCGCCGCGTACCTGGTGGTCCGCCCGATCCCGGCTCATGTCGCGCAGGCCCGCGCGGTCGCCAGCACGACCGCCGCCACCGACGAGGGCACGACGACGACCACCACCAC
>NZ_CADCWS010000192.1 GCF_902806475.1 Candidatus Frankia nodulisporulans
CGCGACGGCCCAGGCGCGCGTTGAGCCGGCCGAGTCGCCCACGCCAGCCGGCATCGACCGCGGTGGGGACGGACCCGGCGAGGTTCGCCCTCGAAGTCGGTTCGGCATACCGGCCCGGCGAAGCACCACCGTAGCCGGCTGGCAGATCATCATCCGACCCTGGCCGCTGGGCGTCGTCGGAATCGAACCGTCGGGTGTCGCCGGATCGGATCGGGCGGGTGTCGTCGGGATCCGCCGACCGGGAGTGGTCGTAGCCCCGCGACCAAGGGGATGGTTCGCCCGAAGGACCCGCGGGATCGGGCGGGTGGTCCCAGGAGTCCCCCGGCGTCCGTGCCTGCCCAGCATCCACGTCCCGCATCCTCCAGCTCTCACGCCCGGCGCCCCGCCCCCAGGATCATCTCTCGGACCTCGACGCGGCCGTCGTCACGGCCCCGGGACGCGCAGGGCAGCGAATGGTAGCGAGCCAATCACCCAGTGAGCGGTGCGGTGGACGGGCCCCGGGGCGGACCTGGATGATCCGGACCACCCAGGTTGACAGTTTCCGAGGAAAGTGATGAAGTTAATCTCGGCTAGCCGTTCCCAATTTCAGCCTCCCACGATGCCCGAGCCATACCGATGGCACTACGCGTCAGATCTTCGACACAGCGAAACCGCGGCCAGCGGAAATTCTGTCGCGGCCGCATCCGGCACGCGTCGATATCGGTGCCGCCAATGCTGCTGGCGATATTTTCATGGGCTGGGCCGTCCTGGGCTTCATCCTGAAAGGAAACTTCCGTGCCGCACGCGAAGCCGAGTGAACTAAAGCCGGCCCACCTCCGCTGGCCAGTCTCCGGACCGTCGTTCAAGTCGGAGCAGTGGGGCGACATGGAAGTCGGCCACACGAAGGTCGAAGAACCCCTTGACTGCACGGATCTCTACAAGATCGGGGGTCTTCCGGGCGGTGTCTGTCCGTGTCCGCACTACGGCTATGTCTTCAGCGGGTCCATCCGCGCGGTCTACCCGGGCTCGGACTGGCCGGACGAGATCGCGGTGGCCGGCGAGGCCTACTTCTTCCCCGCCGGGCACATTCTGATCTACCCGGAACCCACCGAGATCCTCGAGCTGAACCCGGCCGCCGCGCTGGTTTCCTGCATGGAGGCGATGCAGCGGGCTCTCGAGGGGGGGCGCGTTCGACCAGCCCACCGAGGAAGCCGCGGCGGTGAACTGACCTTTCCGGCTCATATCTGACTTGTAGGCGCCAGTACTTCGGCCTGCCGTCGCGTGGCCGCGCTGTCGTCCTGCCAGCGACACGAGCCGAACAGCCAGAAGGTCTTCACCCGGGTGGCGGTCGCGGCATCCGACGGATCCCCACCCGAAGCGGAGCCGACCGGCCAAGGGCGCCGTTCCGCGCACGAACACGACATACATCAATCAGGCGCGTACCGCTCGGGTTGACAGATCAGCCAGCAAAGTGGTGAAATAGGACACAGCAGGGCCGACCTGCCAATTAACCGGAAAACACGGCCCGCAAAACCGCCTGTCGCCCGATATCGACGAATCCATCCCCGCGTTCTGCGCAGCCAAAAATGACCTGTCATTCTCCACCCGCACCGTTCCGAGGTGTTTTTCGGGTGTCGCGCTCGTGGGCCCAGAATGATATGGGCGACGTACGAAAGGAAACAGTCGTGCCGCACGCGAAGCCGAGTGAGCTCAAGCCCGGCAATCTCCGCTGGCCGGTCTCCGGGGATTCGTTCAGGTCGGAGCAGTGGGGTGACATGGAAGTTGGCTACACCTCGGTCGACGAACCGCTTGACTGCACGGATCAATACAAGATCGGCGGTCTTCCCGGTGGAGTCTGCAACTGTCCGCACTACGGCTACATCTTCAAGGGATCGATCCGCGCGGTCTACCCCGGCTCCGACTGGCCGGACGAGGAAGCCGTCGCCGGCGAGGCCTACTTCTTCCCCGCCGGGCACGTCCTGATCTACCCGGAACCGACGGAGATCCTTGAGCTGAACCCGGCGGCCGCGTTGGTCACCTGCATGGAGGCGATGCAGCGGGCATACGACCTGGGCCGGTTCAGCGCGCCCGCCGAGGAGGCCGCGGCGCTCTGACGGCCTGACCGTCGCACCGGCTGGCTCACAGGCGGCAACCACCTGCGAGCCAGCCGTCTCGGTCTACCGCACCGCCTGGCTCAGAGGACGACGACGGAGCGGAGCACGTCGCCGGTGTGCATTTTCGCGAACGCGGCCTCGACGCCGTCCAAGGGCACCTCCTCGGTGACGAACGCGTCGAGGTCGAGGCGTCCCTGCTGGTAGAGATCGACGAGCAGGGGGAAGTCCCGCGAGGGCAGGCAGTCGCCGTACCAGGAGGATTTCAGCGCGCCGCCGCGGCCGAACACGTCGAGCAGCGGCAGTTCCAGGGTCATCTCGGGGGTGGGAACGCCGACGAGGACGACCGTGCCGGCCAGGTCGCGGGCGTAGAACGCCTGCTTGTAGGTTTCGGGGCGGCCGACGGCCTCGATGACGACGTCGGCGCCGAACCCGCCGGTGAGTTCCTGGATGGCGGCGACCGGGTCGGTCTCCTTCGCGTTCACCGTGTGGGTGGCGCCGAAACCCCTGGCCCATTCCAGCTTGCGTGGATCGGCGTCCACCGCGATGATCTTCGCCACGCCGGCGAGACGCGCCCCGGCGACGGCACCGTCCCCGACTCCGCCGCAGCCGATCACGGCGACCGAGTCGCCCCGGCCGACCTGCCCGGTGTTGATCGCCGCGCCGAGGCCGGCCATCACCCCGCAGCCGAGCAGACCGACGGCCGCCGGACGCGCGCTCGGGTCGACCTTGGTGCACTGGCCGGCGTGCACGAGTGTCTTCTCGATGAACGCGCCGATGCCGAGCGCGGGGGCCAGCGGCGTGCCGTCGGTGAGGGTCATTGGCTGGGTCGCGTTGTGGGTGTTGAAGCAGTACCAGGGCCGGCCGCGCAGACAGGCCCGACAGGTGCCGCAGACCGCCCGCCAGTTGAGGATGACGAAGTCGCCGGGCGCGACGTCGGTGACGCCGGCGCCGACGGTCTCGACGATCCCGGCCGCCTCGTGGCCGAGCAGGAACGGGAAGTCGTCGTTGATGCCGCCCTCGCGGTAGTGCAGGTCGGTGTGGCACACCCCGCAGGTCTGCACCCGGACCACCGCCTCCCCCGGGCCGGGATCGGGCACCCGGATCGTGGTCACCTCGACCGGCGCCCCCTTACCCCGGGCGATCACCCCACGGACTTCCTGCACGGTCGTCTCCTCTCGACGCTGAGATCACGCATCCACCTGCTCGGCGCACCGCGCGAGCCACCGAGATCTCCACGCCAGCCGGCCGCACCAGCTACCCGACTACCCGGCTGTTCCAGCTCCGGCGTTCGGGCCGGGCACGGATCTGGTTTCGGTGGCGTTCGGTGGGCCGGCGGCGGTGAAGGTGGTGCCGGGTGGGTCGATGGCCCAGGCGGGGGCCTCGCCCCAGGTCTCACCGTAGACGAGTTCGGCCAACGGCCGGCGCCGTACCGGGCCGTGCTGCCCAGCGGGCCGGCCGAGGGTGATCGCACCGGCGATGACGGTGCCCTCGGGCACGTCGAGCAGCGCGCGTAGCTCGGCATCGACGGCGAGGCTGAAGCCGGTGAGCGCTCCCCCGTAGCCCAGCGCGCGTGCCGCGAGCAGCAGGTTCTGGCACGCCGGATACACCGAGGCGCCTTCCATCAGCGTCGGCTCCCGGTAGCGGACCAGACAGGGCAGGATCAGGACTGGTACCTGTTCGAAGGTGTCGACGTAGTGCCGCATGGCCCGCGCCAGCCGGGCCCGGGGCGATGCGGGTTCGGCGTCGGCCCGGTCGTAGCCGTCGGTGTGCTGCTTGGTCTGCCAGATCCGGCGGGCCGCGTCACCGACGAGCCGTTTGGCGGCGTCGGCGTTCGGGCCGTCGGCCAGCACGACGAACCGGAACGGCTGCCGGTTGGATCCGCTCGGCGCGCGGGTGGCCGCGAACAGGATCGCCCGCAGCGCCTCGGCCGGCACCGGTTCGTCCCGGTAGCGGCGAATCGCCCGGGTGGTGGTGAGCCCGGCGAGCAACCCCACCGTGTCGGCCGGTAGCCCCGCCTCGAGCGGGGACGGCCCGCCCGGTGCGGCGGACTCGAGGGTGTCCGCGGCGGACTCGAGGGTGTCCGCGGCGGACTCGAGGGTGTCCGCGGCGGACTCGAGGGTGTCCGCGGCGGTGGCGAGCAGGCCGAGGTGGGTGCCGGCGGCGGCGGCGAGTTGCTTCGCGGTGGCCACGTCCTTGGCGATGTACCGGCCTGCGGCGGCGTGCAGGCCGGCGGACGAACCGGCGGCACGCACCGTGCCGAGGGCGTAGCTGGCGCCGCTGCAGTGGCCGATCGCCTCGATCGCGCGGGCGGGATCGATCCCGAGCTCTCCGGCGAGCCGCTCGGCCTCGGCGACTAGGGCGACGTTCGCGCCGAACAGGGCGTTGTTGACCAGTTTGACCCGCTGCCCGTCGCCGAGCCCGCCGACGTGCAGGATCGGCGACGCGTAACTGGCGAGCACCGGGCGGACCCGCTCGAGGACGGCCACCTCCCCGCCGACCAGCAGGGTGACGCGGCCGGCCGCCGCGTCCGCCGGGCCGCCACTGAACGCGGCGTCGAGCACGCTGACCCCGCGGGCCTGGCCCACCCGCGCGAGCTCCGTCGGGGTCTCGGGGCTGCAGGTGGTGTGAATGACCAGGGTGCTGCCCGCGGGCAGCGTGGCGAGCAGACCATCGTCGCCCCCGCACACCTCGTGGACCTGCGCGTCGCTGAAGACGCAGACCACGGCCACGTCAAGGGCGGCGCCGAGCTCCGCGGGCGACGCGACGCTGGTGGCCCCGCAGACGGCCACCTCCCGGGCCACCTCGGGTCGGCGGGCGTGGAACGACACCTCATGCCCAGCCCGAACCACCTGCTCCAGCATGGGCCGACCCACGCTGCCGACACCTACGAAGCCGACCCTCAACCCACGCTCCCGATCCGCCGGTGACCGCCCACGCACCATCCTGCGCCCGGTGCACCGCCTCGCGAAAGCGGTTCAGACCGCCTGGGCCAGCGTGGGGCCCCGCCGACCCGCGCGCTCCCGTCGGCGGGCGAGAAGCGCGTCGGCCAGGGCATCGGCCCGTTCCATGTCATCGAGCGTGGCGCGGGAACGACCCTCGACCGCGAGGATGGCGGCCAGCAGCTCCGCGGACAACCTCGTGCGCCCGGCCACCCGGGCCACGCTGGGCGGCAGAACGCCCGCGGCGGGCTGGGCCGCTTCGAGGCCGCCGCCGGTTTCGGACCGCTGGGCGGGTACCTGCTCACCAGAACCAGCCCGGCCCTCGGACCCGCCCCGGGAACGCGCCCGGACCGCGAACACATCACGAACGCCGAAGGCACGCGCCGCGGAGGCCCGACTTCCGGGCGCACGGCTGTGAACGACACGAGATCCGGAGGCATCGAACATACATTCGATAATGCCCGGTGGGAGATCGTCCTGTCAAGGACGCCGACGCGGATGCGAGCCGTGCCGGGTCAGGGTCGTCCGGTAGCGCGGGGCAGGACAGTCGTCGAGGCGCCGGCGGAGGGCGGAGCGGCGCCGTGCAGCAGCTGGCCGACGGCGCTGGCCATCGGGTGCGACGCCCCCCAGATCCGCACGATGTCGGCGAGCAGCGCGGTGAGCGTCTCGCCGGCGGCGACGCGCTGGCCGGCACCGAGCTGCAACAGCCCGATCTGACGACGCAGCTCGAGCACCCGGGGGTCGTCCACGCCGAACTCGCGTTCCTGGTCCGGCCGCAGGGCACCCAGCTGCGCCAGTGCCCGCTCGACGTCACCGGTCATCGCCCGGCAGGTCGCCTCCCGCAGGCGGACGTGCAGCAGCAGCCGCTCGCTGTCCCGGTCGTCGCGGCGGGCCAGTTCGTCGGCGAGTTGCGCGTAGCCTCGGGCGGCCCGGCGAAAGTCGCCCCCGTCGAACAGGATGTCGGCGAGCTCCAGACGCAGCGCGAGCACGTCGACACCGGCCACCGAGGTGGCCCGCGCGGCCCGGTCGACCGCGTCGGCCAGCACGGCGGCGGCCTGGCTGTAGCGGGAGGCACGGGCGAGCCCGCGTGCCTCGTCCCGGGCCTGACGCAGCTCGGCGCGGCCGACCTCACCGGCGCTCCCGCCCTCGCGCGCGGCGGGCACCACCGGCATCGTCGGCCCGGCCGTCGCGGCTGGCCCGACGGTCACCGACGCCCCCACCAGACCGGACGAGCCAACCGGACCGGACGGACCGGACGGGCCAACCAGGCCGGACGGGCCGGACGCCGGTGGCGAGGTGGCCGAGCCCGGTGCGTCGCAAGGCCGGGCTGGATCGGTCCGCGCGCCGGCGACAGCCAGCCCACCAGCACCGACCGGCCCCACCAGCGCGGGTGCGGGTGCGGTGTCCGGATGCACCTGGGCGGTGATGCGGGCATAGGTCCGTACGGGATTGTTCGGCTCGGGGTCGACGACGCCGGGCAGCGGTTCGAGACCCGTGGCGATGCGGGCCAGCACCTCGTACACCGCCTCCACCCGCGCGGGACGATCCCGCGGCGCCTTGTGCAGCAGGTCGGCGACAAGCTGGTCGAGCTCTGCGGGCACGCCCGAGCGCAGGCTGGCGACCCGGATGGGTATCTCCTCCACCTGACGGTGCATCACCGAGTAGGACGACGGACCGCCGAACAGCCGCCGGCCGGTGAGCATCTCGAACAGCGTGGCGCCGAGGGCGTACAGGTCGGTGGCCGGGGTGCTGAGCCCGGCGAGGACCTGTTCGGGCGCCATGTAGGCGGGGGTACCCAGATGCCGCCCGGCCAGGGTGATCTTCGAGAGGTCGGCCCGGTCGAGCCCGACGGCGAGGCCGAAGTCGAGGACCTTCACCGTGCCGTCCGGTTCGAGCATCAGGTTCGCCGGCTTGAGATCACGGTGGACGAGCGAGGCCCGGTGCGCGACGGTCAGCACGGAGGCGACCTGCGCGCCGATCGCGGCCGCCCATCCGATCGGCAGGGCCCCGGCCTCGGCGACCAGATCCGCGACGCTGATGCCATGCACCCGCTGCATGACCAGATAGGGACGCCCGTCGTGCATGCCCGCGTCATAGACGGCCGGGACCCCGGGATGCACGAGCCGGGCGGTGATCCGTGACTCGCGGACGAATCGGCGCACCAGATCCTGATCGGTCTGGCCATCGGGAAAGCGGACGAACCTGACCGCGATCTCCCGGTCGAGTTTCACATCCCGGCCCGTCCAGACCTCGCCCATTCCGCCTTTGGCCAGCGGTAGCGCGTCCAGCTCGTACTGCCGGTCGATCAGCCGACGTTGACTCATCGGATCAACCCCCACCCCGCAGATCGCCGGACTATTCTCGCACGGACGAACCTCCCATCAGGGGATGCATGCCCCAGATGCCCATCC
This sequence comes from Candidatus Frankia nodulisporulans, assembly GCF_902806475.1. Lineage (GTDB taxonomy): Bacteria > Actinomycetota > Actinomycetes > Frankiales > Frankiaceae > Frankia > Frankia umida. The sequence continues at coordinate 7,444 of NZ_CADCWS010000192.1, forward strand.
GATGTGTGGAGCCGTCCGGGTGGAGCTCGTCAGAGCGTCTCGGGCGGTCCGTCGGCCGGGGGGAGTCGGTGGTCGGTGAAGCTGAGATAGCGCAGTCTGAGCAGCTCGGACCCGACGTTGTCGATGGTGCGGATGGCCGCCTCGAGCGCGGCGAGCTGCCGCTGGTCGGCACCCAGCTCCCGCTGGTCGGCAAGCTCCAGGACTGGAATTCGTACGCGGTGGAGGTCTCCGCCGACGAGGGAGGCCGTGGCCGCGGCGGGCCGCGCGGAGGTACGGGCCGTCGCCGTGGCGTCCGCGCGATGTCCCGCGGCCTGGAGGCAGCCGGCGAGGAAGTACGGGTCCAGCCGGCGGGTGTCGCCGCGCAGCAGGACGGGCTGGGCCTGGTCAAGCAGCTGCTCCGCCGACAGCCCGGACGCACCGCCGCCCCCACCAGCCCCAGCCCCGCCAGCAGCACCCATGCCGCCCGCGCTCGCACCCCCCGATGCGGGCGTGGCCGCAACGCCTTCACTCGAAGGAAACAGCCCGCCCTGACCAGCTCGCGTCACCACGGCGCCATCTCCCCCTCCGAAGCAGCCGGACCCCGCGCCTCACACGCCAACCCCGATCGGATGTGTATCGAGTTCACTCGCTACACGACCTCACCCAACCGACGCACCCGGACCCTCCCACCCACCTCCGACAACTCCACCGATCCGCCCGAAGCGCGCCGACCCAGACCCCCGCCGGCTCCTGCCACGACGGCCGGAGCATCACACCTGCGCCGTTCCACCACACCCCGCGACCAGCCTCCAGCAAGATCTGCCTACACGGGTCGCCGTGGGGGGCATATCGGACACGAACAGCCCCACAACGACCCGTATGCGCCCTGCACACCCGCGACCCCTACAAGACGCGTCACA
>NZ_CADCWS010000193.1 GCF_902806475.1 Candidatus Frankia nodulisporulans
CCTCCGCCGGCGCGTTCGGCGCCGGTTCGCTGGGCGTCGGCGCACTCGGCACATGTTCGCCGGATGCCAGGTCGGTCGGTGCCAGGTCGGTCGGTGCCAGGTCGGTCGGTGCCAGGTCGGCCGGGGCCAGCTCGAAGGAGGTGACGAGAAACTCCTCGCCGCTGGTCAGGTCGAGGTGGCCGGCGTCGGCGCCGCAGGTGGCGCAGGCGACGAACGGCCGCACCAGCACGCCGTGCGCCCCGCAGGCCCGACAGCTCACCCGGGCGGGCACGTGATCGACCTCGAGGACCGATCCGGCCAGCACCGCGCCGTCCGGATGGCTCGCCCAGGCCCACTCCCAGCAGGCGATCAGCGTGTCCGGGACGACCTGGCGCAGCGCGCCGACCCGCAACCGGACCACGCTCACCCGCCGTCCGCCGGCATGGCGGGCGACGATGTCGGCGACGGACCGGCAGATCGACAGCTCGTGCACGTCCCGTGCCTCCCGTCGGCTCCGTTGCCGGGCGTCCCGCGAGAGCGCGGCGGCGCTGGCCGGTACGGCACCGACCGGACTCCACTCTCACCGTTCGGGCGCCGGTCGCCAAACGTCACCCCGCATAGGTGGCAGCGTCCGCACACGACCTATCTGCGGGTCCGCCGCGGACGCATACCGTCGCCGTGCCGATGCCAGCAGGCACCTCGGCAGCTTGGTCGGGCCGGGAGGAAGGACCGCCGATGTCATCCGTGCTCTGGTTCCAGGGCGGGGCGTGCAGCGGTAACACCATGTCGTTCCTCAACGCCGAGGAACCCACCGTCATCGACCTGATCACCGATTTCGGGCTGGACCTCGTCTGGCATCCGTCGCTGGGGCTCGAGACCGGCGCGACGGCCCGGTCGCTGTTCTGGGACTGCGCCCGCGGGGAACGTCCCGTCGACATCTTCGTGTTCGAGGGGTCGGTCATCCGCGGTCCGGGCGGACGTGGCACCTACGACGTGTTCGCCGACCGGCCGATGCAGGACTGGGTGCGTGATCTGGCCGCCCAGGCGCAGGTCGTGGTCGCGGTCGGGGACTGCGCGAGCTTCGGCGGACTACCGGCCACCGCGCCGAACCCGACCGACTCCACCGGTCTGCAGTTCCACCGCCGCGACCCCGGCGGCTTCCTCGGCGCCGACTTCCGGTCGCGGGCCGGGCTGCCGGTGGTGAACATCGCCGGCTGCCCGGCGCATCCGGACTGGATCACCCAGATCCTGGTCGCGCTGGCCACCGGCCGGGCCGCCGACATCAGACTCGACGACCTGCACCGGCCGCAGACGTTCTTCACGTCGTTCACCCATTCCGGTTGCACCCGCAACGGGTACTTCGAGTACAAGCAGTCGACGGTCGCCTTCGGCGAGGGCACCCGCCAGGGCTGCCTGTTCTACGAGTTCGGCTGCCGCGGTCCGATGACCCGCTCCCCCTGCAACCGCATCCTGTGGAACCGGCAGTCGTCGAAGACCCGGGCCGGGATGCCGTGCATCGGCTGCACCGAACCCGAGTTCCCGTTCTTCGATCTCGCGCCCGGCACGGTGTTCCGTACACAGAAGGTCGCCGGTGTCATCCCGCGGGAGGTTCCCGAGGGGGCCGGTCACCTGAGCTACCTGGGTCAGGCCGCCGCCGCCCGGATCGGCGCCCCGTCCTGGTCGAAGAAGGACATGTTCGTCGTCTGATCCGGCCAGCCACACACGAGAAGAGACGCACCGATGACGACCGTCGATCTCAACGTCAGCCCGATGGGACGGGTCGAGGGCGACCTGGACGTGCGGGTCACGATCGACGACGGGGTGGTCAGCAAAGCCTGGACCTCGGCGGCGATGTTCCGTGGTTTCGAGATCATCCTGCGTGGCAAGGACCCGCAGGCCGGCCTGATCGTCACACCGCGGATCTGCGGGATCTGCGGCGGCAGCCATCTGTTCAAGGCCGCCTACGCCCTTGACGTCGCCTGGCAGACCGAACTGCCGCGCAACGCCACACTGATCCGCAACATCGCGCAGGCCTGCGAGACGCTGCAGAGCATTCCGCGGTGTTTCTACGCGTTGTTCGCGATCGACCTGACCAACAAGCGGTACGCCGGCTCGCCGCTGTACGCCGAGGCCGTGCGCCGGTTCACCCCGTTCACCGGGACGAGCTACGGGCCGGGTGTGGCCCTGTCCGCGGGGCCGATCGAGGTGTACGCGCTCTTCGGCGGGCAGTGGCCGCACTCGAGCTTCATGGTGCCCGGCGGGGTGATCTGCGCGCCGACACTGGCGGACGTCACCCGGGCCACCGCCATCCTCGAACACTGGAAGTCCCAGTGGCTCGAGCAGCGCTGGCTTGGCTGTTCGGTCAACCGGTGGCTGGCCAACCGCAGCTGGGCCGACATCCTGGCCTGGCTGGACGAGAGCGCCTCGCACCGTGACAGCGACTGCGGCTTCTTCCTGCGCTACTGCCTCGACATCGGCCTGGACCGCTACGGCGCCGGCCCCGGCAACTACCTGGCCACCGGCACCTACTTCGACCCCGACCTCTACCGCCAGCCCACGGTGGACGGCCGAAACGACGCGCTGATCGGCCGCGGCGGCATCTACGCCGGCGGGGCGCACTTCCCGTTCGACCAGGCCCGGGTCCGCGAGGACGTCACCCACTCGTACTACCAGGGCACGTCGGCCTACCACCCGTTCGACGGCGAGACGGTGCCCGTCGACCCGGAACGCGCCCAAGCCGACGGCAAGTACAGCTGGGCGAAGTCCCCCCGCTACGACGTGCCGGGTCTCGGTCCGATTCCGCTGGAGGCCGGCCCGCTGGCCCGTCGGGTCGCCGCCGCCGCCCCCGGTGCCGCCCCGCATCAGGACGACGACCCGCTGTTCGCCGACATCCTGGCCACCATCGGTTCGTCGGTGATGGTCCGGTTGCTGGCCCGGATGCACGAGGCCGCCCGCTACTACCGCTGGGTCCGCGGCTGGCTCGACCAGATCGACCTGCACGAACCGTTCCACCTCGCGCCGACCGAACGCGCCGACGGACGAGGTTTCGGCGCGACGGAGGCCGCCCGCGGGTCGCTGGCGGACTGGATCGTCCTGGAACGCGGCCGGATCGCGAACTACCAGGTCATCACCCCGACGGCGTGGAACATCGGCCCCCGCGACGGCGACGGCACCCCCGGACCGATCGAGTCCGCGCTGGTCGGCACGCCGGTGACCGACCCGTCCGACCCGGTCGAGCTTGGCCATGTGGCCCGCAGTTTCGACTCCTGCCTGGTCTGCACGGTGCACGCCTACAACGGCCGGACGGGCAGGGAGCTTTCCAGCTTCGTCCTGAACGAGACGGTGTGACCGCCGAGCCGGCCGCCGGCGCGCCCCCCGGTCACGGGCCTGCCGCCGACGCGCCCACTGGGCTCGCGGCGCTGCTGGACCCGCCGGGAATCGCCCCACCGTCGTGGACGGCGACCGTGATCGGCTGCGGCAATCTGCTGCGCGGCGACGACGGGGTCGGCCCGGTGCTCATCCGCCACCTCGCCGCGGTGGGGGTGCCGGCGGACGTCCGCCTCGTCGACGGGGGCACCGCGGGCCTGGACACCGCGTTCGCGATGCGCGGCGCCCGCCGGGTGCTGATCGTGGACGCGGCCCGCACCGGTGCCGCCCCCGGCACCATCCACCGGGTGCCCGCCGACCAGCTCGTCGCCGCCGACCCGCCGTCCGCCGGCACGCCGCCTGTCGGCACGCCGTCGCTGGCCACCCTGCCGCAGCCGCACGCCGTGCGCTGGGACCAGGCGCTGGTGTTCGCCCGCTGGCTGCTCGGCGCCGACTTTCCGACGGACATCGTCGTCTACCTGATCGAGGCCGGATGCCTCGATCCCGGTGCCGACCTCACCCCGGCCGTGCGCCGCTCGATGGAACGAGTACAGACCATGATCCTGAACGACCTGGCGACGTCGGTCGACCTGACCGCCGGTGACCACGATGCCTGAGCCGACCGAACCAACCGCACCGACCACGCCGACCGGGCCGACAGCGCTGGCGCGGCCGCAGCCGGTCGGGGTGTTTCCGCTGCCCGCCGGGTACCTGCTCGTCCCCGGCGACGACGACGAGGCGGCGGCGGTGCGCCGCGATCTGGCCGCCGGCCGCGTCCCGGCGGTGTGGCCGCGTCCCGGCGGTGTGGCCGCCACGGCTGCGGGCGCTGGAACTGGCCCATCGCGGCGAGCTCACCGCCGCCGCGGACCTGCTGGTCGGCGACGACCCGATCGACCGCTACAACCGGTTCGTCCTGCGCCCGGCGGGACCTCCGGTGGAGGACCCGGCCGCGCTGCGCGCCGCGCTTGGACCCGAGATCGGTGTGCTCGTCGACGTGGTGCGCTTCTCCAACGGCGCCCTCGCCGAACCGCCGACGCTCACCGACGAGACCGGCGAGATCGCGGCGCTCGTGCACGCCACACTCGCCGCGGCGTCCATGTCCGGGGACGCGCCGCAGCGGGCGGTGGGCCAGCTCAACCAGGCCCACGAGGCGGCCGCACCGGTCAGCCCGGGCCTCGCCGCGCAGCTGCGGTCCGCCGCCGCCGACCTGCGCCACGGCCTTGAGGGGCCGACCGACGCGGTACTCGCCGACCTGGTTGCCGCCGGCGAGGCCCTGGACGCCACCGATCTCGTCCTGGCCCGCGCCGAACTGCGCCTGTCCCTGGGTTCCGCCTACCAGCAGCGGGCCAGCGAGGACGCGGAGGGCCTGCGCCCGGCGATCGAGCAGTACCTGGCGGTGCTGCGCCTGGTCACCCTCGACTCGGCGCCGGAGGTGTTCGCCGCGGCCCAGGTCAACCTGGCCACCGCGTACCTGGCGATCCCGATGACCCAGACCTCCGACCAGCTGCGGATCGGCGTCGCGATCCAGGGTCTGCGCACCGCGCTCACCGTCTACACCCCAGCGGACCCATCCGCAGCGCTGGGCCAGCGCCCAGCTCAACCTCGCCAACGCGCTGGTGTACGCGCCGTCGCAGCATCGCCGGGAGAACCTGGTCGAGGCCGCCGGCCGGTTCTCCCAGGTCGTGGCCGCCCGCGACGAGCGGACCGATCCGATCGGCTACGCCCGGGCACTCGCCGGCCAGGGCAACGCGCTGGCGCATCTGGGTGCCCTGCAACCCGCGGTGAAGGCCCTCACCGAAGCCGAGGACGTCTTCGCCCGGTCCGGTTCCACCGACGAGGCCGGGGTCGTGCACGCCCTGCTCGACGAACTCGCCCAGTGGGCGACACAGGCCCGCGCCACGTGACGGTCGCCGCCGCCGACGGCGCGCTCAGCCCTCCCCACGACTGGACGCCCGCGGTCTGGCTGGGCGCCCCGGCGCCCGGAGGGCTGGCTCTGCCCTCGGCGCGGCCCTCGCTGACCGGCCTGTACGCGCCGCGCGGGGTGTGGCTCGGCGACGACCTGCTCGTCGTCGCCGACACCGGTAACCACCGGGTGCTGATCTGGGCGCACCGCCCACGGTTCGACGGCGCGCCGGCCGACGTCGTCCTCGGCCAGCCCGACCCGCACAGCGAGGGGCCGGCGGCCGGGGGCCGCGGACCGCGCCGCGGCCTGCGGCTCCCCACCGGGGTGCTGGTCACCGACGACGGACGGCTCGTCGTCGCCGACGCGTGGCATCACCGGCTGCTCGTCTGGGACACGGTGCCCACCACCCACGACGTCGCACCCGACCTGGTCCTCGGCCAGCCCGACGCGACCAGCGTCGCCCCCAACCGCGGCGGACCGGACGGAAGCGGCGGGCAGTGCGGGCCGACGTCGCTGTACTGGCCGTTCGGGATCGCCCTCGTCGGCGGCCGGTTCTACGTCGCCGACACCGGCAACCGGCGGGTACTCGGCTGGTCGGACGGTCTGCCGACCTCCCCGGACACACCCCCCGACCTGGTCCTCGGCCAGCCCGACCCGAGCGCCCACGCGGACAACCGGGGCGGCGCCCCCGGCCCCGCGAGCTTCCGCTGGCCGCACGACATCACCGGGACCGACGATCGTCTGCTGGTCGCCGACGCCGGCGACCAGCGTCTGCTCGGTTGGACGCCGCATCCCGGCGTCGACACCGACGCGGACCTTGTCCTCGGCCAGCCCGACGCGGTGACCTGCACCGAGACGCCCTACGCCCCCGGCCGTCCCGACCGGCTGCGGTTCCCGTACGCGGCCGACTGCGACGACACGGTGCTCGCCGTCGCCGACACCGCCAACAACCGTGTCCTGCTCTGGGAGGACCCGTGGGCCGGGGGGCGTCCCGCGTCGTCGGCGAGCGTGGTCCTCGGCCAGCCGAGTTTCGCCGACACCGGTGAGAACCGCTGGTCAAGCGTCTGCCCGGACACCTTCTGCTGGCCGTACGGGCTGTCCCTGCACGGCGGACGCCTCGCCGTCGCCGACTCGGGCAACAACCGGGTCATCCTCTGGGAGCGCGGGCCTTGATCACCGAAGCGCCCTCGACCACACCCCGGGTGCGGCGGCGGATCGTGGTCGAGGGTGTGGTGCAGGGTGTGGTGCAGGGTGTGGGTTTCCGCCCGCACGTGTACCGCCTGGCCCGCGCCCTGCGGTTGGCCGGGTTCGTCGGCAACGACGCCGTCTCGGTCGTGGCCGAGGTGGACGGCGCCCCCGCCGACATCGCCGAGTTCCTGCGCCGTCTGACCGACCCGGCGCCGCCCCTGGCCCGCGTCGACCGGGTCACCGTCACCGAGCTCGCCGGGCCGTCACACGAGGACGAGGACATGGCCACCGGCGGGCCCGGGTTCCGGATCGTGGCGAGCCGGGCCGCGAGCGGTCCGCGCACGCAGGTGCCACCGGACGCGGCGCTGTGCGCGGACTGTCGGCGGGAGCTGTTCGACCCGGCCGACCCGCGCTACCGGCATCCGTTCATCAGCTGCACCAACTGCGGTCCCCGGTTCACCATCATCGCCGCGCTGCCCTACGACCGGTCGGCGACCACGATGGCCCACTTCCCGCTGTGCCCGCGCTGCGCCGCCCAGTACGCCGACCCCGGTGACCGACGTTTCCACGCCGAGCCGATCTGCTGCCCCGACTGCGGCCCCCGGCTGCGCTATCTCCCCCTCGCCGGTGACGACAACCCGCCCACCGGACGAGCCGGGCCGACAGCGGACGAGGCGGTGCTGGGAACCGACGCGGCGCTGGAGGCGGCGCAGCGCACACTCGCCGCCGGCGGCATCGTCGCGGTGAAGGGGCTCGGCGGCTACCACCTGGCCTGCGCCGCCGACGACGACGCGGCCGTGGCCCGGCTGCGCGTGCGCAAGGGCCGACCCGAACGACCGTTCGCCGTGATGGTCCCCGACCTCGCGACCGCGGCGGGCCTCGCCCGGCTGTCCCCGACCGAGGCCACGGCGCTGCGTTCCCCGGCCGCACCGATCGTCCTCGCCGCGCGGGTCGCACCGGAGACGGGGCTGATCGGGGTGATGCTGGCGTACACACCGCTCCACGAACTGCTGTTCGCCCCGGTCCGGGCGGCGCGGGTCGCACCGCCGACGGTGCTCGTGATGACCAGCGCCAACCGCGGCGGCGAACCGATCTGCCACGACGACGCGACGGCCGCCGAACGGCTCACCGGGCTGGCCGACGCCATCCTCACCCACGACCGGCCGATCCTGGTGCCCTGCGACGACTCGGTGGTGCGCTGCGACGGCGACCGGGTGATCACGTTGCGGCGTGCCCGCGGCCAGGTGCCGCTGCCGGTGCCGCTGCCGCGGGCGGTCCCCGGTGTGCTCGCCGTCGGGGGCGACGGCAAGAACGTGAGCTGCCTGACCGTCGACCGGCGGGCCATCCTGTCCCAGCACGTCGGTGATCTGGGCGGCCTCGAGATGCTGGACGCCTTCGAACGGGCCACCGTCCACCTCAGCGGGCTGTACGCGACGACGGTGCGCCGGTTCGCCGCCGACCCGCATCCCGGCTACGCCACCCGGGCCTGGGCCGTCCAGGCCGCGGCCCGGCTGCCAGCGACATCCGGACTCGGGCGGCACCCGACGTTCGTGCAGCACCACCACGCGCACGTCGCGGCGCTGCTCGCCGAACACGGCCGCCTCGGCCAGCGGATCCTCGGCTTCGCGTTCGACGGCACCGGCCACGGGCTGGACGCGACGGTCTGGGGTGGCGAGGCGCTGCTGGTCGGGCCGGACGTCGCCGTCGCCACCCGGATCGCCCATCTGCGGCCGGTACCGCTACCCGGGGCGGACGCGGCGGTGCGCCATCCGGGCCGGGTCGCGCTCGCC
>NZ_CADCWS010000194.1 GCF_902806475.1 Candidatus Frankia nodulisporulans
GGCCACGTTGCCGCGGGTCAGATAGCGGTTGATGCCCTGTTCCATGCTTTCGGCGGCGTCGTCCTTGCGTCCGGCCCGGTAGAGCACCTCGGCCCGGGACAGCAGCGCGTGCGCCTGGCCGTCGAGGTCATCGGTGCGGGCGGCGAGGTCGACGGCGGTGTCGGCGAAGCGCAGCGCCTCGGCGTGCCGGGCGCGCAGCGACAGCAGGCGGGCGTGCACACCGCACCAGCCGGCCTGGGCGGGCAGCTGGTCGGCGGCGGCGGCGTCCCGGCAACGCGTGACGTACTTGCCGGCCTCGTCCACCCGGCCGAGGCGGACAAGCACATCGGCGAGCGCGGCGGCCCGGTTGGCGAACATGGCGCGTTCACCGAGCTGCGACAGGGCGCGGCAGCTGCGGCGCAGTTCGCGTTCGGCGACGGTCAGGTCGTCGGCGAGCAGGGCGACCCGGGCGGCGACGAAACCGCCGTGATGCGGGTCGACCCGGGGACCACGCAGGTCGTGGACGATCTCCTCGGCCGCCTTGAGGTGGATGCGGGCGTCCTCGAGTTCACCGGCCATCGCGGCGAGCACGGCGAGCTGGGCGAGCAGGGCCCGGCGCAGGGCACGGTCGTCGCCGGCGGCGTCGAGGGCGAGGGTCGCGTGGGCCCGGCTGGCGGCGACCGGACGCGGGCCGAGGCTGGCCAGCAGGGCGAGTTCGCGGCGCAGCGACTGCGCGGCCCGCGGCACCCCGGACTCCTCGGCGTGCCGGACCGCGTTCTCCATCGCCTGCTCGGCGGCGGCGAACTGACCGGCGGCGAAGTAGGCGCTGGCCTGACCGCGGCAGGCCAGCGCCGCGCCGACGTCGTCACCGGAACGGACGAACATCGCAAGCGACGAGGCCCTCGGGGTCGGTGGCGAACAGCACCCGCAGGTGGGCGAGCCGGGCGTGGGCGCGTAGCCCGTCCTCACCGGCCCGGCGGGCCCGCTCGCTGACCTGCCGCAGGATGCGTTCGGCGTCGGAGTGGCGGCTGAAGGAGAACAGCGCCCAGCCGATGTCGATCTCGGCGCGCAACCGCAGCGGATCGATCTCGGGCAGCAGGGTGATCGCCCGCTTGAGCAGCTGGGCGGCGCTGGTCTCATCGCCCTGGCGGACCCGGTCGGCGGCCTCGATCAGGCAGGTCGCGGCCGAACGGCCGAGCTCGGTGGTCTCCGGCCCGCGCAGGCCGATCTCCACCCGGAACCGGTAGGCCTGCTCCAGATGGTAGCCGACCAGCTCGTCATGCTCGCCGGGCCCGCCGACGAGCCGGGCCTGCAACCACTGCGCGAACTGCTGGTGCAGCTCGGCCCGCCGACGCTTGGACGTCGACTCGTAGGCGCAGTCGCGCAGCAGCACATGCAGGAACCGGTACGCCTCCACCCCGGGCAGGTCGGAACGATCGGGGTGGACGAGTTCCTTGCGGACCAGGCTCAGGCAGTGCGTGGCGACCATCGGACGTTCACCGGGGTCGGACAGGTCGATGACGGCGTCCAGGTAGAACCGTTCACCGGCGACCGCGGCCCGCTCCAGCACCCGGCGTTCGGCGGGGTCGAGCCGGTCGAGGCGGGCGGCAAGCAGAGAGGAGATCGTCGGCGGCACGGTGACGTTACGCAGACTGCCGGTGGCGATCCAACGGCTGCCCTCACGGCGCAGCAGCCCGTCGTCGACGAGGGCGGCGACCATCTGTTCGACGAACAGCGGGTTGCCCGCCGCCGACATGGTGATCCGGTTGACCAGCGCCGGGTCGAGGTCGTCCGAACCCATGAGGCTGCGGATCAGCCGCTGGCAGCGGGCCTCGGTCAGCGGCGCGAGCAGCATCGACGTGGTGTTGAACTTGCCGCCGCCCCAGCCGTGGCGATCCTCGAGCAGTTCCTGGCGGGTCAGGCAGAGCAGCATGATCGGGGCGTCCCGGGACCAGTCGGCGATGTTCTCGATCAGATCGAGCAGGGCCGGCTCGGCCCAGTGCACGTCGTCGAACCACAACACCAGTGGACGGCGGGCCGCCAGCGCCTGGAAGAACGACCGGGCCGCCCAGAAGCTCTCCTGCGGGCCGAGTTCGGCGCCACCGAGGCCGACCAGCGGGGCGAGCGCCTCGACGATCTCCGCGGCCTGGCCGACGCCGTCGAGCAGCTCACGTAGCCGGCGCCGGCCATCCGGTGGGCTTTCGTCCGCGGACAGGCCGGTGGCCTGGCGCACCATCTCCATCAGCGGCCAGTAGGCGATGCCCTCGCCGTAGGACAGGCAACGCCCGGTGAGCACGGTGGCCCGCGGCGCCAGCGACGCGCAGAACTCGCCGACCATCCGCGACTTGCCGATGCCGGCCGAGCCGAAAACGGTGAACAGATGGCAGGTGCGTTCCTCCACCACCGCCTCGAAGGCGTCCTGCAACCGGCGACGTTCCCGGTTGCGGCCGATGACGGGGGCGGTGAAGCCGAGCACCGGGGCGCGGCTGCCGGGGCCGGCGGTCGGGTCGACCAGGCCGGTCAGCCGGTGGACCTGTAGCGGCTCCCGTTTGCCCTGGACGACCAGCGGGTCGAGGGCGGTGACGGTCACGCTGTGCCGGATGAACCGGTAGGTCGAGTTGCCGATGAGGATCTCGTCGGGCGGGGATGCGCTTTCGAGCCTGGACGCGACGTTGACCGCGTCGCCGGTGACGCCCCCGCCGGCGACGGTCACCTCCCCGGTGTTGATCCCGATCCGCACCCGCAGCCGCAGGCCCCAGCGCTGCTGCAGGTCGGCGTTGAGCGCCTCCATGGCCGAGCGGATGTCCAGCGCCGAACGCACGGCGCGCAGCGCGTCGTCCTCGTGCAGGACGGGGATGCCGAACACGGCGAACACCGCGTCCCCGATGAACTTCTCCACCGAGCCGCCGTGGTTGTAGATGACCTCCCGGACGGTGGTGAAGAACTGCCACGTCACCTGCTGCAGCGGCTCCGAGTCGATCTTCTCGCCCATGTCGGTGGATCGGGCGATGTCGACGAACATGATGGTGACGGTTTTGCGCGTGCCGCTGCCGGCGCTGGGTAGGGGGTTGCTACACTCGGAGCAGAAGCGCGCCCGCTCCGGGTTCTCCTCCGCACAGGTCGGGCACGGGACCATGTGCGGGATGGTAGGCCGATCCAGCTCCGACGCGGTGGCTGATGCGTCGGCTCGACGCGTCAGAGGTGATCCGTCCCACATCGCACCGGGGGCTCTGCTGGGGCGCGTGCCGCCGATCATGTCGCGAGGTCCCGTCGCACCGCCAGCAGCGCACCGCCCAGGGCCAGCCCGCCCCAGCCGACCGCGGCGACCAGCGAGGTGCCCTCCAGCTCGGATGTCGGCCAGGCCAGCACCCCGAGCACCGCGGTCGCCGGACCGTGGAAACGCGCGCCGTCGAACGCCAGCTCGAACGCCCCCGCGCCGATCAGGGTGAGCAGGGCGACACCCGACCCGCGCAGGATCGTGCCGAGCCCCACCCCGAGCGCGGCCGCCGCGGCCACGGTCAGCGCCACCACCGCGTAGGCGACGAGCAGCCGACCCGGCTGGTCGAGACGCATCCCGGCCGCCCCGTGGCGCAGCACGCCCACGGCGAGCCACCCGGCGAACAGCACCGCGCTCAGTGCCACGCCGACGGCGCCGACGACCAGCGCCTGCGCGACGACGACCCGGTGGCGGTGCGGGACGACCAGGAACGTGAGGTCCGCGGTGCGATACCGATAGCCCTGGGTGGCGACGATGATGCCCAGCGCCATCGTCGCGTAGGCGGTGGACAGCCCCGAGCGGGCGCGCAGCCCGTTGTAGGCGATCACCGCGTCCTGGCTCGCCCACAGCATCGGCGGTATCTGCACGACGACGGCGGCCAGCAGGGCGATCGGCTGCCAGCGGCCGCTGGCGATCCGAAACGCCTCGGTCCGCGCCAGCACCCCGATCCCCGCACCGCCCGTCGACCCGGCCCCTGCCGTTCCCGCTGCCCCTCCCGCCGTCCTGGCTGTGGCTGTGGAGCTTTCCTCGAGGTGTGCCCGCGTCTCGTCGACCCTGTCCATGGCGCTCATCCCGGACCGGTCAGGGAGAAGTAGACATCGGCCAGGTCGGGGGCGCGGGTGTGCAGTTCGACCAGGGCGATCCCGTGCCGGGCGGCGAGCCGGCCGACGAGTTCGGCGGTGCCGGTGGGCAGGACGAGGGTGTGCCCGTCGGGGCCGGACCAGCGCGGCGAGAGACCCTCGGCGGCGAGCAGGTCGGCGAGCCGGCCGGCCTCGGCCGCCCGGACCTCGACCCGTCCGGTGTCGGCGGCCGGGGCGTCGGCCACGAGCGCCTGGTCGAGCTCCGCGGTGGGCACGTCCAGCACGACCCGACCCGCGTTGATGATGACGACGTGGTCGGCCGTGCGGGCGACGTCGGCCAGCGCGTGGCTGGACAGCAGTGCCGTGCGCCCCCGTGCCGCCCAGTCGCGCAGGAAGTCGTGCAGCCAGCGGATGCCGTCGGGGTCGAGGCCGCCGTGCGGTTCGTCCAGCACGAGCAGGGCCGGGTCGCCGAGCAGGGCGCAGGCCAGCGCCAGTCGCCCACGCATGCCCAGCGAGTACCCGCCGGTGCGTCGGTCGGCGGCCGCGGTGAGCCCCACGGTGGCGAGCACCTCGTCCACCCGATGACGGCCGACGCGCAGCGGCATGGCCAGCGCGGTCAACTGGTCACGGGCGGTGCGCCGCGGGTGGGACGCCGGGCCCAGCGCCGTACCGACCAACCGGGCCGGGTCGGGATGCTCCCGATAGGATCGGCCGAACACCTCCGCCCGCCCGGAACTCGGCGTCACCAGGCCCACCAGTGCGCGCAGCGTCGTCGTCTTACCGGAGCCGTTCGGACCCAGAAAGCCCGTGACGGTTCCCTCGCGCACGGTAAAACTGATCTCGCGGACCGCATGGTGAGACCCGTATCGCTTGGCCAGGCGTTCGATCCGGACGACGGGGGTGACGGGAACCTCCCGGCGGATGGTCCGAACGGGACATCACCTACGGTAGCCCGTCATTCGCCGCTCCAGGTATGCGGGCTGGCGCGGCGCTGTTGACGAGCGAGGTCAGCAACTCCGCGAGCTGGGCACGTTGCGCCGCGTCCAGATGACGGGTGATTCCCGTCACAGCCTCGCCGCGGTGTCGCCGACCCTCGTCGAGGGTCAGCCGGCCGGCGGACGTAAGGGCCACCAGCACCGCGCGCCGGTCGTGCGGATGGGCTCGGCGCTCGATCAGACCGGCCGATTCGAGCTCGTCCACCGTGGCGGTCATCGTGCGCGGGGCGACCCGCACGGCGTCGGCGAGATCGCGCAGTCGGCAGGGCCCCGTCTCCGCGAGCAGGGTGAGGATCTTGAATCGGCGCAGGGTGAGGCCGACGCCGGCCCGTAGCGCCTCGTCGACGGCGGTGCGGACGCGATGGCCGGCGGCCAGTACGAGATCCACGACCTCGTCGCCGGTGTCCGGTGGCGGCATCCGCGCGGCCTCCTCAGTTATGGTGACGGTAAGGATATCTTAGGGTATCCATCCTCATCATGAGGTAGCCTCACTAAAATCGGGGCGACCGGGGCCGCCCGCATCCGAGCCCGCCCACCAGCCCCGAAGCCCGCCCATCAGCACCAAAGCCCTCGGAGAAGGAGTTCACGTGGACGCACTCGACTGCCTGTTGACGCGTCGGACCGCGACCCGGCTCGTCGAACCCGGGCCGAGCACCGACCAGCTCACCGCCATCCTGCGCGCGGCCACCACCGCCCCCGACCACAAGATGCTGCGGCCGTGGCGGTTCGTCGTCGTGCGCGGCGAGGCTCGCACGGCGCTGGCCGCCGCGATCACCACCGCCGCCGAGGCCGTCGGTGGCCTGCCTGAACCGATCGTGCGCAAGGCCGCCGGCAAGGCCACCCGCTCACCGGCGCTGATCGCCGTCATCGCCGCCCGGGTCGAGGCCCGGGTGCCCGTCGCCGAGCAGGACGCCTCGGCCGCCGCGGCCGCCCAGAACATCTGCCTGGCCGCCCACGCGGTCGGGGTCGCCTCCGCCTGGAAGTCGGTTCCGCTGCTGGACAGCGCACCGGTGCGGGCGGCCTTCGGCCTGCGCGCCGGCGAGGAACTCCTCGGCTGGGTCGAGCTCGGCACCCAGGCGCCGAACGTGCCGGTCGCGCCGCGGGCCGCCGTCCCGCTCGAGGAGGTCGCCCTGGAGATGGCCGCCGATGGCGCCCTCAAACCCGTTACCGAATCGGCCGCCTGACGGTCTCACCGGAAGCCCGGAAGCCCGGACGGCCATCCGGGCGGCGTGGTGACGAGCCGGGCGAGCCAGGCGCGACGGCGCGACGGCGGCGGGTGAGCGCGATGGCCCGGTTCGGCCGAAGCTGCCCGAGATGACCGCGACGGTACCTAAGCTGAATCGCAGGACCGGGTCAGCCCGTCCCGATCCGGGGTAGGAGTCCACTCCCGACCTGCGACGGGAGGTTCGCCGTGTGCGCTGTGCAGGCACGCGCCCGCCTGGCCGTCACGGTCGTGACGACCGGGTTGCTCTTCGTCGCGCTGGTCGGATGTTCGGACGGGGCGTCCTCGGTGGACGAGGCGGCGGCCGGCTCCCGAGCGGCGGCGGGCGCGGGCGTCTCACCGGGGCCGGCAGGGTCCACGCCCGATCCCACCGGCCCGGGAACATCGGCCGCCGATGGCTCCGACCAGGCGGGCGCAACCATCAGTACCG
This sequence comes from Candidatus Frankia nodulisporulans, assembly GCF_902806475.1. Classification (GTDB taxonomy): domain Bacteria; phylum Actinomycetota; class Actinomycetes; order Frankiales; family Frankiaceae; genus Frankia; species Frankia umida. The sequence continues at coordinate 6,704 of NZ_CADCWS010000194.1, forward strand.
CCCCGGACGGCGCCAGCGGCACCCAGGGCGCCGAAGTCGGTGGAACCAGAACCAGCGGAGTTGACGGTTCGCCGGGTCCGGCCACGCCCCAGGCCAGCGCCGCCCCGGATGCGCCGGCGGGTGGCGGGGCGTCACCGTCCGCCGCCGGTGGCTCGCCGGCCGCGGCTGGCGGGGGGTCGTCCGGCGCGGCCGGGCCGGGCGCGGCGACGTCGAGCGGGCCGGCCGCACCCGTTCCGCTGCCCTCCGCGGTGTTCCTCGGCGAGGCCTGCAACCCGCGGCGCAACACCGGGCCTGCCGCGGCGATCAACGGTCTGGCGCTCTACTGCGCACCGGATGAGTCCTCCGGCGCCGGCGGGCGGTGGGCCACCGAGGCGCCGAGCTCCGCCCCGACGCGGCCACGCCAGGGCAACATCTGCGAGCAGGCCGATGTCGGTCGGATCGTGCCCGATGCGTCTGGCCGTCCGCTGACCTGCCTCCAGGACCCGACCGGATCGCTCAGCTGGTCGGATGTCTCCTGAGCTGACGCCGCCGCCGCGCCCGGCGCCGAGCGCGGCGTGCGAGCACCGCCTCGCCGAGCGACCAGCCGCCCGGTGCCACCAGGGCGAGGAACACCAGCGCCCACGCCCACGGATGGTCGGCGAGGTAGGGCACGGCGTCGTCGCCCAACCAGTCGAACAGCCGGGTCGTGCAGGACGGGGATCGCCCCCGCCGCGGCGACGAGCACCAGCGCCCCCGCCGCGGCCACCGCCAGACCCCCCGGTAGCCGCCGCCAGCCGGGAACGCCGACGATCACCAGCCCCACCAGCGCGGCCACGACACCGAGCCCTCCCACCAGCCCGGAGCCGACCAGCGCGGCCACGACGCCGACCACCACCAGCAGCAGCCCGAAGGCGATCACCACCCGTCGACGCCGGTGCGTGATGTCGCGGACCAGTTCGTAGCCGATCCGGGCCGCGGTGCGCAGCAGAAACGCCACCGGCCACATCGGCCGCGGCAAAAACCGGGCCGCCGCCAGCCACGACGTCATCACCGCGACGATCCGCGCCAGGTCGGTGGCCAGGATCGATCCCTGCGCCGAGTCGGTGATGCGCTCGTCGGACACCGCGCAGGCCCGCAGCACCCCCTCCACCGCCGAACTCGGCAGCACCTGGCCCGCCGGCGCGGCGGCGGCTGCTGCCGTCGGCGGGCCGGCGCTGACCAGGGCGGCGTCGACACTGGCGAGGAACTCCGTGGTCGGCCGGGCGTGCACCCCACCCGCGATGTCGTGGCGGACCGCCTCGGCCAGACCGACGAGTTCCCGGGCCGCGATGTCGCGCTGGAAACCACCGGCGACCCACAGTGAGGTCGCCGCGAGGCCGGCCGGAACCGGTGCGGTCAGGTCGCTGAGCACGGCGAGTTCGGCCCGGACCTCCGCGGGTGCCGGCGACCCGGCCACGTCGGCGAGCGCGTCGATCAGTTCGGCCAGCCACCTGGTCGCAGCCCCGACCGGCGACACCGTCCCGTCCGGTTCGGTTCCGTC